>DASUZC010000072.1:0-38974 GCA_036377095.1 Gemmatimonadaceae bacterium
CTGCTTGTCCCACTTCCCGTCTGGTCCACCCTGCACTGCCTGGTAGATCGGCACAGTGCCGATCGGCACCGGTGAATGCGCGATGATCGCGCGGCGGATGCCGTCGATATTCCCGCCTGTGGACAGATCCATCACCGTGTCTGCGCCGTACTTCACTGCGATACGCAATTTCTCGATTTCGCCGTTCACATCGGAGGAGACCTGCGAGTTGCCGATGTTGGCGTTGATCTTCACGCGCGAGACCTTCCCGATCGCCATCGGCTCCAGCCTGCCGGCGAGATGATAGATGTTCGCCGGGATGATCAGTCTGCCGATCGCGATCTCGTCCCGGATCAGCTCGGGAGTCAGCTCCTCGCGCTCGGCGACGAAGCGCATCGCATCGGTGACCTCGCCGCGACGCGCAAAATGCATTTGCGTTTGCGCGGGCGATCCGAGGGCCTGACGAGTTGGCGCGGCAAGCTCGCTCGCGCCGTTTGTCGCAGACGCCGTCGGCGCCTGCGCGGTTGCTGCGGATTCCATCGTTCGACTCCCTACGCCGGTACGAACCGGATCAGGTTCTGAGGGACTTTCTCAGCCGCGCGTCGCCGCCTCCGTTGGCGTCTGGATATCGCGCGGCACCCCTGTCTGCATTCAATATATAGCGCGCGGAAGAACAACGACCTCCCAAACAGTGAGGTAGGGCATGGCCATGAACATCAAGAAGGTCGTGGTAGGCGGACTGGTTGCCGGCATCGTCGTGAACGTCTTCGATTTCGTCGCGAACTACGCACTGAGTGCACGCATGCGTGTGGAAAGCGAGGCGTTCAAGCCGGGGCTCGCCGACCAGATGATGCAGGGTTCGGCGGTCATCAGTTACATCATCATGGACCTGGTGATTGGAATCGCGCTCGTTTGGACGTATGCAGCGGTGCGACCGCGATTTGGGCCGGGCCCGCGCACGGCGTTTTACGTGGCGATGCTGTTCTGGCTGCTTGGCTTGATCTTCAATTCGGGCTACCGCCAGATGGGAATGGTGTCGAGCGGATTGTGGTGGACTCTGGCCGTGATTGCGCTGGTGAACTATCTCGTAGCGTCGCAAGCGGGCGCCGCGATCTATAGCGAGGATACCGTTTCGGTTTGATTGTCGGCCGGCTGTAATGTTGCTGGCGACCCCACTGCAGTCGTCCAATGAACATGGGGAAACTCTTTTCGTTCATTGGCGCAACTATCGGTGGCTACGCCGGCTGGTTTGCCGGGGCCAAGGTTGGCTTCACGACCGCGTTCATACTCAGTATGGTCGGTACTGGCGTTGGCATTTATTACGGCCGGCGGATCGCAGCTAATTACGGCGGGTAGTGATCGCCGGCAGGTGCAGGCCAGAATGCCACCAATAAAAAAGGCGCGCTCGAATGAGCGCGCCTTTCTATTTGAATTCGTGTATCAGACCGATTGCTGAACGACCATCGGCTGATTGAGCTTGATGGCGATGCGGCCGCCATTGGGAACGCAGCCGTCGTACTTGCCCGTTGCGCCGGCGACAATCGCGCCAGCCGCAGCACCCGTCGCCGCACCAATCACGGTCGACTTCGTCCTGCGCCCCAGGATCTGACCCGCAATCGCGCCGATTACCGCTCCAGTCGCGACCTTTCTGCCGTCGTTGCTGGCGTCGCCGTTGCGCACTTTCTCAACCTGCGCGGTCGTAACCGTCGAGTTCACCGTGTAAGTGTGTCCGTTGAATGCAATCGACCTCACCGTGAATTCCATCTCGATGTTGTCGTTGGCGTTCTCGCTGCGCTTTAGTCCGGTGAGCTCGATGACGGCCGTCGCGCCGGCTGGTATTGCTACGCCGTTCGATCCCTGCACCGACTCAGCGACGCTGGCGGTGAACCGATCCCCAACCTGGTACGTGTTGGTGCAAACGCGCTGACCCGAGAACAGTGCGATCTCGGATCCCGTAGCGATCGTTCCAACAGCAGCGGCCTCTTTCGAGCCGGCATTGGTGTTCTCCGTCACGGTGTTGCCGTTAGGAGTTGTTACAGGCGTGTTGTCAGGCTCGGTGCGCGGAGTCGTCGCGACGCGGCGCGGATTTCTGTTCGGCGTTAGAATCTCGGCCGGGGTCTGGCGCTTGGTGACTCGTGGAGCCTGAGTCGCCGGCGTCTCTGCGGGCACGACAGTGGCCGGGACGTCCTTGAGCTGCGGCTGCGCGGCGGTGTCAGCGTTCGCCAACTGTAGATCGTGGGCGAGCGAAGTATCCTGCGCCAGTGCATCCTCAGGCTTGTCACCCTGTTTGCAGGCGCCAAGTGCCAGAGTAAAACCGAAGAGGACCGGAGCTGCGATCCTCGAGAAAGTTGTTTTCATAGTTGTCATCTCAGTAACTAAAAAGGGATGCGATCTGATTCAGACCGCATCCCTCTATACGCTTTAGGAGTTAGTAGCGTGGAGGCGCAACACGGCCAATTGGTACATTGAGACCACCGATCGTAATACCGCCATTTCTGGGAATGACTCGCCCCGGCATACGCGGACCGAGTATGACTCCAGCTGGATAGCGACGACGGCGCATCGTTCCATCGGTGCGAGGATCGCAATTGTCGACGTCGCCGACGACACCACCACGAATCACCGCGCCGAGGATCGTGCCGAGGACAGCGCCGGCAGATGAACCACCACTGCTCACGCGTCCATCGTCACCACCAGACGACGCACCGCTCGGATAGGATACCGCGACAGGCTGCGGACGCGGAGAGACTGGAGTCGGATCGACAGGCGCCGGAGCGACGGACTGCTCCTCATTCTGCGCGACAGTCGCAGGCGCCTGAGTTCTCACGACTCGAGGCGGCGATTTCGGAGCTGCCCTGTGAGTTCTGACGCGGTTGGTAGGAGTCTGCTGTTTGACCGGCGGAGTAGTCTGCTCGATCGCCGAGACAACCTGTTGACCCGCGTTCGGAGAGCTGTTTGCAAGTGTGATCCCGTCGGACGAGGAGGCGAGCTCCAGGTCTTTCTTGAGATCATCATTCATCGACACTTTTTTGTCGCCACTGCAAGCGGCGAGAACCGCAGCTCCGGCAAGCAACAGATAAGTCTTACGCATGGAAACTCCTTCCCAACGACAAGGGGTATAAACTCTGACGAGTCCAAACACCGGCGAAAAACATATGATTCGCGCTGGCGCCATCTATAAAGGCAACTCAAACGCCGATGATTAAACCCGGATTAGAGGCCTTAACCCCACCTTTTCGGAGTGCGTGTCACCCGCGATGGACACGTGTTGTCTCTGTATTGAGACTGCTGGCTGCGGGAGGTCTAATCGCTTGCCAGCAACAATCAGCCGCGAGCATGTCCGGCGGCGACAAGAGAGCGATCGCCGACACACTCAAAAAGCTCGTGGTCAGTGCGTATGACCTATCGAGACCCGATCCCGTCAAGAGTCTGATGAGTCTTTATCCCGACTCCGGGCGCGTCATCTCGGCGAGCGGCGGAGTGATTACGACGACCCGACCTCAGCTCGAGCAGGGCATCAAGGCGTTCTGGACGTACGTCGGCCAGAACATGAAGAACCCCAAGTGGGAATGGACGTCAATGAACGTCGATGTGCTCGCACCGGACGCCGCAGTGATGACGAGCACGTATCGAATCCCGCACCTGACGCCGACGGGAATGAATCACGTCATCGGCGGCGCATGGACGGCAGTATTTCAGAAGCGCGGGGGTCGCTGGGTGGTCATCCAGGAGCATCTCTCGGACGTGCAGAGCAATCTCAACCTACAGATGACCGATAGCATGCCCGGTATGACCATGCCGCATAGCAACCCCTAAGCGCTACTCCCCGGTGCTTCCCCCGGTGGACGAGACAGATGATTTGAGTTGCTGGCCCATCTCAGCTTCGCCGCTGATAATCGAGCGCCAGGTAAGCTCAGGCCCTCTCCGGAACCCCTTCTGGGTGACCTTAACTCCTTCGGGCGAGATCGCGACCATGTAGGGCTTTCCGTCGATGTCGATCTCGCGCTTCAGTGTTTTTTCGAGTTTTGTCGCCATGCCCCCTCCGGGGAGTTGAGTTTGTGGGTTGGCGGTATAATACGCGTCCCAGGCTCCACTAACGAGCCCCCAGTTGGCTTCGGCGTGTTTGGCGACGGTTAATGTAGCCTCATCAGTAGCTCATTCGTCTTTAAAAACACGGAGATCGAATGGCTGCAATGCCGCTACAGGCACCGGGCGACGACAGCGCCCACCTCATATACGAATTCGAGCGCCGCGCCTACCCGGTCAGGAACTCTTTGCTGACGATTGGACGCGATGCAGCGAGCCATATCCTCATTCGTGAGCCGGCCGTATCGCGCAACCACGCCGAGCTGCGTCTCGAAGACGGCAAGTTCGTGCTGCATCCGTGCGGCGTTAATCCGACCCTCGTCAACGGCGCCATGCTCGCCGAGCCACGCTCGCTGGCCGAGGGCGACAAGGTGGAAGTCGGATCAGCGATACTGACGTTCACGACCAAGCGTCTACCGCTTGGCGTTGCCGTCATCGAGCCGGTGGCAGCGACCAAGCGTGAGAAGGACATCAGCACGCGCCGTAACACGATCAAGCACCCGATCCTCGCCAGCGATCTTGATCCCGATTCGCCGCGGAAAGTGCCCACCAATATCATCATTGGGGCGATAGCTGTTATCGTCGTAATTCTCTACTTGCTCGGTCGGTAGTCGAGAATAAGACAACTGCCTGCTGGGCGCTGACCGCTTCTATCGCTAAGCGCTCACCGCTGCAGGCGACCGGACAGATTGTAGCGGAGTCATGGAAAAACGGTGCAGTCACTCTCACGCGAATGAGATCTGTCCCGTCGTAGGCAGCGGTCAGCAATTAGCGAGCTGCGGAAAGCGCCCAGCAGGCAGTTGTCTTAGCCTTATTACGCGCGAGAATCTGTAAACCGCGCCAACACCATCTTTTCCAGCTCCTTCTTGACCGGTTCGAGCTCAATCGTTTCGAGCACGTCTGCTGCGAACGCGTAAGTCAACAGCGTCCGCGCGGTCTCCCGCCCAATTCCGCGGCTGTTCAGATAGAACATCGCAAGCTCGTCGAGCCGGCCGACCGTTGCCCCGTGTGTGCACTTCACGTCGTCGGCAAATATTTCGAGCTGGGGCTTGGTGTCGACGCGAGCGGTCGGGGACAGCAGCAGGTTGTTGTTGCTCTGCTTGCCGTCGGTCTTCTGAGCCTCGGGATGCACATACACCTTGCCGTTGAACACACCGTGTGACCGGCCGTCGAGCACTCCCTTGTACAACTCGTGGCTCGGGCAATTGGGGGCGATGTGCTCGATGCTGGTTTGGTTGTCGATGTGCTGTGTGCCATCGGTCAGGTATAGACCGTTCAGCGTGCAAGTCGACGCGTCGCCATCGAGAGATGTGTAGATGTTGGTACGCGCCAGCGACCCACCCGTCGCAAATGAGAACGAATGCAGCTGGCTGTCGCGCTCCTCGCGCGCCTGCACCGTGCCGACATGAAATGCGATTTCGCTTTCGCGCTGGATTTTGTAGTGATCGAGGTGCGCGCCTTCACCAACCACGATCTCGGTCACTGCATTCGTGAAGTACTCGCTCTCGCGCACAGACACGTAGCTCTCGACCAGCACCGCGCGTGAATGGCGGCCGGTGATCACCAGATTTCGCGGGTGGGACACCGTCTCACCTTCGGACACAAACAGCAGGTGAATCGGCTTCTCGACGACGGCATCGGCCTGCAACTCGATGAACGCGCCGTCGTTGATGAACGCCGTGTTCAGCGCAGTGAAGGCATGCTGCTCGAACGTGGCGATCCTGCCGAGGTGACGTCGAACGACGTCAGAGCCTGACTCGATCTCTCGCGCGAGACTTGAAACGCGGACGCCGTCGCCGATTTCCGCATACGACGACAGATGCTCTGAGAAAACACCGTTGACGAAGACGAGCGTGTGCCAGTCAGTCTCCTCGAACTTGAATCGTTCCAGATGCCGGGGCGCAATTCCCGCCGCATTAGTAACGTCGGCCTTGCGACGACCGGCGCCACGACGATCGGCGCCATCGCTCGTGTCGCCATCGCTGACCGGAGCGAGTCGGAACGTCCGTTCGGCTATCGGTGCGACACTGGTGAAATGCCAATCCTCGTTCTTGGTTGTCGGAAAGCCGAGCGCCTCGAAGCGCGCAATCCCCTGCCTGCGCAGCGTCTGCAACCAGTCAGGTCCACTCGGCTGCCGATCGAAATCTTCGCGATAGATCTCGATCGAGCCTGGTGCGCGTGTCTTCACCGCGCTCTCTGCTCTCGCAGATCCAGCTCTGGCAGTCGGGTTTTCACGAGAGAGTGTGCTGGTGGCGGCGTCGGTCAAGCGACGGCCCCGGCGGCAACGTTCGTCGAGCCCTGCACCCAATCGTATCCCTTTTCCTCGAGCTCGAGCGCCAGCTCCTTGCCACCCGACTTCACGATTCTGCCGTTGGCGAGCACGTGAACGAAATCGGGAATGATGTAATTCAACAGCCGCTGATAGTGCGTGACGACGATCGTCGCATTTTCCGGCGAACGAAGTTTGTTCACGCCTTGCGCGACGATGCGCAGCGCGTCGATGTCCAGACCAGAGTCGGTCTCGTCGAGGATGGCGAGACGGGGAGACAGAACCGCCATCTGGAAGATCTCGTTCCGCTTCTTTTCACCGCCTGAGAACCCCTGATTCACCGAGCGCGACAACATCGACTGGTCCATGTCGACGAGCTTGAGTCTCTCCTCTACCAGATCGAGAAACTCCAGAGGATCGACCTCTTCCTGCCCGTTCGCTTTGCGGATCTCGTTGAAGGCGCTGCGCAGAAAATAAGCGTTCGACACGCCGGGAATCTCGACCGGGTACTGGAAGGCGAGGAAGATTCCGTTTTGTGCGCGGACCTCGGGATCCATCTCCAGCAAGTCCTGACCGTTGTACTTCACCGTGCCGCGCGTGACTTCGTACGACGGATTACCGGCAAGCACCTGCGCCAGCGTCGACTTTCCGGACCCGTTCGGGCCCATCACCGCATGCACTTCGCCGGAATTCACCCGGAGGGTAATTCCACGAAGTATTTCACGATCGCCTATTCCGGCGTGCAGATCATTTATTTCGAGCACGAAACCAGTGATTGAATGTTGTTTGAATCGCGTAAACTGCCTGACTGAACAGGGTCCAGTTCGCCGTAAACGGATATCCGGGCGTGCGTGGACCTGAGCGGAGCCAGTGCCAGCCGGCCACGATTTTGTCTCTCAGCTTGCGGATTGCCATGCGGCTTTGGTGTGGGCGCTTTGATTTTAACCGACGCTTCCTTCGAGCGTGATCCCGAGCAACTGCTGCGCCTCCACCGCGAACTCCATCGGCAGCTCCTTGAACACTTCACGACAGAAGCCGCTCACGATCATCGACACAGCATGCTCAGCGCTTAGCCCGCGCTGCTTGCAGTAGAAGATCTGATCTTCTCCGATCTTTGACGTCGAAGCTTCGTGCTCCAGCGTGGCGCTGTTGTTCTGCACCTCGATGTACGGAAACGTGTGCGCGCCGCACTTGTTGCCGATCAACATCGAGTCGCACTGTGTGTAGTTGCGCGCCCCCTCTGCCTTCGGCAGCACTCGCACCAGACCACGATAGCTGTTGTTGCCCTCACCGGCGGAAATTCCCTTGGAGACGATCGTCGACTTCGTGTTCTTGCCGATGTGGATCATCTTCGTTCCGGTGTCGGCCTGCTGCTTTCGATTGACGACGGCTACCGAGTAGAACTCGCCGGTCGAGTTGTCGCCCTGAAGAATCACGCTCGGATATTTCCAGGTAATCGCCGAGCCGGTCTCGACCTGCGTCCACGAAATCTTCGAGTTCACACCGGCGGCTTTTCCACGCTTGGTGACGAAGTTGTAGATGCCGCCCTTCCCCTCGGCGTCGCCAGCATACCAGTTCTGCACCGTCGAGTATTTCACCGTCGCGTTGTCGAGCGCGATCAGCTCGACGACCGCCGCGTGAAGCTGGTTCTCGTCGCGCTTGGGCGCGGTGCATCCCTCGAGATAGCTGACCGATGCGCCTTCGTCGGCGATTATCAGCGTGCGCTCGAACTGTCCGGTGTTCTGGCTGTTGATTCGGAAATAGGTCGACAGCTCCATCGGGCACTTCACGCCCTTGGGCACGTACGCGAACGACCCATCGCTGAACACGGCCGCGTTGAGGGCGGCGAAGAAGTTGTCGCTGTGGGGGACGACGGTGCCGAGGTATTTCTCGACCAGCTCGGGATGGTTCTGAACCGCTTCGCCGAAGGAGCAGAAGATGATGCCGAGCTTGCCCAGCTCGGCCTTCATCGTCGTACCAACGGACACGCTGTCGAAGATTGCATCGACCGCGACGCCGGCGAGCATCTTCTGTTCGTTGAGGGAAATGCCGAGCTTCTGATAAGTCTTCAACAGCTCAGGATCGACTTCGTCCAGGCTCTGCAGCGGCTTGACGCTTTTCGGGGCCGAATAGTAGACGAGAGAGTTGTAATCGATCGGCGGGTACTGGACGTTGCCCCAGTGCGGCTCTTTCATGGTGAGCCAGCGACGGTAGGCCTTGAGCCGCCACTCCAGCATGAACTCCGGCTCGTTCTTCTTTTTGGAGATCGTGCGGATAATGTCTTCGTTGAGTCCGGGCGGGACGGTGTCCGTCTCGACGTCGGTGACGAACCCGTACGCGTACTCCCGATTGACCAGTGCTTCAATTCCCGAACTCATTCCAACTCCTTGGCGTTTCTACACTTCCCTTCGTAGATTCAATCTAAAGTAATCCTGTCGGGATAGTCAAGCGAACGCCTGTGTATCTATCCCTTTGTCTCGTCAGTACTTACGCGATACGAGATGAGCGGCCGCCAATGTGGCTGGACACATTTCTGGGGCACCAATGAGTGGCTCTGCCCGGCCCCTTTGGGGGTCGCAAGAAGACAATTCCGACTTCGAGGCCGTCGCCTCTCTGAATGATTTGGCGGAGGGGACTGTTCTGCAGCGGGTGCGGTCGACTGGGGACGCGGTTTGCCTGGTGCGACATGGGAACGAGATCTCTGCTCTGAGCGATATCTGCACTCATCAGCACTTCTCGATGTCGCTGGGAGATTTGCTGCCGGATGGAACGCTGCAGTGCGCGTGGCATGGCACTCGTTACGATTGCCGGACTGGCGAGGTGAAGCAGGTACCGGCGACCAGTCCGCTGCCGGTGTTCCAGGTTCGCCTCGACGGCGATCAGATCATGGTTGGTCCACGATGCCAACGCATCAACGGCAGTTACGAGCCGTCAACCGTGCGCGTGCCGTGAAGTTGCGCAAGGATTCAGAGTCGCACGCAGATCTGAAGTTGCGCGCTGACTTCCCGATCTTCGCCCGCAATCCCGGCCTTCACTACCTCGATTCCGCCGCGACGTCGCAAAAACCGCAGGTCGTCATCGACGCACTGCGCGAGTTCTACGAGACATCTAATGCCAATCCCCATCGCGGCGCCTACTCACTTTCAGTGCGCGCAACGGAGCTCTATCACCAGTCGCGCGTGCGCATCGCTGAATTCCTCGGCGTGCGTGACTCGGATTGTCTGATTTTCACCCGCGGCACGACGGAAGGATTGAATCTCGTTGCCGGCTCGTGGGGATTCGCGAACGTGGAAGCGGGCGATGAGATCATCGTCACGGCTCTCGAGCATCACGCCAACTTCGTCCCCTGGCAGGTGCTGGCGATGCGGAAGGGCGCCAAGTTCCGGATCTGCGAGCTGACGCCCGACGAGAGGATCGACCTCGATCATCTGAGGAAGCTTCTCAACAAACGCACGAAGATCGTCGCGTTCGGTCACGTCTCCAATGCCGTCGGAACGATCAATCCGGTCGCCGACGTCGTGCGGCTCGTGCGCGAGAACAGTGATGCGATCACTGTCTGCGACGGTGCGCAGAGCGCTCCTCACTTCCCGGTCTCGTTCGACACGCTGGGGATCGACTTCTACGCCTTTAGCGGACACAAAATGCTGGGGCCGATGGGAATCGGCGGATTGATCGGCAAGCGCGAGATGCTGGAAGAGATACCGCCGTACCAAACGGGCGGGGATATGATCGAGTTCGTGAACGATGACCGCACGACGTGGAACGTGCTGCCGCACAAGTTCGAGGCCGGTACACCGAACGCTGCCAACGCCGTCGGTCTGGCCACAGCCGTCGATTACCTGGATGGAATCGGAATGGCGCGCGTGCTCGGGCATGAACGTAGCCTCATGTCAGTCGCGCAGCAACGATTGAGCGCCATCGACGGTGTGCAGATCTATGGTCCGCCGCCACATGAGCGGAGCGGCGTCGTCAGTTTCACCATGAGTGACGTGCATCCGCACGATCTCGCCACGATCCTCGACGGCGAGGGCGTCTGCATTCGCGCCGGCCACCACTGTGCGCAACCGTTGATGCGGCGACTCGACGTACCGGCAACGGCCCGTGCGTCCTTCTACGTGTACAACGACGAGAGCGACATCGACGCTCTTGTCACCGGCATCCTCAAGGCTCGCGAGATTTTCTCATATGCCGCGCCCTGATTCCGCCGAGCTGTCGGCGCTGTACCAGGAAATGATCCTGGATCACTATCGGCGGCCGCGCAACAAGGGCACGCTCGAGAACGCCGACGCCAGCGTGGAGATGAAGAATCCGCTGTGTGGTGATGAGATCGCCCTACAAGTCGCGTTCGATGGTGAGAGCATCAGCGACGTGAAATTCTCCGGCCGCGGCTGCTCGATCTCGCAGGCGTCGGCGTCGATGATGACGCAGCTGGTGAAGGGAAAGCGCGTTACGGAGATCGATTCAATCCGGGCTCAGTTCCGCGATCTGATGCTTGGCGTGTCGCAGGGGGACGAACAGAATCTCGGCTCACTGCGCTCTCTTTCCGGTGTTGCGCGCTTCCCCGCTCGCGTAAAGTGCGCGCTGCTTGCCTGGAACGCACTGGAAAACGCCTTGGGCGAGAGGCCTGGCTAGCGGAGTCTGGCTCAAACCGTGCGAGTGCACACGAAACCATGAACCTGTCGCTGCGCCAGCTCGTGCTCGCACTGGTGTTCATTGGCATGGTCGGTCTCGAAGTCGAGCTCGCGCTCCTCAGGCACGCGGAGTCGTTCTCGCAGTGGATCCCACACATCTTGCTGCTGGTCGGGCTCATCGTCACAGTGCTCGTCTACCTTCGACCGGCTCACGGGACATTTCGCGTGTTTCAAACGCTCATGTGGATGTTCGTGGTGGCCGGCCTACTCGGCGTGTTTTTCCATCTCAAAGGCAACGTGGAGTTTGCGCTCGAGCGTGATCCATCGCTCGGCGGCGCAAAGCTGATTTGGAAGGTGCTGCGCGGGGCAACTCCTGCATTGGCGCCGGGCGCTCTATCACAGCTGGGGCTGCTCGGCCTGCTCTATGCCTACAGACATCCGGCGCTGAGTCGGGGCGCGGCCGTAAACGATGAAAGTTCTAACTAGAAGCCAATGATGTCGCTCGCACCAGGCGCGCATCGCGCCGATACACACACCTGGAGAATCACATGATTCGTTTCATCAACTCGCGGACATTGACTTGTTTCGCTGTTTTGGCTGTTGCCGCGTGCACTGCCAAAAAGGAGACTCCGCAGGACACGGCACTGATCGTAACGGGCGATACTTCAACGTCTGCATCGACCGTGACGTCGACGACGCCTCCTGTCACACCTGCGACGCCCAGCGGAACTGCCAGCACGACAGCGAGCGGCACCCAGAAAGCCTTGCCCAATCACAGCATCAATCTCAACACGGCCACCGACGCCGAGCTCATGAGCATCCCCGGCATGGGTCCACGCATGCTGCGTGAGTTCAAGGAATACCGTCCGTATACGTCGATCGAGCAGTTCCGGCGCGAGATCGGCAAGTACGTCGACAAAGCCGAAGTCGCGCGCTTCGAGCAGTACGTCACCATCAAGTAGACTTCCAGAGCGCTCTCCGCAGGATCACGGAGAGCGCACCATGGAAATGCCGATGTCTTGATTAGCGGCCGTGGTCCAGCTGGCCGCGAATCTCGCCACCCGGGAAATCACCGGGTCCGGTGTTCGGACCATTTTGCCCGTCGTCAGTGTGCACGTTGACGTAGGCCAAGCCGGCTCTCATCGCATCCAGAAGCGGCATGTTCGAACCGACAGCTGTCGCGGGACAAATCACCCCGGCCGATGAAAAGGTGCCCGAGGCAAGAACGCCGTTTTGCGGTCCCGACCCGGCCGGTCCGGGCGTGCCAGTTGGTCCCGGCGTTCCCGGGTACAGCCACATCCGGATTGGGCCATTGGCACCCGGCCGGCCACAGTGGATGTGCGACATGAAGACGTTGTCGATGTTGGAGGCGATGAGCCGGAAGTCTACAGTCTCACCATCCGGGCGAACCCGGAAGACTGCCTCACCCTGCGCTTTCGAATCCGCCGGCGTCGAAGTCGTACAGCCCGGGCAGAACTCCTCGGCGCCCGTCAGGTGCGTACCCATGTTGAAATCGCTCTGGCCGCCCACCGCGTACAGAGGCGTTCGTATCTCAAATCCGGCTGTGGGCATCGGTTTGTCGGGTGCACATCCAACGACGAAGGTCGCCACAGCACCTAGTGTTGCGAGCTTTTGAAACATGACCTCTCCCGCGTGTTACGTCTTTCGCACCCTCCGATCAGGTTATGCGCCTCGTCGTTGGCCTGGACTCATTCGAGTCTCAGCGTGAGGCAAAAGTATTGAATCCACAGTGAACCGGAAGATGGCTAGCGCTTTACCCGGCTGGCTCGTAGGTCACCAACACATTGCCGTTTTTGAATGTCCGTGATTGCGTGCGCTTGAGCGGCAATTTGTTCTTCATTCCCTCGAAAAGCGTTCTACCTGCTCCAAGCACGATTGGATTGACGATCATCTGGTACTGATCGATCAGGTCTTCCTGAGCCAGCTGGGAAACGATCGTACCGCTTCCTAGTATGACGATGTCTGCCGAGCCTTTCTTCAATCTGCGGACTTCGCCTGGCAAGTCGCTTTTTATTAGCCGCGTGTTATTCCACGGGGCCTTGTTCAGCGTTCTCGAAAACACCACCTTCTGAGCCTTGTTCATTCGTTCGGCCACTTCCGGGAATTGCTGTTTCGCTTGTGGAGTCGGCCAATAGCTGCTCATCATCTCATACGTGACGCGACCGAACAACAGGATGCCGTCGCCGCTCGAGTTTTCGATGGTAAACTTTCTCCACTCAGGGTCATCCTGGTGCGCCCAGCTCATGTCCCCCTTTGTATCGGTGAAGTAACCGTCGACAGAAACGCTGTTGAACACCATTACCTTGGACATTTTCCGCTCCTTTTTCGCAGTGCAACGAGGCTGACATGAAATTTCTTGTAATCATTTACAACGATCCTGCTCTGCTCGACGCCATGCCTCAGCAGGAGTTCGATAAAACAATGCGTGGCTGTATTGAGCACGCCGACGAGCTGCACAATGAAGGACGCTTGATCGAATCGCAGCAGCTCGAGAGTCCCAGGACCGCGAAGACTCTGCGTCGCCGCAACAATCGGCTGACGATCACTGACGGCCCGTTCGCCGAGACCAAGGAAATTCTCGCCGGGTTCAACCTGATCGAAGCGGAAAACATGGAAGAGGCGGTGAGGATAGCATCGGCGTTCCCCTGGGCGGAGACGGGATCGATCGAAGTACGTCCAGTGCGTGACTTCCAGGCAGTGCGCGAGCGTGTTGGCGCAAAGCTTCCCGATCAACGGGCAGAGACAGCGCAGTCAACCCGGTAGCGGTTAACGACGGATTAACACGGAGGCGTCGCAAATGAAGGCGTATCTCATGACAACGGGCGTCGTTTTCGCACTTTTGACGATCGCCCACATCTGGCGGATGGTCTCGGAGGGCGGCTTTCACGGCGATCGCGATCCCTGGTTTATCCTCATCACGCTCATCTCCGCTGCATTTTCGATCTGGGCGTTCCAGTTACTTCGCAAGACCGCGCGCTCGACCTGAGCGCTCGATAAGCTCGACGATTTCGCGGCGCTGGAAGAAGTTTGCCCAACCAAGCGCGTCGCTGTCGTGCATGCTATCGCGAATGCTAGAATCCGCACCGGCGTCGAGTAGCTCCCGGGCGACGTCGGCGTGATCTGACAGCGTGGCCAAATGGAGCGGAGTGACCAGCGCGTCCCAGTGGTTCCACAGCCTGTTTGGATTCGCGCCGCCCGCAAGGAGCCATTTCACGGCGGCGGCATTTCCTCGCTTGGCCATCAGGTGGAGCACGCCATCTTTCTCGACCGCTGACGGGTCGCGCTGAATGAGTCGGGCGGCCGATTCCCAGTCATCGAGACCAAGTGAAGTAAGCAGCGTTGGTCCAACGCGCCGGCGAATCGCCTCGAGCACCGGGACATCGATCTCCGGGTCTGTCGCGTAGGCAACGGCTGTAAACCCGGATGCATCCGTGCCCAGCGAATCTGCTCCAAGCTCCAATAACAAGACAACCATACCGCGCAATTTCTTGTGCACCGCAAAATGCAGCGGACGTCGAAAGTTTTCGTTGTGACTTTGTGGCCGTTCGAGCTGCGATGGATCGTCCGCGACAATGCGGCGCACTTCCTCCGCGTTGTTCAGTGCAATCGCCGAGTAGATGTGGTGCCGTGCGCCGCGGCTGATCAGAAAGTCGGCGAGCGTGCGATGCGTCACATCGTCGCAGCCTTCCCAGCCGGTCGCCCAGCCAATCACCTGCAACGCGTGATCGTCGCCATCGCCGACGACGTCCCCACCGCTATCTGCCAGCGCGCGCACCACATCGAGGTGGCCGGCGGCGGCGGCCCAGTGCATTGCATACGTGTTGTCGCCCTTCTCACGCGTGTTCGGGTCGATGCCCCGCTTCAGGAGTAGCTCGACGGCTTCGAGACGTCCGTTGTGCGCGGCGACGTGCAGCAGCGTGTGCTCGTAAGGCTGGTTACGGACGAATACCTTGGCGGGGTGCGCGTCGAGCAACGCGCGCAAGGTTGAAGAATCGCCCTTGCGGGCTGCGTCGAACAGCTGGCCTTCGATCGTCAGCGAATCAACGTGCGCCTTCAGTGCGCGCCAGCTTGGAAACCCGTAACGCCGTGCGAGATCGAGCTGGGCGTCGGCCAGCTTTGCTCCAGAATCGGTTTGACGCAGCTCTTTCAGGCGTTGCTTCGCTTGCTTGCGAAGCCATTCCAGATTCGGCGCATCCGGCAAGGCGAGAGCGCCGGACGCAGACACGGGGGTCTGTTCAGACATAATGCACCTTCCTTCCCTGGAAAGGGGCGAGCCCTTTCGTCGCGCCCGGTGTCCGCGTTTCGGGCGAGGAATGAAGGTAGTTGTGAACCGATGTTGAAGGTGGGTTGGACCCTTTACGCGGACCGTCGGCCGCCACTCGGCGCTAACCTCGAATTTTGGTGGGGATCGGGTTAAAGGCAATGGGACGCTTGACGGCAGAATTCGGTTCCTCCATCGTGAATGTGGCGGCGATCCGCGCCCAACCTCTTCTTGACTCCGCCCCAGCCGGAGTCGGCAGCGAGGCAAAGGGGGGTAGACTCCCGGAGAGTTTCGTCGATCCTTTGCGTCACCGCGGCGCGCTGCTGGGGAGAGCACCGTGGTGTGCCCAAAGGAGAATGACGATGCCTGCCAATAAGGATTTCAAGCGCCTCGTTCGCGCTCGCATGAAGAAGACGGGTGAAGCCTACACCACCGCCCGCGCTCACATCCTCAAAAAACCAAAAGCAAAACGCGCTACTGTTCGCGCGTCATCGACCAAAGCTGCCAAACCGTCGAAATCATCAATCGATTACGCGGCGCTCGCCGGCATGAGCGACGACGTCATCAAAGCGAAAACCGGATGCACCTGGGAGCGCTGGGTGCGTTCGTTGGATTATCACGGCGCCGAGAAGATGTCGCACCGTGACATTGCGGCCTTGGTGAAGAAGACTTACAAGGCTGGCGACTGGTGGTCCCAGACAGTCACCGTTGGTTACGAGCGCATCAAGGGGCTCCGCGCGCGAGGTCAACGGCGCGACGGCACTTATGAAGCAAGCAAATCACGGACATTCGATGTGCCGGTAAAGACTCTATTCGAGGCGTGGGCGGACGATGCGACCCGTCGACGCTGGCTGGACGGAGCGACTGTGAGAATCCGCACTGCCACCACGCCGAAGTCGATGCGCATCGATTGGACCGATAAATCCATCATCGCCGTTGGATTCATGCCGAAGGGAAACACCAAGAGCTCGGTCGCCGTGCAGCACACCAAGCTCCCGGATCGGGAGACGGCGAATCAGCTGAAGGAGTACTGGTCGGATCGCCTGGACGCGCTTGGTGACGTCCTGGCGGCGCGAGCAGAGTAACGGTGAGCGGGAGCATCCACTGGTGATATGAGCGCAAATCACAATTTGCCCTGGAACGCGACGCTCGACGACTACGAGCGTGAAGCGAAGCAGTTGTACGAAGCGCTGCAGGCGCGTGAGGACGCGGCGCTCTGGAACTTCAAGTGGATGCACCCGCACTATCGCGGCAAAACCGTAACGGATGTCGAGCCGGACAAACTCGATCTCGACGACGCACGACTCGTCGTAGCTCACGAGTATTTCTTGCAGACCTGGCACGACCTGATGAAGTTCGCCGACGAGATGGCGCGGGATGGACAGGCAGCGAAGTTCGAAAAGGCGGTTGAGGCTGTAATCGCAGGCGATATCCAGACGCTGAAGGCAATGATCGGTGAGGATCCGAAGCTGGTTCACGCCCGATCATTGCGCTTTCATCGCGCGACATTGTTGCACTACATCGCGGCGAACGGTGTCGAGGGTGTTCGGCAAAAGACCCCGTCGAACGCGGTCGACGTCGCGCGACTTTTGCTCGATGCCGGCGCCGATCCCGATGCGTTGGCGATCATGTACGACCACCTCTGCACGACGATGAGCATGCTCGTGTCGAGCGCGCATCCAGCTAACGCGGGTGTGCAGGCGGATCTCGCGGAGCTGCTGCTGGATTACGGCGCCAAACGCAAAGGGGACGGCTCAGAGTGGCAATCGGACATCATGACCGCACTGGCGTTTGGCTACACGAAGACGGCTGAGCGATTGGCCAAGCGGGGGACGCCCGCGGATTCCCTTCCGGCTGCGGCTGGATTGGGTCGAGTGGAAGAGGTTGTGCGTTTGCTACCGACAGCAGACGAGCGCCGGCGGCACGTCGCGCTGGCGCTTGCCGCGCAGCACGGGCACGCCGATGTCGTGAAAGTCCTGCTCGATGCCGGGGAAGATCCGAACCGGTTGAATCCGGAGGGATTCCACGCGCACTCGACACCGCTGCACCAGGCGATCGCCGCGGGGCGAGAGAACGTCGTCAAGCTGCTGCTCGATCGCGGCGCGCGTACCGATATCAAAGACACAGTCTATGGCGGTACTGCGCTGGGCTGGGCAGTCTACTGCGAGCAACCCGCAATCGAAAAAGAATTACGGAACCGGGGAGCGTCCCAGGGCAGCTAGACGTGTTGCTAACTTAGTCAGCACAACTTCCAATCAAATGCCAATTAAGAAATCCGCGACCGCTTCCGGCTCGATCAAGGAAGGTGACATGCTTCCCCGCTTCTCACTTCCCGCCGACGACGGCAGCGTTGTTACCAATGAGTCGCTGAAAGGCAGAAAAACCGTTCTGTACTTTTATCCGAAGGACGACACGTCCGGTTGTACGAAAGAGGCTTGCGACTTTCGCGATTCCTTTCCGCGATTCGGCCAGACCAACGCGCGCATCATCGGCGTCAGTCCGGATAGCGTCGAGTCGCACCGCAAATTCAAAACGAAGTACGAGCTTCCTTTCCAGCTGCTCGCCGATGAACAGCGCCAGCTGGCAAACGCGTTCGGAGTGTGGAAGGAAAAATCGATGTACGGACGAAAGTTCATGGGCATTGAACGCACGACCGTCATCGTAGACGCCGATGGACGTGTTGCGCGCATTTTCCCGAAAGTGAGCGTGCCCGGACACGTCGGCCGGGTTGAAGAAGCGCTGCGCGAGATGGGGTCGACGGCCCCGACCAGATAGGAGCTATTTGCTGGGCGAAAGACCGGGGACTGGTTCGTCGGCAGTCGGACCGTAGATCGACGGTACTGGCACATCGATGAGCCGCAGGTAAACCGTCAACTGACCCCGGTGATGCACGAGGTGGTTGATGGTCTGCCGCACGATGACCGCGCGCGGCGTCGTGAAGAAGATCTGCTCACCGCGCCTAAGCGACCACGGCACCGTGTAATCCGAGTCCTTCGAATTCGAGATCGCAGCGCGAGCCTCCTTCACGTGGTTGTCGAAGACCTTGAGCAAATCTTCCGTGGTCTCGTAGGTGTAGCCCCGGTAGTCGAGGAGGTTTAGCGACGTTTCCGTGAGCGCGTTGGTCAGCCAGCCCGGCATCATCGCGACGAGCTGAGTGAGATGGCCGAGTGGGAATGACTTCGGGTGCGGCTTCCATTTCCCCTTGTCCGAGGGAACGCGCTCGATGACGCGTCGTGTTGTCGCCATCTCCTGATCGAATTCGGGCAGCAGCGTGTCGGCGATGCTCATACCGTCTCCGTGAAGCAGTTCTGATGAGGGACTAGTATCGCGCCCCGTCTTCCGTGCGGCCAGATGGTCACCCATTCGTCCGATACCAGCGCCGAGGACGAACAGTGATGCTCCAGTCAGCTTCACTTATCAGGAAGGAACATGGCGGCAGCAGCGGCGAGCGCGGTCAGCGCTCTCTCGGAGCTTTCATCACAGCTGGCATCGGCAGTCGAGACAGCGAGCAGGTCCATAGTTGCAATCCACGCCAGACGACGCATTCCATCGAGCGGGATAATCTGGCGGGATGGCATCGTCGTCAGTGCGAGCCATACCGTGCGCAGCGACGGGGAAATTCCAGTCACTCTGCCGAATGGTGAATCGGCGAGAGCGACGATTGCGGGTCGCGATTCGGCGACCGATCTGATCGTACTGCGCATCAACGGCAATGGAAACGCCAAAGCAGCCTCACGCGCCGACACCAGTGCGTTGCGCGTTGGCTCGCTCGTGCTCGCAGTCGGTCGCCCGGGCCGCAATGTGTCGGCGAGCTTTGGGATCATCAGCGCTGTGGGCGAAGGCTGGCGGACCTGGCAGGGGGCGCGGATCGATCGTGTGCTGCGACTCGACCTGTCGGTTTACGACGGCTTTTCAGGTGGACCGCTGGTTGACGGGGGCGGCGCGGTACTCGGCATCAACAACTCGGCGCTGGCGCGTGGGACGCCGCTCGCACTGCCGGCGCAGGCGGTGGATCGCGTCGTCGACGAGCTGCTGGAGCGCGGGCATGTAAGGCGGCCGTTCATCGGTGTCGCGGTCCAACCCGTTTCACTTTCTGCAGCCGTCACAAAACAGCACCAGCTCGAGGACGATGGTGGTTTGTTGATCGTATCGATAGCGGACAACTCCCCGGCGGAGAAAGCGGGCCTAATACTGGGTGACGTGCTGCTCGACGCCGCCGGCAAACGGCTCGCCCGACCGGATGATTTGCTCGATGCGCTTTCTGCCACGGCACACGGAGCTTCCCTGACCATGAAGGTTTTGCGCGGCGGAGTCGTGAAGACCGTCTCCGTCACGCCGACAGATCGAGGAGAACGAGAATGAACGCGTCAATCTTTGGCTCGGCGCGCGCGGCGTCGTCAAACCTGAATGGGCTCGCGGAGTTATTGCGTGAGACCGTGGTCGAGGTACGCAGCGGTGATCTCGGTAGCGGGACGGGGATCATCTGGGGCGGCGCAGGACTCGTCGTAACCAATGCTCACTGCGTGCGGCGCGGATCCTCGCTCGAGGTGGATGCGAACGGCAAGTGGCGCGAAGCGCGCGCACTCGCGTACCATCCCCAGCATGATCTCGCGCTCATCGCCGCTCCATCGGTCAGTGGACCAATGCTGGAGCTGCGCGATCCCGAATCGCTACGCCCAGGCGAGCTCGTGTTCGCGCACGGCCATCCGCTGGGGGTGCGTGACGCCCTGGCAATGGGGGTCATTCACACCGTCGCCCGGGATCAGTCCAAATCACCGCGCTGGATTGTTGCCGACGTGCGACTGGCGCCCGGCAATTCAGGCGGACCGCTCGTCGACGCCGAAGGTCGACTGGTCGGCATCAACAGCATGGTGGTCAACGGCCTCGGCTGCGCGATACCATCGACGCTCGTGCAGAGGTTCGTCGAGCGCGCGCTCGCACAACGAGCTGCGTAAGGCCGGCGCGCGCCAATGACGCGCGTCGCCATCGTCGCGCCCACCGAGAAGCTGCGTGCATCTCTGGCGGCGGCACTGAGGTCGAGTGAAGAATTCGAGATCGTCGGCGTCGGCAGTACAACCGCCGAGGTACCACCCGATAGCGAGCTGGTTCTGATTGCACGCGCGGCGTCGGTGTTGCCGCGTTCCGGCAGTCGAGTGGGAAATGATTCACGCCCGGCGCCACTGAGCCGCCGCGAACAGGAAATTTTGGCGCTCCTCGCCGACGGGTTGGTCAACAAGCAGATCGCAGCGCGGCTGGGGATTTCGACGAACACCGTCAAAACGCATCTCGAGCTGCTATTCGAGAAGCTCGGCGTGGCCACTCGTGCTGAAGCGGTCGCAATGGGCGTGAAACGAGGCTTGCTGCTGCTCTGAGGTAGCATGCTGACGCCGCGATTACAAGCTTGTTCTTGGGCGGATTCGACCCCAATGTAGTGCTAACGCCCATCGCGAGGACCAGGGGATGGCCGAAGGCCCAATCGAAAAACAACTGCTGGATTTCGAGAAGCAGTACTGGACCGCGATCAGGGACAAGAATGTCCAGGCGGCGATGAGACTCACGGATGATCCGTGTATTGTTGTCGGCGCATCAGGTGCGGCGCGCATCAGCCAGGAGACTTTCGGCAAGATGATGCAGGCTGGCGGCTGGACGCTGCACGAGTTCACACTGACGGACGTTCAGGTGAGGCTCGTTTGCGACGACGCGGCAGTCATCGCGTACAAGGTGAAAGAAAAGCTCACCGTCGATGGCAAGCCGGTCACGGTCGAAGCCGCCGATTCTTCGACCTGGGTTCGTCGCGATGGTCAGTGGGTGTGCGCGATGCATACCGAGGCTCTGCTTGGTGATCCGTTCGGCCGCGATAAAGTGCCGATGCCAAGGAGACCATAGAACGTGACCGGGATCGTGACGATCATCCGCCATTTCGTCGCGATCCTGCTGCTGCCGTTCGTGATGACGATCCTGGTCCCTCGCTGGCTGATGAGTGGCTATGCCCAGTCGGATACGCGATGGATCGACGGAACCTTGGGCGCAACGTTCGGACGTGTTGCAGGCCTTGCCATCCTGTTTCTCGGTTTGTCCTTGTTTTCCTGGTGCATAGCGCTGTTCGCGAGAGTCGGGCGGGGTACGCTCGCGCCCTGGGATCCGACGAAGCATCTCGTCGTTGTCGGCCCGTATCGCTTCGTGAGAAATCCAATGATCAGCGCGGTTTTGATAATCCTCATGGGCGAGTCTCTGCTGCTCGGCTCGAGAGTCGTTGCCCTGTGGGCATTCGGGTTCTTCATCATCAACGCCCTTTACTTCCGCCTCCTGGAGGAGCCTGGGTTGGAACAGCGGTTTGGCGATGAGTATCGCCGGTACAAGGCCGCCGTACCGCGATGGATTCCGCGCGCGAAGCCGTGGAACGTTTGACACTCGGTCTGCGGGCAGCGGTCGCGCACGGAACTTGAGTGAAAGGGAGGGCAATCTATCCCTGAGCCCATGACTGCTCCGACTACTACAGACATTCGAACCGACCGTCTACCGCCCGACATTTTCAGAAGCGTTATCGCCGCGCTGATCACGCTGCTGACCATCGCCGGCTGGGTGAATGTGTTTATGAAGCCGGAACTGCGCGAAGCGCTTCCGTTTCAGTCCAGAGTCTGGTGGTGGATCGAGCAGATTTTCAGCGTCGCGCTGGCAATCCTTTGTGTTGCCATCATCATGCGCAAGCGAGCGTTCCTGACTCCCGCTTTCTGGTTGACGATCTATTCAATCGCGTTCGACGCGGTGCGGTGGTTCTTCGAGTTCAAGGAAGGCCAACTGCGCGTTCCAGTGGCCCTCCTTCTATATGTCCTCTTCGCGTGGCGGCTTTCGGTAACGCGTAAACAGGTCAGGGCAATCGACGCTGGCGCTCCCGTACAAGCAGCGGGGTAGTCAGCTGCCTCCTCCGGTGGCGTGCGGCGTGCCCCGGAGCTAACTATTTAGCAGGCTGTAGATCTCGATTCTGTTCAGCGTGCTGTCATACGTCCTGCGCCGCATCTTTTAGACATCATCGGGTGTCAAATCGGGTATGAGTCCACGACTCGCCCGGGGAATTGCGCTTGCCCTGTCAGCAACCACTTCGATCGCACCCACCGGCAGCGGCGCCCAGCAACAATTGGTCAAGGCCGCGTCGAGTGAAGACCAGCCGCGACTCGACTCCGCCGAGTTCAATGATCGCGCGCGGGATCTCCAGGCCAGCTTCGAGAGGCGCCGTCGGCGCATGCTGCCGCGCTTCTACATCGGCACCGTCGATCAAAATCATTGTTTGATCGTTGGCCGGTTTTGCGAGTGGCATCCCAATCTGAAAGACTACACGGTACCCGATGAAGGCCGTGACATCGTCAAGGCGCGTGCCGAGCTGTTGCGCGAGCTCGCGCACATTTCGGCGCTCATTCCCGGCGACGATTGGATCATGGGTCAGCGCATCCGCTATATGCTCGAAGCGCATGACTCGAATAGCGTAGCCGTCGCCCGATCATGTCGCGCTGCAAAATGGTGGTGCAGTGCGTTGCTCGGACTCGCGCTGCACGTGCGCGGAAATTTCCTGGCTGCCGACTCGGCGTATGCGCTTGCTCTCGACGGGATGCCGTCCCCGCTCCGCTGTCACTGGATGAATCTCGGTCCGCTGCTGGACGATGACATCCGTGGCACCTATCGCCGGATGACGTGCGCTCAGAGAGAGACAGCGGACGCGCGGATCTGGTGGGTGTCAGACCCTCTTTACATGACGCCTGGCAACGAGCGGCGCACGGAACATTACTCGCGCGTGCTGCACACCATGCTGCAGCAGAATTCGGTGAACACTTACGGCTCGAGCTGGGGTGGTGACCTCGCCGAGCTCATCCTGCGCTTCGGCTGGGCCGAGAAATGGACGCAGGAACCGAGTCGCAGCATGTACCCGGATGCAAAGCCATCAATCGTTGGCCATGAACGCGAGCCGGGCTATCACTTTTTTCTGACTCAGCGCCCGCCCGACAGCCTGGTGCAGATCGTCGATTCGATTTTCGACATCTTCCAGTTCCCGCCGCGCGAACAGTACTCACCCACGTACACGAACGGATTCGTGAGACTGGACGCCCAGGTAGCACGTTTTCGCCGCGGTGATTCGACAAAGGTCGTTGCCGCGTTTGACGTGACCAACGACACCATCTTCGGCAAGCACAAATTCGCCGCGGCAGTCGTAGCGATGGGTGATGAGTCGACGTCGCCTTCGACCACTCTCCTCGATGAGTCGCCGACAAAGAATGTGCTGACAGTGTCCACACCGTGGCGCGAGCAATTGATCGGCGTCGAGCTGCTGGCGAAGGACAGTACTGCGGCTGCGCGCTGGAGGTCAGGGTTTGCCGAGATCCCGCTCGACTCGGGAAGGATCAGCGTTTCCGATCTCCTGTTGGTCGATGGCGCGCCGTCACTGCCTTCCAGTCTCGATGAGGCGATTCCTCGTGCACATGGTGGCACGAAATTCAGGCGCAATGTTCAGGTCGGTTTGTTTTGGGAGCTGTACGGCAGCAGTCCCACCGATAGTGCTCTTCCGGTCACGCTCACCATTACCGCGATCGACGAAAGTCTGCTTCGGCGCGCGTTCCGCGTGTTGCGGATCGCTCCGAAAGCAGCACCACTGAACATTCGGTGGCAGGAGAATGGAGCGGCCGGGGTGATGTCACCACGGTCGGTGTTACTCGACCTGTCAGCCGTGCCGGCGGGCAAGTATGCGGTCAAGCTCGAGGTCGGCACTACGGGTGGTACGTCGACTTCGCGCGTTATCGAGGTGAAGTAGCCCGTAGCTCGCGCAGACGTTGGGAGATGAATCTCTTTTCCGGCTCCTGCCTTGCCAGTTCCAGCGCGCGTTCGTAGCTGACGATCGCCTCGTCGACCCGGCCCAAGCGCCGGCACAGATCTGCGCGCGCGACGTGCGCAGGCAGGTAATCGGATAGGTCTCCTCTTATCAGGATGGCCTCGATGAGCGCCAATCCGGTCGCTGGCCCGTCGCGCATCGCCACCGCGGCTGCGCGATTGAGCTCGATTACGGGCGACGGATCGGCTAGTAACAACACGTCATAGAGCGCAACGATCTGCGCCCAATCGGTCGATGCGGCATCGCGCGCTTCGGCGTGCACCGCGGCGATGGCGGCCTGCAGGGTGTACGGACCAAAGCGCCGCGACTGAAGCGCCCGCTCAACGAGGTGCCCGCCTTCTTCGATCTGGTCCTGCATCCAGAGCGAGCGATCCTGTTCCTCGAGCAGAATCATTTCGCCGGAGGCAGTCGCTCTCGCCGCTCGCCGCGCGTCGAGGAGCAGCATCAACGCCAGCAGCCCGACTGCCTCAGGCTCCGGCAACAAATCAACGAGCAATCTGCCAAGTCTGATCGCTTCGCCTGACAGATCGGCACGTGTCAGCGACTCGCCGCCAGAGGCGAAGTACCCCTCGTTGAAAACGAGATAGACGACGTGCAGCACGCTGTCGAGGCGATCCGGCAGCTCGGCACGTGAAGGGACCTCATAAGGAATGCCCGCGTCGCGAATCTTTGACTTGGCGCGAACGATCCGTTGGGCCAGTGTCGACGGCGGAATGAGGAAGGCGTGCGCGACTTCTTCGGTCGTCAGGCCGCACACTTCACGGAGCGTCAGCGCGATCTGGGCATCGGGACTAAGTGCCGGATGACAACAGGTGAAAATAAGACGGAGTCGATCGTCTTCGACGCTCTCGTCGTCGTATTCGGGAATTTTCACGTCGGTCACCGCATCTATTGAGGAGGTGTCGACCGAATCGAATCGCGCCGCTCGACGTGCGCGGTCGATCGCCTTGAATCTTCCGGTCGAGATCAGCCACGATCGCGGGTTCGCGGGTATTCCATCTTCCATCCACTGCTCCACCGCTGCCGCGAACGCGTCGTGCATTGCCTCCTCTGCCGCATCGAAATCACCAAGGAGGCGAATCAGCGTCGCCAGCACGCGGCGCGACTCAGCTCGATAAATGGCATCGACTTCGTCGCGAACACACGCGGGGTCCGGTTGCATCGATTACGCAGGACGTTCGACGACAGGTCTCACTTCGATAGCACCGAATCTTGCCGACGGGATGCGTGAAGCGACCTGAATCGCGTCGTTCAAATCCTTGGCTTCGATCAGATAATATCCACCGAGCTGTTCCTTGGTCTCGACAAAGGGTCCATCCGTCGTCGACACCTTGCCGTTGCGAATGCGCACGATGGTCGCCGTATGAGACGGCTGGAGCTGGTGCGAGCCGACGTGCTGTCCGGCTTTCTTGATGCTGTCGGTGAACTGCATGTATTCCCCCATGTACTTGTCCTGGACGTCTTTGGGGAATTTCTGCCACTCCTTTTCGTTGTCATAGATAAGGCACAGGTACTTCATTTTTCCTCCGACTTTGAAAGGGTTCTGCTAATTGGTCGGATGGGGATCGGCCAAATCGACATCCATTTTCAGGATGTTGACCCCTTCAATATCCCGGTGCGGATGCGGACGGCTTTTCCCGGGGCGCCGGCAATCGGCGAGACAACTGTTCGAACGCGCGTACTCAACCTGACGGGTAGCTGAAGTGTCAGTGGCTGCGCTCCGCGCCTGATTACAAGAGGCAGCGTCGTCGCGGTCGTACCCGAATAACGCGCACGGAACGCGTCGAAAGAGCTGTCAGTGGTTATGGCAACCTCGCCAATCGACACCAGGCGGTCGCCGGCTCTCAGACCGGCCGCCGCACCCGCGCCGGTCGGTGCGACCTGGGTGATTGTGATTCCGGCGCTATCAGTCGCAGTGCTGACCCCCAGGCGAGGCTCACGCAGTGTATCCGTCGTCACCCGCAGCGCGGCGAGAGCAAGCAGTGAATCGATGGGTATTTGCTGCCGACCGTCGACATAACGCCGTGCGAAGTCCGAGAATGATTTGCCATTGGCCGCGCGACTGACCTCGCCCCACCAATCGGCAGGCGTAAAGCCGCGCCCGCGTTTGTAGGTCTGATTGTAGACGTTGCGCATCACGTTATCGAGCGAACGCCGATTGTCGCTGGCGTCGCGAATCAGGATGTCGAGCAGAAAACCAACGAACCCGCCTTTCGGATAGTAGAGGCCGCCGCTCCCGTCGGTTGAGCCAATCCATGCATTGAGCGATGCATCGCTCAGCGCGGTCGGTGGCGCCGAGGCGATTGACGAAACCTCGTCGGCGATAAAATCGAAAAAGCCGGTGCTGTCATTGACGCCACCGCGCACCAGTGCGAGCGCACCGTAATAGTCCGTGATGCCCTCGCTTACCCAAAGCCAGGTCGTTTGCTGTGTGTCATCGTAACGATATGGAACGAGGTCAGCCGGTCTCAGTCGCTTGACGTTCCAGGCATGGAAGAATTCGTGTGAGTAGAGTCCGGGCAGATACGGCGCATCGAGCTGTGATGTGAGTACCTCGTCGACCTGTGAGCTCTGATGCTCGAGCCCGCCGCCGTTCACGACTGTATCAGAACGTTGGAATATTGTGTAGTTGCGAAACGGAGCTTCGCCGAAGACGGCGACCTGATGGGGAACGAATTTCTGCAGCCACCCAAAGGCGCGATCCCGGCGCGCGGTGGTCAGAGTTGCCGCCGGATAGAAGGCGAGGCGGATCCATTTCCCGGCAATCTGAGTGCTGTCAATCGCGAATCTGCCGACATAGAACGGCATATCGGTGAGGTCGTGGTAATTCGACGCGGTGAAAGCGTTCGTACCCGGCGCTGGATCCATTCCCGTCGCGATGCGCCAGCTTGGCTCAGTGCGAATAGTGACGCGAGCGGGCCAGTCAAATCCGCGACCAACGGGGTACAGAAAGACATTGGTGCCGTTGAAAAACGCGAAGTTCGGCGCGGTCCAGGCAACGGCTCGATCAACCGCATTCGCCAGGTACTTGAATGTCACGGTCACAGTGCCTGCACCACGTGGCGTTATCTCCCACGTCTGGAAATCGAGCTCGCGCCAGTCCAACGCAGCGCCATTTTGCTGCGGCGAAAAATTCGAGACGCGGCGAGAGAACCAGAGCATCACGTAATGGCCCGGTGACCAAGCCGGCAGCGCGAGCACCACTGGCGCCGTTCCACTGACGTTGAACGTCATCGACACGCCCAGCTGTCTCTGACCGACGGCGGCGGAATCGGCAGTAATCTCGTAACCGATGTTGGTGATCGGCGCAGATGTTCGCAGCTGTTGGGCGCCGGCGGTGCCGGCAAGTGCGAGAGCGATCACGAGAACACGAAACATCCAGCCTCCATTTGACGTCCAACTATTAGACAGAACTTAGAGCGAGCACGGCGGTACCATACGTTAGCTTCCGTGTCAGTTAACCGAAACTTTACAAGCGTGAGAAGAACTCTCCAGGCTGTAGTCGTAGCTTTCATTTCGTGGCCTTTCGCGCTCAACGCGCAGGCGGCCCGGATCTCCGCTTCGCCGGCGCAGCCTCAGCCCGGCGCAATCGTGCGCCTCACGGTGACCGCGCCTGCGGGTGCTGATCCCGTCGTATCCATTCGCGGTGCGTTGGCGGAAGAGCCGCTCCATTTTGTGCGGGCGAGCGGAGGCAGCTGGCACGCCATCGGCGGAATCCCCGTCGACAAGGAAGGCTTGCTGTTCGCCAACGCCGTAGTTCAGCGGGCGTCAGGAAAAACGGAGATCGCCCGCGTGCGCTTCGACCTGCCCAAGCTTCCGCCGCCGGTGTCGCAGCCGCTGGAAGTCGACAGCTCCTTTACTCGTCCCCTCGATGCCGCGACGCTCGCGCGCATCGATCGGGAGAACGCACGCGCAAGAGAGGTCGGCCGAGCCGCGCATGAGCGGCCGCCGCTCTGGACGGCATCTTTCATCAAACCGCGCACGTCGGTCATAACGAGCGAGTTCGGCTCCGGTCGTGTATTCAACGGTCAGGTTACGGCGCGCCACCTCGGCGTCGATTTCCGCGGCGCCGTTGGAGAACCCATTCGCGCGGCAAACCGGGGAGTGGTCGCGCTGGTCGACAACTTCTTCCTCGCGGGAAACGTGGTCTACATTGATCACGGTGCGGGTGTCGTCACCTCGTACTTTCACATGAGCAGACCGCTGGTTCATGTCGGCGAAATGGTTAAGCGCGGACAAGTGATCGGATTGGTCGGAAACACTGGACGTGTCACAGGCCCCCACTTGCACTGGGCGGCGCGCTACGGCGCGAACACCGTCAATCCGCTGGATCTCGTTAGCATCAACAGCAACTGGTACAGCGCCGCGGTCAACCGACAACGCGCAACCGCGTCGTCAGGTCGTTAGGTATCGTCCCTCTCCGCAGCCGACCTGCTCCTCAGTGCGCGCCAGGCAGCCAGGCGCTCATCGAGCGTCACCGCGAGCTTGTCGAAGTTCTTCCACGAGTCAGCCACGTGATAGAGCGTGGGTAGGTCGCCGCCCAGAACCCGATCGTAGTCATTGGCGTATCCATTGGTCTCATAGTACGAGCGCGTAAACGCGAGGCCCTCGGCGTTCAATAGCGAGTCGAAGAACTTTTCGTCGAGCTTGGTCAGGAGCAGGTCGCGGCCGGTGACTTCCCGATTGAGAACCCAGGTGTAGGTATCGCCGGCGAGCTGCATTAATTCTTCGCTACCGAGATCACGGTGCACGATCCAGGCGAGGTACATCCCGATGTGTGTGCCGCCGTTTTCCGGCGGTAGTTCCTTGGGATAGTTGCCGCCGTAGTGCCAGTCCGCGCGATCGATGTTAGCCACACTGTTCTCGGAGGAGGCCCGGTTCGCGTCTAGAAACCAAGCACCAGCTTGGCCCCTGCTACAATCAGCACGAGAGAGAGTAGCTGCCGCAATACCGGCGTCGGCGCGCGCCGGGCGCCGTAACTGGCCCCGATCCAGCCTCCCACCAATGCGGCGGCCCCAAAGACCGGGATGTTGGCGGGGAGCTGTGCGACACTCGACAGATGACCAAGCAATCCGGCAATCGAATTAACGAGGATGAACGGCGCGGCAACGGCGGACGTCGCGCGCGTCTCCGACCAGCCCATGTAGAGCAATAGTGGGCTTAGAAAGATTCCACCACCAACACCGGTCAGTCCTGACAGAAATCCAATCACCAGCCCTGATACGAGTCCCGCCCAGAGTGGTGGTGCGTGAGACTCGCGCGATACTGGCTTGAGCGACGACCTGAACATCCATACGGCTGCATACAGCAGTACAATGCCGACCAGAACCTTGTACCAGCGCGCAGGCAGTGTGGTGGCTCCGCCAACAAATGCGGCAGGAATCGAGACGATCGCGAACGGCCAGAACAAATTCCACTTGAACAAGCCGGCACGATAGAACTTCACAGTCGCGACGGCGGCAACGACGATGTTGAGAGCGAGCGCAGTCGGCTTCATTACTTCCGGGGTGAAGCTGAAAAGCCCCATTACCGCCAGGTAGCTGGAGGCGCCGCCGTGTCCCACCGACGCATACAGCGCGGCACCGATGAAGAACAGGAAAGCAATTGCGATTGTCTCTGAAACGGGCATTTCCCAAGTACGTATATTGTGGAACCGCCAAAATTATACGCTTCCCGCTTCCCGCCTCTACGCTTCCCGCCTCTCGCTTCCCGGCTCCCGCGACATGACCGAGTATGCAATCGACATAGTCAACGTCACCAAACGCTACGCCGAGCACACTGCGGTGAGCGACCTGACGCTGCGCGTGCCGACAGGGAGCGTCTATGGGTTGCTCGGGCCAAATGGCGCCGGCAAGACGACCACCATCCGGATGATCCTCAACATCATCGCTCCGGATACAGGCAAGATTTTCATCTTCGGCCGACCCTCGAACGACCGAGACATCACCGAGCGACTCGGCTATCTCCCCGAGGAGCGTGGACTTTACCGGAAGATGCAGGTGCGGCGAGTTCTCAAATTTCTCGCCGAGCTGAAAGGCGTGAGGGGCAGCGAGGCCGATCGACGCATCGACGAGTGGCTCGAGCGCCTCTCCCTCAAGACCCCGGAGAAGGATTGGGGTTTGGCGAAGATCGACGAGCTGTCGCGGGGCATGCAGCAGAAAGTCCAATTCATTGGCACACTGCTCCACGATCCGGATCTGGTGATTCTCGACGAACCGTTCAGCGGCCTCGATCCGATCAACGCCCAGGCTTTGAAGGATACCGTCGTCGAGCTGAAGCGCCGCGGCAAAACGGTAATCTTCAGCACACACCTGATGGACAACGCTGAACGGCTCTGCGACTCGGTCTGCATCATTGCGCGCGGCGAGAAGGTTCTGGATGGCGCGGTCACTGACGTGAAGGAGGAGCACGGCCATCGCAACGTGGCCCTCGCTCTCGATGGTGATGGAATGGCCAGCGTCGCCCAGATCCTGAGCGATCATTCTCTTGTCAGGCGCGCCGACGACTCCAATCGCTTTTTCGAGATCGAGCTGATGCCGGGCGCGGATCCCCAGACACTGCTCAGGCGAATCGTCGAATCCGGCGCCGCCGTGCAGCGATTCGAGATGATCCAGCCGTCACTGCATCAGATCTTCCTGCAGAAGGTGGGTGCCACTGGTATCGAAGAGGGAATGAGCGGACATGGCTAAGCTGTGGGCAGTCATCAAGCGCGAGTACCTCGAGCGTGTACGATCCAAGTGGTTTCTGATTGCGACATTTTTCGGTCCGATCTTCTTCAGCGCGATCATCATCGTGCCAGCTTGGCTGGCGTCGAGGAGCAAGGCAACCACCGACATCTACAACTCGATCATTCTCGACTCGACGGGCGAGGGTTTCGGTCGGCAGCTCGCGATCAACATTGCCGGCGACAGCACGAACCCTGTTCTCATGCCCAGCGTTCGAGCTATTCCCCCCGGCGAGCTGACCCGCGCCGAGAGCGTGGCAACGCGAGAAGTGATGCGCAAGGAAAAGAGCGGATACATCGTCGTCAACCAGCAGACGCTGGCCGGTGAAGCAGCTCGCTACGCAGGAACCAACGCGACATCGATCGCCGACATGGCGCGTATCAAGGAGGCGATCCGGCAGACGATACTGGCGTCGCGACTGGAAAAAGTCGGCCTCGACAATCGGAAGATGAAGCAAATCACCTTCATCCCGCTCGATTTCAGCACCGAGCGAATCACCGAACGGGGGCGCGCCGGCTCGGGGATGGCAAGCGTGCTGTTTGGCTTCGCCATCGGATTCCTGCTGTACATGTCGATCGTGATTTACGGGCAGACGATCATGAGCGGCGTGCTCGAAGAGAAGACGACGCGCGTCGCGGAAGTCGTGATGTCGAGCGTGCCCACCGACACGTTGCTCGCCGGCAAGGTCTTCGGCGTCGGCGCGGTGGGACTGACACAGCAGATAATCTGGATTGGCACTACCTACATTCTGCTCAAGGCGAGAGCGCCGATCATGGCAAAGCTCGGCGCGCCCACGATGTCGTTCACGCTGCCGGATATTTCGATGGCTGCCGGAATTCTTTTTCTGCTGTTCTTCCTGCTCGGCTTCATCTTTTACTCATCGCTTTATGCGGCTGTCGGGTCATCGGTGAACAGCGAGAGCGAGGCGCGTCAGGCGGCGAGTCCGTTGATGATCATGATCGTGAGCACGGGCGTGTTCATCCAGCCGGTGCTGCTCAATCCCACCGGCACCACTGCCAAGGTGCTGTCACTGATTCCGATCTCATCGCCGATCATCATGCCGATCCGCATGGCGGTGACCGGTGTTCCGTCGCTCGAGCTCGCCGGCAGTCTCGCCTTTCTGGCAATCGGCTGCGTGGCCGCTCTTTGGCTGGCCTCCCGGATTTACCGCGTGGGGCTGCTGATGTACGGAAAGCGACCGACGATGAGAGAGATGGCCCGGTGGGTCAGTTATGCACGGTGAGAATCGAGGGCTGAGGACCAACTGCATCGATAATCGCGGACTAATTGAGGACTGCGGATCTTACAAGCGAACTACACCGCTGGGCGCTTTCAGCAGCTAGCTGACCGCTCGGCGCTGCAGGCGACGGGACAGATTGCGACGGAGTCTGACAAGCGCGGGTTGTGGATCAGAGCGCGACCGAGATCTGTCCCGTCATCTTGCAGCGGTTAGCTAATAGCGTGCTGCTATCAGCGCCCAGCGGTGTAGTTCGCCGTTAGGTTCGCAGTCCTCAATTAGTCCGCGATTATCGATGCAGTTGGTCCTCAGCCCTCCGTCATCTATTATTCATACATCCCACCCAATGAAGCAGGAGAATCCCTAGATGTACGATGAGCGTTTTGTAACGCCCATGCGCCAGGAGCTAACTCAGCTCGGCGTCGAAGAAATGCGCACGCCTGAAGAAGTGGACGCAAAGCTGAAGGACGCGCCTGGTACTACGCTGGTCGTCGTGAATTCGGTTTGCGGCTGCGCCGCGCGCAATGCGCGTCCGGCTGTTGCCAAAGCGATTCGCAACGATGCGCGGCCCGACAAGCTGACGACGGTCTTCGCGGGGCAGGATGTCGCTGCGGTTCAGCGCGCGAGAAGCTATTTCACCGGCTACCCGCCCAGCTCGCCGCAGATTGCCCTCATGAAAGACGGCCAGGTCGTCTATATGCTCGAGCGCCATCAGATCGAGGGGCGCACCGCGGACGACATCGCGAAAGATCTTACGAGAGCGTTCGATAAATACTGCGAGACAACGACGGCAGCCTGATGGTGCGTTTAGCTGAGTCCGAGGTGCGAGCTGATTGAGAAGTCCGAACCTACTGCGAGTCGAGAGCTGACACCATCCTTTCGGCTCGCAACTCGTAATGGGCTCTCAATTCGGTCCCAGATCGCAATTCGCACTCGGTTCTAGTTAAACTCGTCTCTCTTTCTTCTCTCGATAAAAGGCTGGCCATCCGGCAGCGTCTGCGGCTCGACATCGCGGCCGGTATCCTTGAGCACTCGGCCGCGGACGAATTGCACGGTCGCGCCGAGTAGCAGCGCCCACACGCTCACGGCCACGAGCCGCCAGAACAGAACGCCGACCGCCATCGGCTGCCAGTCCATGAATTCGGCGCGCGCGGTTCCCCATGGCTCCCGGTGGAGAGCGATCAGCACCAGGCTCACCGCCATCTCGCCCACCGTCTCGAACACGGCGAAGACCGGTGCGCGCCACGGCCACTCGCGCACGGGAAATCTCCCCAGATGCAGAGTCGCCATACCGAGCAGGAAGATCGTGCCGAGTACGAGGGCGGCAGCGAGGTAGGCGCTGGTGACGTTGCCGTGAGTGAGGACGAGAGCGCGGAAGAGTCGGATTACGACGCCGGTCAGAACCGCAAGCTCGACCGGTGACCGCGCGATCCTCGTGAATGCAGCCGGCTCCTCGAGATCCCACTCGCTCGACTTGAAAAGCCGTCGCCGTTTTTCGACGGGTGATGGCTTCGTCACGCGATCCAAATTAATTCGCGGATGAGTAGCGTCCATAGACTTTTTCCTGCCGCATCAGAGAGGTTTTCGCCATTCGTGTCGCTTCATGTCGCACCGATCTCACTACGCGACAGAGGCTATGTCTCTGATTTCGACGCGGAACGCGGAGACTGGTAACTATTTGATCCAGTGGCCGATGCGGGTCCAGCGGATATCGGTGATCATCGGCAGAGGTCTATCGCTGTCGTCGGCGTTGTACGAATAGTAGACGAAAAGCGGCTTTCCGCGGACGTTCTCACGCGGCACGAATCCCCAATAGCGGCTGTCCTTGGAGTTGTAGCGGCTGTCGCCCATCATGAACAATCTCCGCGGCGGCACCACCAGCGGTCCCCAATTGTCGTGGTTGGGTTGCGCTGCCGCGGCGCCGAACCTCGACGATCTGAGCCCGACTTTTTTCTGCCAGTCAAAGAGTGGATCGACGGAGTTTGCCATCTCCGGATTCACCGGCGCAGTCGCCCCGTAGCCTTGCCGCTGCGCGATCCCATTCACGTACAGCACGCCTTTGCGCATGAAGAGCGTGTCGCCCGGCGTTCCCACCAACCGCTTTACCAGCGTCGGGGTTGGATCGCGTCCCGCCGAGTCCTCGTCCGCCTGATACGGCGATACGAAGACGACGACGTCGCCGCGTCGCGGCTCGCGCACCGCGGGAAGGCTCGCATTCGTGAACGGGATGTGAGCCCCGAAGATTGCCTTGTTGACGAACAGCCAATCTCCGACGAGCAGCGTCGGAATCATGCTGCCCGAGGGGATGCGATAGGCTTCGATGAGGAAGGCTCGCAATATGAGGAAAATCGCCAGCGCCCCGACGATCGACTTGAAGTTTTCCCAGAGGCGAGCGAGCGCTGACGTTTGCGAAACGGGGCGCGCCTTTTGAGCGCGCCCCGCGTTAGACGGAGTTGCCAAAGAGCTTAGGTGTTACGAAGGTGTTTGTTGACGAGGCGAGTCATCTCGAACATTGAGACCTGGCTGCGTCCGAAAATTGGACGGAGGTTCTCGTCAGCGTTGATCATCCGGCGATTCTTCGAATCCTGTAGGCCCTTACGCTTGATGTAGCCCCACAGTTTCTTCGTCACTTCAGTGCGCGGCATCGCGCCACTTCCTACGACCGCAGCGAGATCACTGCTCGGCTGCATGGGCTTCATGAATGCCGCGTTCGGTGTGCGCTTCTTTCCCGAGGATTTGCGACGGGTCTTGCGACCACCGGCTTTCCTCGCCGTCTTCTTGCCGCGACTCGATGACTTCCGGGATGACTTCCGTGAGGACTTCCTGCCGCCCTTTTTTCTTGTTGCCATCTTGTCTCCTGGTTTGGTGATCCGGGATAGGATTTGCTACAGAGTGAAACGCGGCCTGTCAGCGACGCAAACTATAGTCCTGCAGGGCGAATGCAATAGGGAAACGACAGAGTTTCCCTATGAAGAATCGACTTTTTCAGAGGGAGAATCGACGGTTTTCGGTCGAGCTGTCCCTCACCGCCCCTCCTGATTGCCCGCCCACGCCTCCAGCATTTCGAACATTTTCACGTCATAGGGATCGGGAGAATCGTCGTCGTCGCCTATCTCGTAGTTCGCCTGGGGCGTCTCGAGAATGAGCGGGATGTCGTCGCTGCGACGGTCCTGCATCAACCACTCGAACGGCGCTTTCCCTATGTGCCCTTCCCCTATGAGAACGTGCCGGTCCCGGTTGGAGCCCAGCTCCGTCGCGCTGTCATTGAGATGGAAAAACGACGGTGGCTCTCCGACGACTTGCTCGAATTCGTCGAGGATGTCGGTGAACGCCTGCCGGGAGGAGCTGATGTCGTAACCCGAAGCGAACAGGTGACAGGTATCCAATCCGTACCCTGTTCTCGAGCGGAGCGGCTTGGGCACGGCGTCGAGAATGTCTCTGATTTCCTGGGCGGTCTTCCCCATCGTTTTCCCTGCGCCGGCGGTGTTTTCAACGAGCAGTCTCGTGCCCGACTCATTCGCCTTGAGTGCCTGGGTGATCGCCTTACCGATGCGCTTCGCTGAATCCGAGCGATCGCTCGTCATCGCTGAACCGGGGTGAAAGCAGACTGCGCCGACGCCGAGTGTACTGGAACGCTCCATCTCCTTGGTGAGTCCGGCACTGGCGCGCGCCCATTTTTCGTCGTCCGGAGTCGCGACACTCAGCACGTAAGCCGCGTGTACCACGACGTTCGCCGGCTTGATTTTGGTCTTCGCCAGCGCCGACTTGAACCGCGTAACCCGCTCGGGCTTTATTGTCGACTTGTCGCCATAGAACTTGGGAATCGCGGTAAAGAGCTGCATCGCGGTCATTCCTGCGTTGCCCGCGCGAAGCACGGCCATCTGGATACCGCCGTTGTCGATCGTGTGCGCGCCTATGTATTTGGCCATGCGGCTCCCCGCTGCAAGTACTCTACCGGACACGGGCACGCGGGTGTTGCAGTCGCGTGTACTGAGTTTGATTATAGAGAATAGAGAATAGAGAAGCATTCCCCAGCGAGTAGATGAAACCGACTTCTGTCTCACTTCTCGCGCTCTGTCTGCTGGCCGTTCAGGCACAGTCTCAGACTGAAGCGCGCACTGATATCATTTCCGGACGCGTCACCGACCTGAACGGCAAACCGGTCGGCGATGCGCTCGTGGGAGCGACTGCGCCCGGCTCGGGCCTAACACGTTCTCACACTACCGATGCCGAAGGCAGGTTCAGGATTTATTTCCCGGAAACTGCACCGCAGTATTTTCTGCAGGTGAAGCGATTGGGATTCGCCCCGGTACAGCGAACCATCAAGCGCCGCACTAATGCACCCGAGGAGATGACTGTCGACATCCAGCTGGGGGGAACGCCGTTGGCGCTTTCGATGGTGGAGATCAATGGGGAAGGTGATGCCCCAGTACACCATGGTGGCGGAGTATTGGCCGCGGACGTTTCCGTTCCGAATCCGATTGCGATAATCGTGAACATGAAGGACACACTGCATTTGAGCGCCGTCCAGATCGTGGGACTGGGCTACGTCTCGGACACTTTGCAGGCGAAGAATTCACGCATTTATCAGAATATCCGTACGCTGGTGTCGAAGGCGCAGGCGGCTGGCGACGCGACAGAGATAGCAGGCAGCGTGGCTCTGATGCTCGAGGAGGCGTCGCGAAACACTACCGACGCGCTCGTCTCCGCCGGCAAGCTTTTGCGCCCCGAGCAGTGGGCGATTCTTCCCCCCGATATTCGCGATCGACCAGAGATCGAGAAGGCGGCGAATCAGTAGCTCCTTCCTGCTTTTCGGCGGGCCGGGAGTCCCCGGCTAACCGCTATTTCCAAACTCCTTCGCGATAGCCGACACGGTCGATCGGTTCGGTGGTGAGCGCGGGCGTTTTCCACCACACCGTAATTCGTTTGTGATTGAGCGCGACCCACGGCGCTACTGCGGCGACATCATCGGGCGTTACCTGACCTCGTTGGTCAAAGAGGTGGCCGGTAGTGTGTGAGAGGACGATGCCGATTCGCGGAGTCGTGGAGTTTGGATCTTCAAACACCACCACTACGCTGTCGCCATGCGCGGCGACACTGGCAAGCGACGGTGTATTGCCATACACCACTGGCACCGGTGAGTGAAACATTCCGCCTTTGTCCATCGAATGGGCAAAGAACACTCCCGCACCATCACCGGCCTCGACGAAATAAACGAGATAGACGTAGCTGCTGGCGGAATCGTAGGTAATTCCCGGCGCGGGTCGTTGGCAGCTGCGCCGCCCACGGTCGCGCGTTTCAACTTCCGTCGCGCTGTCCCACGTCGATCCCTGATTGGCCGAACGCTGCATCGACAGCACGACGGTGCTGTCAGGTCGCACCGACCACCATGCTCGAAACAGTTCGCCAGTAGCTCCGGCGGTCCGTATGGACCTGATGCAGGGGGAAACAGTCCCTGGGACTGAAGGCAAACCAGCGCTCATTATCGCGCTGCGCGTGTCGGGGTCGCCGAGTCGCGATGTTCGGTACGCAACGTTACCCCATTCCACCGGCTCCCCAACACAGGCGGTCAGGAGGAACAGAACAGAGATCGTGAACTTGGCTCTCACATCCCCACGTTAGTTCCCGGACACCCGCGAGAGAAGGCCGAAAGGGGTCCGTTTTTGACACCGCGTCCCGTATCTTTCGGAAGTAGCCGTCCACCTGAGGAATCTCCAAATGGCTGCCTCCACCGTTCGACCCAACCGCGCGACAAAACAGCCCGCGGCGAAATCATCGAAAACTGCCGCGACGAGCGATGGCGCGTCGCCTGTAAGCGTATCGTCGACCACTCCCGTTCGAACGGGCAGCGCATTCAACGGAAATCGCCGGGTCCCGCCGCCGCTCAATGAGCCGATCAAGAGCTACGCACCGGGGTCGCCCGAACGTGCCGCGCTCAAGGATCGTTTGCGCACGATGTCGAATGAGAGGGCGGACATCCCGCTGATCATCGGCGGCAAGGAAGTTCATACCGGCGAGCTGGTAGACTCGGTGATGCCCCACAACCACCGACACGTCCTCGGGCAGTGGCATCGTGCTACCGAGTCAAACGTCGACGCGGCGATCCGCGCCGCGCAGACCGCGGCGAAAGAGTGGGCCAACTGGTCCTGGGAAGATCGCGCTGCCGTTTTCCTCAAGGCCGCTGAGCTCCTCGCCACGACGTGGCGCGCAACACTGAATGCCGCCACGATGCTCGGCCAGTCCAAGACTGCGTTTCAGGCCGAGATCGATGCCGCGTGCGAGCTGATCGATTTCTGGCGGTTCAATCCCTTCTACGCGCAGCAGCTTTACGACGAGCAGCCGATCAGCGACCACACGATGTGGAATCAGCTGGACTACCGGCCGCTTGAGGGATTCGTGTACGCGGTGACGCCCTTCAACTTCACATCGATCGCGGGCAATCTGCCGACTGCGCCCGCGCTGATGGGGAACACCGTAATCTGGAAACCGGCGTCGAGCGCGATGTTGAGCGCCCACTACATCATGAAGCTGCTCGAGGAAGCGGGATTGCCGCCGGGTGTGATCAACTTCGTGTCGGGCGATGCCGCGATGATCTCCGACAAGCTGCTCTCGCATCGTGATCTTGCCGGCGTGCACTTCACGGGCAGTACGGCCGTCTTCAACAACATGTGGAAGACGATCGGCGCCAGCATGTCGCGCTACAAATCGTATCCGCGAATTGTCGGCGAGACGGGCGGCAAGGACTTCATCGTTGCGCACGCCTCGGCGGACGCGGTCGCCCTCTCCGTCGCCATTGCCCGCGGCGGATTCGAGTACCAGGGCCAGAAATGTTCGGCGGTGAGTCGAGTCTACATACCGGAATCGCTTTGGCCGGAAGTGCGTGAGCGCAC
>DASUZC010000073.1:0-23708 GCA_036377095.1 Gemmatimonadaceae bacterium
CTGGCGATGGATCCGCAGGTGCTTCTCGCCGACGAGCCATCGGGCAACCTGGATCGCTCTAATGCCGAAATGCTGCACGAACTTTTGGGCCAGGTCGTCAATGACCTGTAGATCGGGATGGTCGTCGTAACACATAGTCGCTCACTCGCTTCGCGCGCCAACAAAGTGCTGCTGCTCGAGGGGGGCAGACTGAGTCAGACAGCGGTAGATGAGGTCGTCGTATAAATGGTCTGCGATCTGTGCAAGGATGGCGAAGCGGTAATCCAGCTCACCGAAATCGAGGGGAGCGGGGTTAGACAACTGCATCTCTGCGAGAAGTGCGCAGCCGAACGCGGAGTCGAGACGACTATCACCGCGGCCAAGCCGCAGATCAACAACTTTCTGCAGACGATCCACGAGCAGATGGGAACGACTCGTGGAGAGGCGTCACAGTGCTCTTTCTGCTCCGCGACGCTGGCCGATTTCCGCGCGACCGGGCGCCTTGGATGCGCGCATTGTTACGAGACTTTCGAGACCAGCCTGCGCGATCTCCTGAGGCGGGTGCACGGCAACTCGCGTCACATCGGTCGCCGCTACGTCGCGCCGTTGCCCAGTGAGCTGCCGCACGTGTCGACGGCGACCGAGCTCCGCGATCGTCTGAAGCGGGCGATCGAGGCGGAGCAGTTCGAGCTGGCCGCCGATCTGCGTGACAAGCTGAGAGGGATGGATTAATGCTCGACCTCTCACTATTGCCTGACGGCGGCGCGAGCTGGCTCGATGCCTCGGGCGAACACGCCGACATCGTCATCTCGACCCGAATCCGGCTGGCCCGAAATCTCGAGGGGTACGCCTTCACGCCACGGGCCCGCGACGGCGAGCGTCTGCGCATTCTGGCCCAGGTAAGGGAGGCGTTCGGCAGCCTGCGCTCGATCGAGGATGGTGTGCTGCTGCGAGTGGACGAGATGCCACCCGAGGATCGACTGCTGCTGCACGAGCGGCATCTGGTGAGCAAGGAGCTGGCGGGGCTCAACGAACAGCCGGTCAGAACGGGCGCCGCGATATATCTGTCTCGCGGTGTCGGGATCATGGTCAATGAAGAGGACCACCTCCGGCTGCAGGCACTCCATTCCGGGTTCCACGTCGCCGACGCTTTCGGCGTCGTCGAGCGTCTTGATGCGGAATTGGGCAACAAAGTGCCGTACGCATTCCACAACGAATTCGGCTATCTCACTGCCTGTCCCACCAATGTCGGGACCGGACTGCGGGCCTCTGTTTTGATCCATCTGCCAGGACTGGTACTGACGAAAGAAATCGGGAAAGTCCTGGCCGGACTGCAGCAGGTAGGCCTGACCTATCGTGGCATGTATGGGGAGGGGAGTGAAGTCGTCGGGAATTTCTTCCAGATCTCGAATCAGACTACGCTCGGACGTTCAGAGGGTGAGTTACTTGATTACCTCGTGCGCGTCGTTAGACATGTAATAGAGAGGGAAGAAGAAGCGCGGCGAGTGTTGTTGCGCGATGCGGGTTATATTATTGAAGACAAGCTATGGCGTGCCTTTGGCACGCTGCGATATGCACGCAGCTTGAGCTTCGATGAAGCGATGAACTATTTGAGCGGCGTGCGACTGGCTGTCGGCCTGAAACTGATAAGCGGTCTCAGTGTATATACTCTCAACAAGCTCCTGATTTTTAGTCAGTTGGCGCACCTCGGTCATACCGAGGGACGAGCGCTGACGGAAAGCGAGGCTAGTGTCGCCCGCGCGAGATACGTGCGAGAGACGCTGGCTGCGGAGGCTGAGTAAGGGGTAGCGGGTAATCACGCGCGCCGCGGTGGCAACACTGTCACGCACGCGAAAGAACTAGCTCCCGCACTGAGGATTGCTGAAATGAACGGGTACAACTTCACAGAGCGAGTCCGAAAGGTTCTCGCCATGGCCCGTGAGGAGGCGGCAAGGCTCCATCACGAATACGTCGGCACTGAGCACATACTGCTCGGGCTGATCCGCGAAGGAGAAGGCGTAGCCGCCGCCGTCCTTCAAAACCTCAGCGTCGATCTCGACGAGATCCAGCAGAAGATCGAAGAGACGGTAAAGAAGGGCAAAGCCGCCGCGGCGACTGGCCCGGATCTGCCGTACACGTCGCGCGCCAAGAAAGTCCTCGAGCTCGCCATGGGCGAAGCTCGCGACCTGAGTCATGGCTACGTCGGCACCGAGCACCTTCTACTCGGTTTGCTGCGTGAGGAAAAGGGAATTGCAGCGCAGGTCCTGACCGACGCCGGCGTCAATCTCGACGCTGCGAAGGCGGAAACTCTGCGCCTGCTCGGCACCGAGATGCCGCAGGGCGGCGCCGCTCAGGGAGCGGGCCAGGGCACTTCGAGCACGACGCAGGCACAGCCGGGCAAGGGCGAGAAGAAGTCGAAGACGCCTGCGCTCGATCACTTCTGCCGAGACCTGACCCAGCTTGCCGCCGACAATCAGCTCGATCCGACGATCGGGCGTGGCAAGGAAATCGAGCGTGTGATGGAAATCCTCACCCGCCGCAAGAAGAACAATCCAGTCCTCATCGGTGAGCCGGGCGTAGGCAAGACGGCCATCGTCGAAGGACTCGCACAGCTTATCGCCAACGGCGAGTGCCCCGATTCGCTGCGCGACAATCGCGTGCTGTCGCTGGACATGGCGGCGGTAATCGCGGGCACCAAATACCGCGGTCAGTTCGAGGAGCGCCTCAAGGCGGTCATGAACGAGATCGCACAGAACAAGAACATCATCCTGTTCATCGACGAGCTGCACACGCTGGTCGGCGCCGGCGCCGCTGAAGGCGCCATCGACGCCAGCAACATGCTCAAGCCCGCGCTGGCGCGTGGCGAGCTGCAGTGCGTCGGCGCGTCCACCCTCAACGAGTACCGCAAGTACATCGAGAAGGATGGCGCCCTCGAGCGTCGGTTCCAGACGGTCATCGTCGAGCCACCTTCGGTCGACGAGACGGTCGAGATCCTCAAGGGTCTGCGCAAGAAATACGAAGAGCACCACAAGGTGACGATTCCCGACACCACACTGCAGGCAGCGGCGAAGATGTCGGAACGCTACATCACCGACCGGTTCCTCCCCGACAAGGCGATCGATGTGATCGACGAAGCCGGCGCCAGAGCGCGCCTGGCCACGCAGTCACCCCCGCCCGCCGTCGCCGAACTGAAGGGTCAGCTCGACTCGGTCAACGTCGACAAGGAGCAGGCAGTTCGCGATCAGAACTTCGAGCGCGCGGCGTCGCTGCGCGATCGCGAGCGCGAGCTGCAGGGTGATATCCGTCGCAAGCAGGAAGAGTGGGAGAAGCACCGGCAGTCACATCGTCCGGTACTGGGTGAAGAGGAGGTTTCCTTCATCGTCAGCCGCTGGACGGGCATTCCGGTAATGCGTCTGCAGGAAGCCGAGACGGCCAGACTGCTGCGCATGGAAGAGGAGCTCCACGCATCGGTCGTCGCGCAGGAAGAGGCGATCAAGGCGTTGGCTCGCTCGATCCGTCGCAGCCGCGCCGGACTCAAGGATCCCAACAGACCCATCGGCTCGTTCATCTTCTCCGGTCCAACCGGTGTTGGTAAGACCGAGGTAGCGCGGGCACTGGCGAAGTTTCTGTTCGCCGATCCGCAGGCTCTCATTCGCGTCGACATGAGCGAATACATGGAGAAGTTCTCGGTGTCGCGCCTGATCGGTGCGCCTCCGGGTTACGTCGGCTACGAAGATTCGGGCACACTGACCAAGGCAGTGCGTCGCAAGCCCTACAGCGTGGTGCTGCTCGACGAAATCGAGAAAGCGCACCCCGACGTCTTCAACATTCTGCTGCAGGTGCTCGATGAGGGCCACCTGACCGACAACTACGGCCGCGTGATCGACTTCAAGAACACCGTCGTGATCATGACGTCGAACGTCGGCGCGAGAGACATCAGCAAGGGTCGCGGGCTTGGCTTCCACGCTCCCGACATGAAGTCCAACTTCGAGAGAATCGCGGAGAAGGTGAAGGAAGAGATGCAGCACACCTTCAACCCGGAATTCCTCAATCGTCTCGACGACGTGATTGTGTTCCATCCGCTGTCGCAGGAGAACATCGCGGACATTGTCGCGATCCTGCTCAGGGATGTGCAGAAGCGGCTGGGCGATGAGGAGCTGACGCTCCACCTCACCGATACGGCGTCCGCGTTCCTGGTGAAGCACGGATACGACGAGAAGTTCGGCGCCCGTCCGCTGAAGAGAGCGATTCAGAAGTACATCGAGGATCCGCTATCGGAGAAGATTCTTCTGGCGGAGTTCAGCAAGGGCGATGAGATCGAGGTCGATCTGGCCGCGGACGGCGAGAAGCTCGAGTTCCGAGTGATGACGGGATCGACCAAAGCATAAGCAGTCAGAGATCACCCAAAGAAAAGGCCGCGGGAATGCAACTTTCCCGCGGCCTTTTTGTCTAATCAGAGTGTCCCCGGGAGAGGACCTGGGGCAAACTCATTAGTGTATATTTGTGTGATGCGTAGACTGTCTACATATAGTTTGGCGTTGCTGTCCACCGTTACGGCTCAGCTGTCCAGTCAGGAGCCAACCGCCGGTGCATGCGCGACGCCCGAATTCATAACTGTCGCTGGTGCAACACGTAACGACACCGCGGCAGTCCGCTCCTCCTCGGGACTCACCACAGGCCAGCAGCTGGCCGTCCATGATATTCAGGCGGGCATCAAAGCGCTTTATGCCACTGGTCAGTTCGATGACGTGCAGATCATCTGCCACATCGCCCCCGCGACCAACAAGGCGAACCTCGTAATCCAGGTAAAAGAGCGGCCGATTCTCGCGTCCTATCACGTCGTCGGCGCGGATCGCGTCTCGCCGAAAGACGTCAAGGAAAAGCTGGCATTTGCGACGGGCAGCCCCGTCGATCCCGGCAAGATCGCCAAAGCGATCGCCAGTGTCGATTCGCTCTACGAGGCGAACGGATACTACCTGGCGACGGTGAAACCGGAGTCTACGGTCACGAACGGCAACCTCAACATCGATTTCAGGATCGACGAAGGCAGACGACTCGCAATCTCCGGCATTCGCATCAACGGCAACAGCAAGGTACCCGATGAAGACATCGTTGCCGCAATGGACACCAAGCCAGAAGGATTTCTGTGGCTGCGCAACGGTGAGCTCGACGACGCCAAATACGCCCAGGATCTCAGCGAGAAGATTCCGCAGCTATACGCGAGTCGGGGGTTCATTGATTTCAGAATTCTCAAAGACACGCTGATCGTAGATCGCCCGCGCGGCAAAGGACTGATCGACATCACCGTCAGCGAAGGGGCGCGCTACAAAGTTGGAAGCTTCGAAGTCCTCGGTAACCGACGATTTTCGACGGATCAGATTAAACAGTTCTATCCATTTGGCGACAAGAGCCAGACGACGGTAGTGCAGAAGGCGACCAGCCTCATTCGTCGTACGTACGTCAATCCACCCAACACCTTCGATGCGCAAAGGTGGGATGACGCGCAGCAGAAGCTGATGGAAGCCTACAACGACGAAGGCTACATCTACGCCAGCATTCGGCCGGTGATGGAGAGAGTGCCAGGCACCGACGCGGTGCGAACCGTTAACCTGCGCTGGGAGATCGACGAAAGATCTCCCGCAATCGTGAACCGCATCGAGATTGCCGGCAACGACTACACTCACGAATCGTGCATCCGCGAACAGATCGTGCTCGCGCCCGGTCAGGTGTTCAACCGCAACTACTTGATCCGCAGCTATCAGAACATCGGTAACCTCAACTTCTTCGAGACGCCGATGCCGGCTCCGGAGACGCGACCGAGTGGTGATCAAGGCGACGTGGACATCGTCTTCGCAGTCAAGGAAAAACGAACTGGCAACATCAATTTCGGTGCGTCGATGGGCCAGGGCACCGGACTGGGCGGGTTCGTTGGTCTCGACCAGCCCAACCTGCTCGGACGTTGCAAGCGCGCGCAGCTGCAGTGGCAATTCGGTCGCTACATCAACGATTTCAACCTGACGTACAGCGATCCGAACATCAGGCAGTCTCGCATCTCGGGCAGCCTGACGGCGTATCACAGCCGGTCGCGTTACAACATTGCCGATCTGGGCGGAATCATCAGAACCGGCGGTCAGATTCAGCTTGGCTTCCCGGTACCGCAGTCGATCTATACCAGGCTGTACGTCTCGTACGGGGGCGAGAAAGTGAATTACACGAGCGACGGCTTCCTCAGCACGGTCGCCCAGTCCTGTAAGAACTGCTTCCGCTCCACGCTTGGATTCACCGCGACGCACGACACGCGGACCGGCCTTCCGTTCCCCGCTGACGGTGGCCTGCAGACGTTCAACGCACAATTCAACGGCGGGCCGCTGGGAGGAACGTCGGCGTTCCAGCGCTACACAACCGAGCTTCGCTCGTTTGCGCCGATCGGAAGGTTCGGTGGCAGCATTCTCGGGTCGGAGCCAATGATCGTCGTCACGGGCCTTTCGGCTCGCGCGGGCGCGTTGTTCGGGAACCCGGGGCCCTTCTTCTCGACTCAGTCATTCGCACTCGGCGGCACGCAATACGGTGAACAGCTGCGCGGCTACGACGAATTCTCGGTTACACCCAACGGCTTCGACCCGCGCGGATCCGATACGCAGGCGAGCAGGGCGTCGTTTGGGAATGCGTTTTTCGTCGGCACGGCCGAAATCGGCTTGCGAATCAATCAGTCGCTTTATGTCAATTCGTTCTTCGAAGGCGGTAATGTCTGGAACAAGCCTCGGGAGTTCGATCCGACCCGATTGTTCAGGAGCGCCGGCTTCGGAGTAAGCACCTTGAGCCCGCTTGGACCTTTGGGAGTGGACATCGGGTATGGGTTCGACAAAATTGACGCGCAGGGGCGACCGGCACCCGGCTGGAAGCTCCACTTCAAACTCGGACAATTCTTCTAACACTGGAGTCATAAATGCGAGTGCTTTTTCGTGCGAGCGTTATCGCACTGGCCACTTCGCTGACCTTCGCGGGAGCGGCGGCAGCGCAGAGTACGGCTGCGGCGCCGCCGACCAAGATCGGCTACATCAACTCAGCGCAGATTCTGCAACAGGCGCCTGGTCGCGCCGAGGCTGAGGCGCAGTTCGACAGGGAAGTCGGCGCCTACCGCCAGCAGATTCAGCGGATGGACGATTCACTGAAGACGATGATGGCGGCCTTCGACCGCGAGGCACCGAAGCTCGATAGTGGCGCGCGCGAGGCGCGTCGCAACACGATTGGACAGCGTGAAGTCGAATATCAGACCCGCGCGCGCGGGCTCGATTCGACAATGCAGGCGAGGCAGGCGCAGCTGGTGAAACCGATCATGGAGCGCGTTCAAAGTGTGATCGAAACGATCCGCGCCGAAGATGGTTACGCAATGATTCTCGATGTTGGAGCACAGGTGAGCGTAGTCGTAGCGGCTGACAAGAAGCTCGATCTCACCGATCGTGTTCTCGCCCGCCTCAAAGCGCAGGCGCCGACGGCAAGCACCGCAGTTCCACAGCCCGCGGGAGTAACGCGCCCGAAGAAGTGACGGCGCGAGCGGATTCACGACTTTCACTCAGCGGTGATGGTGCGAGCACTATCACCGCTGAGGCTATTGCGGCACTTGTTGCCGGCGAGCTGATCGGCGACGGCAGTGCGGCGGTGAGTGGGGTCGCGCCCCTCGACAGGGCGAATGAAAGCGAACTCAGTTTCCTCGCCAGCGGAAAGTATGTGCCGTTGATGGCGACGACGCACGCCGGCATCGTGCTGGTGGATCCGGAATTCCGGGATATTACAAGCAGCGCGGCTGCGCGCATCATAGTCGACAAGCCACAGGACAAGCTTGTCAGTTTGTTGGCGAAGCTGTATCCCCAGCAGGACATTCGCACCGGCGTCGCCGCCACGGCGCGAATCGGGAGGGGCGCTACCATTGGCCGCCGGGTTTCGATCGGCGAGTACGCAGTAGTCGGCGCTGGTGCAACCATTGGCGACGGCGCCGTCGTCGGAGCGCACTCCGTGATCGGTGATGGCGTGTCGATCGGCAACGATTCGCGGCTGTGGCCCGGGGTGACGATCTATTCAGGTGCGACGATTGGCGAACGCGTCTTTATCCACGCCGGTGCACGCATTGGGTCCGACGGGTTCGGTTATGTCTTCCGCGATGGTGCGCATCAAAAAATTCCCCACGTCGGCCGCTGCATCATTGGCGATGACGTCGAGATTGGAGCGAATACGACGATAGATCGTGGCAGCATCGATGACACGGTCATTGGAAACGGCACGAAGATCGACAACCTGGTGCACATCGCGCACAACGTGCGAATCGGCGAGAAGTGCCTGTTGATGGCGCAGGTAGGCGTGGCCGGTTCAGTAGTGGTCGGTGACGGAGCGATCCTCGCCGGGCAGGCGGGCATCAGCGGTCATTTGAGCATTGGCGCGGGGGCGCGGCTCGCCGCACAGGCGGGAGTATTTGGCGACATACCGGCGGGGGAAACGTGGTCCGGTTATCCCGCACGTCCGCACCGCGAATCACTTCGCGCATCGGCGGCACTGTTTAAATTGGCCGGCATGATGCGCAAGCTGGAGAAATTGCTGCAAGAGCCACGGACAAAGTGAGCCGCAGAACGCTGGCGCGCCCGGCGGTACTGGAGGGCATGGGCCTGCATCTCGGAGTGCCCTGTCGTGTCACTTTTCAGCCTGCAACGGCCAAGCAGGGAATCGTGTTCAGACGCGTGGATTGTCCCGGGCAGCCGCGCATTCGCGCCCATGTCAGCGAGGTGAGCGGCAGCGAGCGGCGAACTCAGCTGGGAAAGGGCGACTCGGCGATACATACCGTCGAGCACGTACTGGCGGCAGTGAGCGGACTCAACATTGATGATCTAACGATCGAAATGGACGGTCCGGAGCCGCCGATACTCGATGGCAGTGCCGCGCCGTTCGTGGAGGCACTGTCTGACGCCGGGCTTGCGTCGATAGAGGGTGAGCCGGAGTTTTTGGAGTTGAGCGAGCCGGTACGCATCATCGATGGTGCATCCGTTTATGAGGCATATCCGTCGGAACGCTTCGAGCTCGACGTGACGATCGAGTTCCCGCATCCGCTGATCGGCAAGCAGTCGCGTAGATTCACAGTCACGGAAGAGTCGTTCGCCAGCGAGCTTTCTGGCGCGAGAACGTTCGGCTTCGTTCACGAAGTCGACGCTTTGCGCGAGAAGGGTCTGATCCGCGGCGCGTCGCTCGAAAACGCGGTGGTGCTGGGGGATGACGATATCCTGAGTGGCGACTTGCGCTGGAATGACGAATTCGTGCGCCATAAGGCGATGGATTGCGTCGGTGATCTCGCCCTCACGGGCGCGCGGGTGCGAGCGCGGATTGTCGCGGTAAAGCCGAGTCACCGCGGCACGGTGACACTGGTGCGGGAGATGGTGAAAGCCGGACGAAAGGAGAAGGGGATGTACACGATTGAAGAGATCATGAAGGTTCTGCCGCACCGCTACCCGTTCCTCCTCGTGGACAGGATCATCGAGATCGAAGAGAAGAAACGGATAGTCGGGCTCAAGAACGTCACCATCAACGAGCCGTTCTTTCAGGGTCATTTTCCGGGGCATCCGATCATGCCCGGTGTCCTCATTATCGAAGCAATGGCGCAGGTCGGCGGGATGCTGTTACTCGGATCGGTGACTGACCCGGCAAACAAAGTCGTGTACTTCATGTCGCTCGACAACGTGAAATTTCGGCGGCCGGTCAAGCCGGGAGATCAGCTTCGCTTCGAGCTCGAGGTGACACAATTGAGAGGGACCGTTTGCAAGATGCGCGGCGTCGGAAAGGTTGATGGCGACGTCGTAGTCGAGGCGGACATGGCCGCCACTATCCGCGATCGATGAACAAGTCGCGGGTTCATTCCACAGCAATCATATCTCCGGAGGCGGAGATTGCGACCGACGTCGAGATCGGCCCGTACGCAATCGTTGGCGACAACTGCACCGTTGGTCCCGGTTGCGTGATTTCTCCGCGGGCGACGCTCGAGCGGAATGTCACTCTCGGTGCAAACGTAAAAGTCGGGATCGGTACCATACTCGGCGGCTTGCCGCAGGATCTGAAATTCGCGGGTGAGGAAACGACGGTCGAGATCGGCGAAGGCACCGTTATTCGGGAATACACTACGATCAATCGTGGCACCGCGCAGTCATTCAAGACGACAGTCGGCAAGAACTGCCTCCTGATGTCGTACGTGCACCTCGCGCACGACTGTCACATCGGAAACAACGTGATCCTCTCCAATGTTGTGCAGCTGGCAGGGCACGTAACCGTCGAAGATCGCGCGATCGTATCAGGCCTTACAGCGGCGCATCAATTCGTGCGCATCGGGCGCCAAAGCTTCATCGGTGGGTGCTCCCGCGTGTCGAAGGACATTCCGCCATTCCTCAAGGCGGTCGGGAACCCGGTCAAGCTGTATGGTCTCAACACAGTCGGGTTACAGCGAGGCGGTATGGACGACAACACCATCCGCGAGCTGAAGCGAGCGTATCGGCTGCTGTTCCGGTCCGATCTCAACGTCACCCAGGCTATCGAGCGCGCGCAGAATGAGCTCGAGGGACTGCCCGAGGTGCGCGAGCTGTTGCGATTCGTCGAAGAGAGCGAGCGTGGAGTCGTGATTTGAACCAGACTCCGCGCATTGGAGTTGTCGGCGCGGGCAGTCTCGGATTTCACCATATCAGGATCCTGCGCGATCTGCGTGGCGCGCTGTTTACGGGATTCTTCGAGAGCAGTCCGGAGCGCAGGCGCGAAGTCGAGAAGGAGCTTAAGGTTCGCGCGCATCCTGATCTCGATGCCCTGCTCGACGCATCGGATGCGGTGATCGTGGTGGTGCCGACATCGCAGCACTACGCCGTGGCGAGTGCGGCGATCGAGCGCGGGAAGCACGTCTTCATCGAGAAACCCATCACTGCCACGCTCGAGGAGGCGGACGCGCTGCTGGATCTCGCCAGGAAGCGCGGCGCGATCGTACAAATCGGTCACATCGAGCGCTTCAATCGAGCAGTCCGTGCGGCGTTACCGCATGTCAAACGCCCGCGTTTCATAGACAGCGAACGGCTGGCGCCGTTCAGTCCCCGTGGATCGGACGTCGCAGTGGTGCTCGATCTGATGATCCACGACATCGACCTGCTGCTGACTCTCGTCGGAGCTGAAGCACGGGAGATCTCGGCGGTCGGTGTGCCGGTGTTGACTCCCATGCTGGACATAGCGAACGCACGCGTGACGTTTGCATCCGGCGCAGTCGCCAACATCACGTCGAGTCGCATCTCGCGGGAGAAAAAGCGTAAGATTCGGATCTTCCAGGAGCGCGAGTACCTGTCTCTGGATCTCGGCGCAGGAACGGGCGAGTTCTACAGACTGCGCCCGGACTTCGATCCGAAATCGATCAAATCCGGGTCAGCGGACATCGCATCCTACGTCGAACGCGAGAAGTTGCACGCTCCCGATGGCGAGCCGCTCAAACTGGAGCAGGAAAGCTTCGTCGCAGCGCTCACGGGAAGATCGCCTGTGGTTGTCACCGGTGAGGAAGGAAGGCTGGCGTTGGGTGTCGCGCTCCGCATTGTGAAGGAGATCGAGCTGACTCTGCCTTCCCTTGTCGGGCGCGCGCACCATCATGCGTAAGGTTTTATTCGTCGCCGGCGAAGCGTCGGGCGACTTGCACGCGGCCGGAGTTGCCGGCGCGCTCCGACGACTGCATCCCGATCTCATGCTGGCGGCGGTTGGCGGGCCGCGCCTCGCCGAGCAGGGAGTCGAGCTGATCCACCGGGACCATCAGCTCGGTGTGATGGGATTCCTGGAAGTCCTGCGGCACGTGCCGCGACATTTCATGCTGCTGCGTACGATTCGCAAAATGCTGGAGCGGGGCGAGCTCGCACTGGTAATTCTCGTCGATTATCCGGGCTTCAACATGAAGGTGGCTGGTGCGGCAAAGGCGGCGCGCGTTCCAGTGCTGTACTACGTGACCCCGCAGGTCTGGGCGTGGGGAGCCGGGCGACTCCCCAAATTGGCAGAGCTGATTACAAAAGCAGCTGTGATCCTCCCGTTCGAGGAACCACTGCTGCGTGGCTACGGCATCGACGCTACCTTCGTCGGCCATCCCTTGCTCGATCGAGCGCAGAACATGCCGACACGCGAGGAAGCAAGAGAAATGCTCGGCGTCGCTTCGAACGTCCCGGTGCTGGCGCTGTTCCCGGGCAGCAGACAACAGGAGATCGACCGGCACATCGATGCGTTCGTCGGCACAGCGAAAATCCTGAGGCAGCGATTGCCGGCGCTCGAAGTTCTGGTGAGCGTTGCGCCAACTGTTGCCCTCGACCCGCAACGCTGCCCGTTCAGGCTGGTGCACTCGGCATCGCTGACGGTTCTGCGCGCCGCCGACGCCGGGTTGTGCAAGAGCGGCACGACCACTCTCGAGGCCTCGATCGCGGACTGTCCACTGATCGTGGCTTATCGAACCGGAAGGATTTCCTACGCTCTGGCCAAGCGATTGGTGAAGGTCTCCAACATTGGGTTGGTTAACGTAGTTGCTGGACGTGAAGTCGCAAAAGAATTCATTCAGGACGACATCGTGCCGACTCGCATGGCTGATGCACTGATGGAACTGCTCGATCACCGGAGTCCGCAACGCCGGGATGTACTGGCCGGTCTGGCTGAAGTTCGCTCGCGACTGGGGACGCCAGGAGCCGCCGAGCGGGTAGCGCGAATGGCCGGAACGCTCGCAGAATCCCTAACGTGAGCGACGACGCCGAGCAGTTTCCCTGGAGTGCGAGGATCGCGCTTCTGCTCGGCAGGGGGGCGCTGAGGGTCCTTGGCACCACCTGGCGCATTCGCGTGGTTAACACGCAAGGGTTGACCACTCTGCGAAAAGCGAAACGCAGTTTCATTTTCTCGCTGTGGCACGGGCAGCTCCTGCCGTTGCTCTGGCACCATCGCGGCGAGGGCGTACTTGTTCTTATCAGCGAGCACCGTGACGGAGAGATGGTGGCGCGCGCGGCGACGTCGCTCGGGTACGGACTCATACGCGGATCGAGTACCCGTGGCGGAGATCGAGCGCTTATCTCGCTCGCACGCGAGCTTCAGGCTGGCAAGGAGGTGGCCGTCACTCCCGACGGACCTAAGGGTCCTGCCCGCAAGTTTGCACCGGGAGCTTTAGTCGCGGCTCAGCGAGCAGACTCGTTCATCCTGCCCGTGGGAGTCGCTGTTGATCGTGCGTGGCGGCTAGGCAGCTGGGATCGTTTCATTATTCCGAAGCCGTTCGCGCGAGTCACCATTGCCTATGGGGAACCGACGAAGGTGTCGGCGACGTCGCCACGCACGGCGGCCAACGAAGGACCGGTGTTCGAGCAGCTCATGAACGACACTGTGCGGCTCGCCGGTGGCTGAGACGTCACGAACGCGCAGGTTCGTTGAGACGGTCTGGTCCGGCCGGGGAAAGCAGGCCCGGGTGCTGCGAACACTCCTCGCCCCCGCCGAGGCGCTTTATGCCATGGCTGCGACAGCACGCGCGAAATTCTATGACTGGCGTTTGATCAAAGCCGAAGAGTTTTCGGTGCCAGTGCTCAGCATCGGCAACATGACCGTCGGCGGGACGGGGAAGACGCCCGTCGCTGCCTGGTTCGCGCGACAGTTGATACAGCGTGGCGTTGCTCCGGCGATCGTGCTGCGTGGCTACGGTGGCGATGAAATCAAAGTCCACCGACGGCTGAATGAGGGCGTGCCGGTGATCGCCGCGCCGGATCGGGTGCGTGGGATTCGCGAAGCCATCGCGTATGGCGTTGATGTGGTGGTACTCGACGATGCGTTTCAACATCGGCGGGCCAGCCGCGACGCCGACCTGGTTCTGGTCAATGCCGATGCGTGGGCAGGCCGCCCACGATTGCTTCCCGCGGGTCCGTGGCGCGAGCCACTGAGCTCGGCGAGGCGTGCCAATCTGCTGATCATCACTCGCAAGATCGCAGGTCAGGCAAGCGTCGCCGACGTGAAGCGGGCGCTGACGAATGCGGCGCCTCGCGTGCCGACCGCGGTGGTGAACATTGGGCCAGCCGGGCTAATCAGCACGTCGACCGGCCAGACCATGCCGCTGCAGATACTGCAAGGCGCCGATCTCGTGGCAATCGCGGGCATCGCTCAACCTGATTCGTTTTTCAAACAATTGACCGAGCTGGGAGCGGTCGTCAGACCATTCAGTTTTCCGGACCATTACGAGTTCACCAGAGCAGATGCGGAGCGCCTGGCAGCAGAGGCAAGTAATTCTGATTTCGTAGTTTGCACCCTCAAGGATGCCGTCAAACTGGAGGCGCTGTGGCCTGCCGAAGCGGGGGCATTATGGTATGTTTCACAGCGTCTGCGAATCGAGGATGGCCAGAACCACATCGAGCGATTGCTCGATGATTTTTCGTCTTTAGGAACGACTGCACACCCGCCACGGAACCAACAGCGTACTCATGGCCACTGACTATCGGATACCTGGCAACAAGCTCGTCAGACCCGACAAAGACCGATTTCTAAACGAGGAGAACCCGTTCGAAGCGATGATGTCCCGCTTCGACAAAGCTGCCGAGCTGCTGGACCTGGAGCCGGGCATGTACAAGGTGCTCCGTCAGGCAGAGAAGCAGATCATCGTCTCGATTCCTGTGATGATGGACAACGGTCAGATCGACGTGTTCGAGGGTTACCGAGTTCTCTACAACACGTCTCGCGGGCCGGCCAAGGGCGGTATCCGATTCGACACCCAGGTGACGCTCGAGGAAGTGAAGGCGCTCGCGGCCTGGATGACGTGGAAGTGCGCAGTGGTGAACATCCCGTTCGGCGGCGCCAAGGGCGGCGTCAAGTGCGACCCCCTCGCGATGAGCGCGGCCGAATTGGAAAAGCTCACCAGACGCTACACCGCCGGCATCATCAACATGCTGGGCCCTGACTCGGACGTGCCGGCTCCGGACGTCAACACCAACGAGCGCGTAATGGCGTGGGTGATGGATACCTACTCGATGCACGTCGGTCACACGACGACGGCCGTCGTCACCGGCAAACCGGTGGAGCTGGGCGGCTCGCTTGGGCGCCGTGAAGCAACCGGGCGCGGGTGCATGATCGTCACCAAGGAAGCGCTCCAGCATCTCGGAATGCCTGTGAAGGGTACGACCGTAGCAGTGCAGGGCTTCGGCAACGTCGGGTCAGTCGCGGCGCAGCTGCTGGCGAGAGAGGGTTGCAGGATAGTCTCGATCGGCGATCGATCAGTCTCCCTGTACAATCCCAAGGGAATCGACATCGACGACGCCATCGCGTACGCAAAGAAAAATCGTTCCCTCGACGGCTACGACAAGGCCGATGTCATTTCGGGAAACGATCTGTTGACGCTCGATGTGGACGTTCTGCTTCCCGCCGCACTCGAGAACGTTATCACGACTCGCAACGCCGCCGAGGTGAAGGCGAGGATCATTTGTGAAGGCGCGAACGGACCGACCACTGCTGCCGCCGACTCGATTCTCGAGGAGAACGGCATTTTTGTTATTCCCGACATACTTGCCAATGCCGGCGGCGTGACGGTCTCGTACTTCGAGTGGGTTCAGGATCGTGGCGGTTATTTCTGGCCCGAGGACCTCGTCAACGAGCGGTTGGAGACGATCATGCGGCGCAGCTTCCACGACGTTCTCAACCTGTCCCGCCAGCGGCGAGTCAATATGCGAACCGCGTCGTACATGCTGTCGATCGATCGCGTAGCCAGCGTGCACAAGCTGCGCGGCATCTACGCCTGAATGCGACTGGTTGTCGCAGTGGTAGGCAAGGCGCGCCATCCCGCGCTGGGCGAGGCAATACGGGATTACGAAAAGCGAGCGGCGCGGTACTGGCCGCTCGACGTGCATGAAGTTCGGGAAGAGCGCGCTTCAGGCGTCCCCGTCGAAAAGGTTATGCAACGGGAAGGCGAACGGCTCAATGAGAGAATTCCGGAACGCGCTCAGCGCGTAACGTGCGAGGTTGGCGGGAAATCGCTCTCGTCGTCGCAATTTGCCGAGTTCCTGAGAAGCGCACGCGATGAGGATCGCGACATCGCGTTCCTGATCGGAGGCGCCTACGGGCTGGCTCCGACAGTGACATCCGCATCGACAATGAAGTTGTCACTCGCGCCATGGACCTTGCCACACGAAATCGCGCGCCTTGTCCTTGCCGAGCAGATATACCGCGCCGGCACGATCGTTCGTGGCGAGCCATACCACAAGTGACCGGGTTCGTCCGCGAGCGTCCGTTATCATCACTTACCAGTCCGCCGGAGGCGGACTGGTTCGAAGAGAGTTTCGGCGTAGAGTATCTGAACATCTATCAGCATCGAGACGAGAGCGAGGCCGAGCGGGCGATCGAGCTGATCGCGACGAATCTCGTGGGCCGGCGCGTCGACGGCGTGCTCGATCTGGCATGTGGTGCCGGGCGCCACACCCGGATTCTCGAAGAACGTTGGTGGACGGTGGGGCTCGATCTCTCCAAGTCACTGCTCAGAGTGGCGCGGCGCGAGGCAAAGGATTCTCCGTACGTGCGCGCCGACATGCGCGAAATTCCGTTTGCTGCCGGGAGCTTCGACCTGGTAGTGAATCTGTTCACGAGCTTCGGCTACTTTGACGACGATCGCGAGCACGTCCGCGTTCTCGAGTGCGTGGGAACCGCATTGAAGCCAGGTGGTACACTGGTGATCGATTTTTTGAACGCGGCGCAGGTGAGGGAATCGCTCGTGCCCTATGATGAGCGGGTTGAGAACGGCGTCACGATAGAGCAGCATCGCAGAATCAGCCCCGATAGCCGTTTCGTCGAGAAGAAGATCACGTTGCGTGAACGCGGCAAGGAGTACATTGAGCGAGTCCGGCTGCTATCGCCGAAAGATCTCGAGCGAATGTTGATGACGGCGGGTTTTCAGCTTGATAAGCTGTTCGGAGATTACGCCGGACGGTCGTGGACTGAGACTTCTCCGCGAACGATCCTGTTCGCCAGCCGGTCATGAATCCACGCGTAATCAGCCAGGCACTTACGACGAATCCGCTTGCGACTTCGGCAATTGCTGGAACGGCGCGTCCGGATTGGTATGAATTGGTCCCCCACGACCCCGCCGCATGGAGCGAGCGAATCGATGCAGTGAGGTCCCAGTCGTCTCGCGACTGGTTGGCTCGACTGGCGCCCGCGTTCGACGCAACCGGCAACGCAAAAACGCGACTGGAAGCGTCGGCTGAAGGGCGCGGAGTTGTCATCACGACGGGCCAGCAGCCGGGCTTGTTCGGTGGCCCGATCTATACGCTGACGAAAGCGCTGAGCGCGCTCGCGCTCGCCGATGCGCTGCAACGCTCGAGCGGAGTTCCTGTCGCACCGGTGTTCTGGGCGGCAACCGACGATACCGATTTCAAGGAAGCGAGCAGCACCATCGTCTCCGTACCAGGCGGGGCGCAGCTGCTGCGTATCGACCACGTTGGCCCACTTGGTCCACCAATGTCGGTAATGCCGCTCGGCGACGTTTCCGTGCAACTCGACGCATTGAGAGAGGCAGCTGCTTCGACAATCGATTCACACGCGATCGACCTGCTGGAAGAGCACTATCGTGAAGGTCAAACCGTAGGGTCGGCGTTCGTCGGCTTTCTGCGGGCGTTGTTCGAGCCACTCGGCATTGCCGTAATTGATGCCTCCCATCCAGCAACGCGGGGGGCCGCCAAGTCGGTCCTCACGAGCGCGCTGGCAAGCGCTTCGGAAATCTCGGAGCGCGTGGCCGAGCGAAATCGCGAGCTGGAAGAGGCGGGGTTCGCTCCGCAGGTGCAGGATGTTCCGGGTCTGTCGCTCGTGTTCAGCACTACGTCGGGCGCGCGGCGGCGCGTGCCGATTAAAGCGGCTGCGAAGCAGACAGTCACTGAGGACATGGGGCCCAACGTATTGCTGCGCCCTGTGGTCGAGCGGGCAATTCTTCCCACCGCGATTTACATCGGCGGTCCAGCGGAGATTGCCTACTTCGCACAGGTCTCACCGATCGCGGATACACTCGGTGTGCCGCGGCCGGCAATAGCGCCGCGCTGGTCATGTACGGTGATCGAGCCGCACGTGGAAAAGATTCTCGAGAAGCTTTACCTGCTGCCTGAAGATCTTCGCGATCCCCACGATGCCGAGCTTCGTATTGCCCGCGATCGTCTGCCAAAACGGGTGCTCGAGGAGCTCAACGCGACGCGCGCTCTTCTCGACGAGCGCCTGGACGCTCTCGCGGAGGCGGTGACAGCAGGAGAGGCGCCCGTCAGTCCAACCGTAACTGGCGGACTGCGCGCAAATCTGATGCGCCGGCTTGAGCGGTACGAACGACGATTGATTGCCGGCTCGAAAGGTCGTCACGCGGATTTGATGCACGACATCGGGACGGCGCGCGGGTCCCTCTACCCAATGGGGAAGCAACAGGAACGCGGGCTCAACTTCGTCCCTTTGCTGGCGAGATACGGCGAACAACTGCGTGACGACATGCTGGATGGTGCGCGCGAGCATGCCGCGCATCTCGTTGGGACAAGCGGCGCCCCTGAAACATCGGAAGAAGCGGTTCCCGCGCGAGGACGGGCGTGAGCGACGCGCGTCCGACCGACAGCTCGATCGACAAAATCCTGCCGGCACAGCCGGATGAAGTAGCCGAAGCGGCGCCTCCGGTAGAGCGCCGCGCGACGCCGCGCACAACCGAGCGGGCTTTCGAGCGAAATAAAGGAGCCGCCGTTCTCGTCGCATCCGGCATCCTGCTCAGCAGAGTTGCCGGGCTCATTCGTCAGACGATGATGGCGCGGTACCTCGGCGCTGGCATGGCGGCGGACGCGTTCAACGCAGCGTTTCGAATTCCGAATCTGCTGCAGAATCTGTTCGGTGAAGGCGTGTTGTCCGCGTCGTTCATTCCGGAGTACGCCGGGCTCCTGGGGAAGGGAGACGAAGCCGAGGCAACACGATTGGCGGGCGCCGTCGCAGGAATGTTGGCGCTCATCTCATCGGTTCTCGTCGCTCTTGGAGTAATCGCCGCGCCTTGGCTGGTCGCCATCATCGCCAACGGTTTTACCGGCGAAAAGCGCGAGCTGACAGTCTTGCTCACGAGAATCCTTTTTCCGGGAGCGGGGCTACTCGTTTTCTCCGCATGGTGCCTCGGCATTTTGAACAGTCATCGGCGGTTCTTCATGTCGTACACTGCGCCGGTGGTGTGGAATCTGGCGATGGTGATGACGCTGATCCTGTTCCACAAGGATCACACTGAGGTTCAGCTAGCGATTTATCTGGCTTACGGCTCGGTAGTCGGCAGCGCTCTCCAGTTTGGGATCCAGCTGCCGCAGGTCCTTGCGCTGGCCCGCGGGGTGAGGCCGCGGCTCAGCGCTTCGGCGGAAAGCGTTCGCATCGTATTTCGAAATTTCGTTCCCGCGTTCGTCGGTCGTGGCGTAGTCCAGCTCAGTGCATACGTTGACGCTTGGCTGGCAAGTTATCTCGGCAACGGCGCCGTTTCGTCGTTCACGTACGCCCAGACGATTTACGTCCTCCCGATAAGCCTGTTCGGAATGGCGATCTCGGCGGCAGAATTGCCGACGATGTCGCGCGCGGTTGGCACGACGGCAGAAATCGGCGCGTATCTGCGAGGGCGACTGCGCGACGGTCTCGAGCGGATCGCTTATTTCATCGTGCCGAGTGTAGTTGCGCTCGCCGCTTTGGGTGATCTGATCGTCCACTTGCTGTTGGAGAGCGGACGGTTCCAACGCGGAAACACGATCTGGGTCTGGCAGATCCTGATTGGATCGTGCGTCGGATTGCTCGCTTCGACCATGGGCCGTCTCTATTCATCGACTTTCTACGCCATGCGCGATACACGCACACCGCTCCGCTACGCAGTCGTGCGCGTGATACTCACCACCTTGCTGGGCTACCTGTTTGCCCTGGTGATCCCACCAATGCTCGGCCTCGACCGGCGTCTTGGTGCGGCCGGACTGACTGCCTCCGCGGGATTGGCGGGGTGGGTTGAATTCTTTCTGCTCCGCCGCCAGCTCGACAAACGTATTGGACGGACCCGATTGATCCCCGCGCGGATGGCGCGCCTGTGGATCGCCGCGCTCAGTGGAGCAGCGTTGCCGTGGATCTACAAGCTGGTGATGGATCGTGGCTCACCAGTGTTCACTACTCACGAGAGCGTGATACACTCTAAGTTGACGGCCCTGATCCTGCTTGCGGTCTATAGCCTCACCTACGTGGCGCTGACGGCTGCGTTCGGGATTCCCGAAGCGGCGATCGTGGTCGAGCGCGTGCGCAGACTCCTGAGATTACCCCGCGGCCGAGCGTGAACCGCTCTCGGGGCGCATGGTATAATTCAACATGCTCCCCGTTCCTGAATCAGTAGCGACAAAACTCCCCCACCTCCCGGACGGACCTGGCGTCTATCTATGGAAGGGCAGGGACGGGTCTACGCTTTATGTAGGCAAGGCCAAGCGCCTGCGCTCCCGCGTGCGCAGCTATTTCTCGGGCGACCAGCTGGAGAGCGTGAAGACCAGGCATCTAGTTGGCCTGATCGCCGATCTAGAGACGATCGTGGTGCCGAGCGAGGCGCACGCGCTGATTCTCGAGGCGAACCTGATCAAGGAGTACCATCCGCGGTTCAACATTGCGCTGCGCGACGACAAGTCATATCCATACATCAAGGTGACGGTCCAGGAACCGTTTCCGCGCGTGTTCGTGACGCGCCGCCTCGAGGACGACGGCGCGAAGTACTTCGGACCCTATACCGACGTCGGTGCCATGCGGCGCGCGCTGAACGTCGTCAAGAAAATCTTCACCGTCCGCAGCTGCAATTACGACATGCCGGCGCAGATGCCGGAGCGGCCCTGCCTCGATTACTACATCAAGCGATGCAAGGCGCCGTGTATTCTGGCGCAAACGCAGCAGGACTACCGCGCGATGATCGATGAAGTAGTGCTCTTCCTGTCGGGTCGGCCGGATGAAGTACTAAAACGGGTCCAGGAGCGGATGGAGCTAGCATCGGAACAGCTGGACTTCGAGCGCGCCGCCGAGCTCCGCGATGTGATGATGCACCTGGAGAGAATGGAAGAGCCGACGGTGGTGCTGGAAGTCGAGGGCGGGGATCGCGACGTGGTCGGTTACGCCCGCGATGGTGACGATGCCTGCGTGACCGTGCTGCGCATCAGAAGCGGCAAGCTGCTCTCGAGAGAGCAGCGGTTCCTCACCAACATCGACGGTGAGGATGATGGCGATGTGCTGACGATGTTTCTCGCCGGCAGCTACGTCGGAATGCAGGAAAAAGCTCGCCAGCTGCTGCTGCCGTTCGATTTCCCCGATCGCGAGCTGATCGAGCAGTCTCTGCCGGACGCCAGAATCCAGATTCCGCAGCGGGGCCCGCGACGCGAACTGATCGGGCTCGCCGAGCAGAACGCCCGGCACCTGCTCGAAGAGTTAAAGCTCGCGTCGATGGAGGCGGACGAGCGTGCCGGCGACCCGGTCTACGAGCTGGGTCGCGAGCTCGGGCTCCAGCGCCTGCCTCGTTCGCTCGTGTGCTTCGATATTTCGACTGCCCAGGGCACCGACACAGTGGGCTCGTGCGTCTGGTTCGAGAACGGCAGGCCGAAGCGGAGTGAGTACCGCAAGTTCAAAGTGAAGACAGTCGAAGGCTCCGATGATTTTGCGTCAATGCACGAGGTGGTGAGACGATACTTCGAACGGCGAAAGAACGACGAGAAGCCTCTGCCGGACCTCATCGTTATCGATGGCGGCAAGGGACAGCTCTCGGCGGCACATGCAGCCCTTGAAGAGCTGCAGCTCGCGGACAGGCCGCTCATAAGTCTTGCCAAGCGCGAGGAAGAAATTTTCATCTGGGGGCGGGAGGAGCCGCTCAGGCTCTCCCGTCGCTCGCCCGGGCTCAGGCTACTGCAGCAGGCACGCGACGAGGCCCACCGGTTCGCTGTCACCTATAATCGGAAGCGTCGCTCGCTAAGAACCGTGACCTCCGAGCTCCTCAAGGTGAGGGGCATTGGGCCGGTTAAGCGACGACTTCTGCTTAAGGAATTTGGGAGCATTCAGGGTGTGCGAGAGGCAGGTGAGGAAGCGATCGCCAGGCTTCCCGGATTCAATCTCGATCGCGCGCGCAAGCTGCTCGAATCGCTGGCAGCGACCTCACCGGTGTAACCCACAATCACCGCGTTTCTCGTCGCGAGGCGTGGCGAGCTAACATTCGGTGAATGATTGACTTCGGCTGCTATAGCTCTAAATTACTTGAGCTATGGTCAAGGTCTCCCGAGTAGAGGAAAACAGCGTTGCCGCGGAGCTCGGGATTCTTCCCGGGACAGAGCTCATCGCCGTCAACGGTCGGCCGGTAAGCGACTTTCTCGACTGGGAGTTTTTGACCGCTGACGAAGAGCTCGTCATCGACGCTCGTCAGCCCGACGGCGAAGAAGTCATCTACGAGCTGGAGCGCCTCGACGGCGAACCACTCGGCATCTCGCTGGTCCCGCCGACGGTACGACGCTGCGCGAATCGCTGCGAATTCTGCTTCATCGAAGGCTTGCCGGTTGGGCTGCGCAAGGCGCTCTACATCCGCGACGACGACTACCGCCTGTCCTTCGCCTACGGGAACTTCGCAACGCTCTCGAACGTCAAAGAGCGTGACATCGATCGGATCCTCGAGTACCGACTTTCCCCGTTGTACGTCTCGGTCCACGCGACCAATCACGAAGCGCGAAAGGTCCTGCTCAACAATCCGAGAGTCCCCGACATCAAGGCGCAGCTTGGTCGGTTAGCCGCAGGCGGTATTCAGTTCCATTGTCAGATGGTGATCGTGCCCGGATTGAACGATGGCGATGTGCTCGAGGAGTCGCTCCGTGATCTGTGGGATATGGGCGACGCAGTGCTCTCAGCGGCGGTAGTTCCCGTCGGCCTGACACAGTTCTCACACCTCTATACGGGAAAGAAGATGGACCGGGAGATCGCCTCGACGATCCTGAATCGCGTTGAGCACTGGGGAACGCGGGCGCTGCGGAGGCGGGGTGAGAGGTGGGTATTTGGATCTGACGAGCTCTATATGCTCGCCGGCCGCGAGTTGCCGGGTCCGGACCACTACGGCGAGTTCGCGCAAATCGAGAACGGCGTGGGCGCCGTCACGTCACTCCGTATGCGCGTCGCAGACGGCCTGAGTCGGGTGAAGCGGCGCGATGGGGAGCGTGTTGGTGTGGTGACGGGAACGGCAATGGCACCGCTGATGGAGCCGTTGCTCGAGAAGCTCGCGACACAAAGCGGTGCGCAGTTCGAGCTCATTGTCGCCGAGAATTCGCTTTTCGGCCCGACGATCACTACCGCTGGACTACTCGTAGGGCGTGACATTATCGGGGCATTGTCCAACCGCACCGACCTCGACTACGCGCTGATTCCTGCCGAGACGATCAACGAAGACAGTGTCTTCCTCGACGACTTCACGCTGGAAGCAGTGAGAGAAGCATTGCCAATTCCCATCTTCCCGTCTTACGACTTCATCGATGTGCTGGAGTCGGAGACAACCGCGGTGGCAGTGTGAATCTCCCGGTAATCGCATTGATCGGCCGGCCGAACGTGGGGAAGTCGGCCTTGTTCAACCGGATTGTCGGCGAGAACAGCGCAATTGTAAGCGAAGAAGCGGGGACGACGCGCGACCGACACTTCGCTCGTGCCGACTGGAACGGGCGCCAATTCTGGCTCGT
>DASUZC010000074.1:0-7454 GCA_036377095.1 Gemmatimonadaceae bacterium
GACTGCTTCACCGTTCGGCGCGATGATGTCGGCCGAGAGAAAGTACGCCGGGAACTTCACCCCACTCGAGTCGATCATTTGATCCGACTTCACCGCCCACGCATTTGCAATCCGGAAATCTTTTCTGGTCAAGCCACCCGCGAGATCGGGCATCAGATCCGATGAGAACTGCAGACATGCACTCGGCGCCGAGGACTTGGACTTATCTCCACACGCTACGGAAAGGACCAGCGCGAGCGCGACACGGGCGATGCGCATTTTCTTATCTCCATGGTGGTGTGCAGCCGCCGAATAAGTTAAGCCAAACACTCTGGAGGCCGGGACTATTCTGAGCTCCATTCCGGGTATGCTGAAAAATCAACTTGACAGAACTCATACGGTGTTGAATTATCAGCATACCTCCCACCGGTGGTATCTGAGTGCCCACGCGCGTCTGTCACCTCCGCCTTCTCATCGTCGCTCCAGCGCTCCTGACGATTGCCGCATCCGGCCTCCGCGCTCAGTCTCCACAACTATTCCAGGGCGACTGGGTTGGCGAAATGCGTGTTGGCGGGACACCGACATTCATCCGCGCACGCTTCGCAACAGACTCCACCGGGCCGATCGTAAGAATCGACATACCGACGAGCCAGGCCTGGGGACTGCGCGGCAGACTCTCTGCCGGCCCGGGCAGCAATTTCGGTTTTGATTTTCCATTCGGACCCGATACCGCGCATTTCGACGGGACGAGCACCCCGAGCTCGATCACCGGACGCGTTCGCCTCACCAAAGGTGAAGGCACTCTCTACCTCGTCCATCGCCTGGCCTATGACTCTGCGTTCGTTCGCTCGCTGGCCGGTACTTACGCCCTCGCCGCTGATCACATCATCTCCATGGGACCGCTGGACGAAGCCGGCGGCTGGCTTGCCTTCTTCGACAACAAAACCCTGCGTGGGGGAATCCTTTACGCTTTGTCCGACTCGACGTTCTTCAGTGGACCTTCATATGGTATCGATTATCCGATCGCCATCCGCGCAACCGTGCACCGCGATGCCACGGGCCGAGTCGACGCGCGGTGGTGGAGCGATGTGACGCGGGAAGCGGGAGGCGGGAGGCGGGAAGCGGGAGGCGGGAAGCGGGAAGCGGGAGGCGGGAAGCGGGAAGCGGGAGGCGGGAAGCGGGAAGCGGCGTCGAGAAGCTGGGCACGTCGATTGAACGATTTCACCGTCGAGAAAGACGTCAGCTTCAAAAACGGTGACGTGCGGCTCGTGGGAGATCTCACTCTTCCCAATACACGGGGGCCGCATCCGGCGGTAATCATGATTCACGGCTGCTGCGGCAGCAAACCAACTCGCGATTTCGGGTACTGGTCGACGTATCTCGCCCACCACGGCTTCGCGGTGCTCGCTTACGACCGGCGCGGCGGCGGCGCTTCGGGAGGTGACTTCAACAGCGCCACTTACGACGACGTCGCGGGAGATGTCGTCGCCGGGTTCGACATGCTCGCACGGCGCGCTGACATCGATCCGAAACGCATCGGTGTCTTCGGCACCAGCAACGGCGGATACGTGGCGCCGTTAGCGGCAGTTCGCTCGGGCGGCCGCATCGCTTTCATCGTCGTCAGATCCGGCTCGGCTCGGCGCGTCGGCGACAACATTGATTACGAGGTGGGAAACGATCTCCGGTCGCACGGATTCGACTCGATCGCAGTGCGGCGCGGTGTCGAGCTTCGTCGCCGAGTGACTGACTTTGTCATCGATCGGCCGGTGATCAGCGTCGCGGCATGGGACAGCTTGCGCGCCGAAATCAAGACAGTGCGAAGCGAGCCATGGTATCCGTGGGCGCGCACGATCTGGGTGATGTATGTGAGCCCGGCAGACAGTGGCGGCGCGGCCTACATCAACAGCCTGCGACGCAGCTGGTCGTACGATCCAATTCCTCTCTGGCGACAAGTCAAAGTGCCCGTCTACATCATGCTCGGCGGCCTCGATCGCTCGGTGCCGACCGCGGAATCAGCACCCGTCTTCCGCAGCGTCTTCAGAGAATCCGGTAATCGCGATGCGACCGTAAGAGTTTATCCGCGCGGAAATCACGGACTGCTGGCAGCCCGAACCGGCTTCGACGACGAGGCGAGATACCTCAGTTACTACTTACCCGGATTTCAGGACAGCGTCGTCAGCTGGATCAGGCGGCACGTAAGCCTGGTTCGGTAAATACCTGGGCGCTGCGAAGGATTGACGTGAGCGGCGCGAATTCGCTAATACTCGGCGTCACCTCTGGAGCTACTATGAGCGTTCACATGGGCACGTTCCGCATCAGAGTCGAGATCGAGAACCCTGCCCGCCCAGGAACAAGGCGAACGATTGATTCAGTGCTCGTCGATACCAGCGCAGAATTATCCTGGTTTCCGGCCGAAATGCTGGAGGTTCTGGGCATCGAGCGTTACGCCAAGTGGCGCTTTCGACAAGCAGACGGCAGCATCCTCGAGCGATGGACCGGCCCGGCGTTCGTTCATGTCGAAGGCAAGAGGGCCGTCGACGATGTCGTATTCGGCGAACCGGGAGACCTCGTGCTGCTTGGCGCGCATACTCTCGAAGGACTGAACTTTCGGGTCGATCCCTTTACCAGACAACTCGTTGATTCCGGACCCGCGCCTGCCGCAGCTGCCGCATAAGATTCGACGAACGACTGTCCACTCGGTCAAGAGCAGATCATCCCGCCGGTGTGCCGTGAAGGATACCGTCGTTGGTCACCGCCCACACATCAGATGCGGAGCTGCCCCAAACCGCGTTGACAACCGGTGATGTCGCACCGAGTGAAATATCCGACCAGCTGGTACCATCGAAGTGCGCGATTTTTCCGCAGCAGACGTTGTTGTTGTTCACGTTGTCTGTCCCAACCACCCACACATTCGAGCGAGACGTGCCCCAGATGGCATACGGTCCCGCGGGTGGCTCGAACCCGCTGCTGCTAACACTCGACCAGCCTCCGCCATCGTTGTGAAGGATTCCAGAGGAGCTGACTGCCCACACGTCGGACGCCGACGTGCCCCAGACTCCGTACACGAAGGAAGACACGTTCGAGAGCGCCGACCATCGAGTGCCGTCGTAATGGAGAATCGTGTGATAGCCCACAGCCCACACATCGGACGCGGACGTCCCCCAAACACCGGAGAGTTGGTCGGTCGTCCCACTAGCGACGCTCGACCAGCTCGAGCCGTCGTAGTGAGCCATTGCTCCAGCAGGGCCGACGGCCCACACGTCGGATGCGGAAGAACCCCAGATAGCGGAGAGCAAACCCGGTGTCGGACTCGCTTCAATCGACCAGGTCTTGCCGTCGTAATGTTGAATTGTCGGAAAGCCGAGCCCGTCCGAGATGATGCCATCCGTGCCGACTATCCAGACATCGGTCGGAGAGCTCGCCCAGACGTCGATCGGGTCTTGGCCAGTCCCCGTCGCCACTCTCGACCACGTCGCGCCGTCGAAATGGAGGACAGTCCCCAACCATCCGACCGCCCAGACGTCGGATGAAGAAGTGCCCCAGATCCCAGTGAGCGGCCAGGTCGCCGGGTTCGCCACGCTCGACCAGGCCAGCCGTCCCTCCGGTCCGGTGGAATCGCCGCAGCCTGTAAGAAACAGAGGAGTGAGAACTGCCGACATCGTAGCCGCAAGAACCCGAACTTTCAGACTTCCTCCACCGTTGGGGGCACCATAAATGGCGATGCGGGGCCCCACTGTCAACGCGCGAATGGCGCGACGGGTTCAGATCGAGTTGACGAAAGTAAAGTGAGAGAAGCGCGAGGTCGTGACGCGCTTACCTTGAGCGCACCCTGAAGCGTGGGCGAACGGCCACCTTGGTCGACGAACCAGGGAATAATCTCGTCGACTTTTAGAAGAGAAACTGCGGGGAGAGGCGAGCATACAGCCCACGTGACCGAACGTCGTAACATAGGAGCCAAGGTCCGGCGGGGCCAGTCTAGGGAGGCGGAAGCCGCCTGAGAGCCCGGCCCCTTTCGCGTCGATCCGCCTTCTTCGGCGTCGGAACGTTGACGACGCGAAGTCTATTCGGTGCAATCGTCACCTGTGCCGAGTGGACAAACTCAATGCCCAAAGTGTAGCGTATGGCCATGGCTATCTCCGTCCCGCTGTACACAGTCGACGATCTCACGAAGTTCCCCGACGACGGGAATCGATACGAGCTGTTGGACGGAGTCCTGCTGGTGACGCCGCAGGCCGCTGCGGTGCACCAGGTTGTCACCAGTCGAATTCAGGGCCGGCTAATTGTCTCATTACAAGACCCCGGTCTCGCGCATGTCGTCGGACCCGGCGCGGTTGTAAGGCGACCGAGAACACAATTACAGCCCGACATCCTCGTGTTTCCCGCGCGGTTCAGTCCGATGACCGATTGGCGGAAGATCACTGAGCACTGGCTCGCTGTTGAGGTGCTCAGCCGATCGTCGCGGATCTATGATCGGGAATTCAAGCGGGACGCATACTTCGCGCTGGGCGTTCAGCAGGTCTGGCTCGTCGATTGGCGAGACGAAGCCGTCGAGGTATGCACCTCGCGAGGGAAGAGCCGTGTCGTGCGCGACACCATTCGCTGGCGCATTGCAAACACCGAGGTCGTTATCAACCTGCACGATGTGTTCGAGGGGCTGATGTCGTGAGGCCGCTAGCCTCGTTATGGCGTCGTGGCTTTAGATGGTACGCCGGCTCGAGGTGAGCTTCCGCGGTTGGTCAGCACGCAGCTGATTGACTCCTTGGCGCCGTGACTCTCCATGGTGATCCCCTTCGGCACAGCTTCACCGTTGGGTGCGATGATGCCCGCCGAGAGGAAGTATGCGGGGGATTCCACGCCACTCGAATCGATCACTTCGGGCTTCCACCGGGTGCGAGTTGCTTCCCGTTTCCCGTTTCCCGTTTCCCGTTTCCCGGTGCCCGCTTCCCGGTTCCCGCTGCCCGCTTCCCGCTTCCCGCGTGACGGCCAGATCTATGCAGAAGCTCTACTGTGGCACTCCTAGTCTGCCCTAACCGTAGGGACTTCTATGGCCAACATCTTCACTCGGCCGATCTCTTCTGAGATCGGCAACGGCGATCGTCTAGGCCGGAATGGAACGCAGCCTTTTCCGGCATCCTCTCCTTCTCAAAACGGCAACGGCCAATACACGTTTGCGACTCCTTTGCCGCAGCGCACCAGTTGGTTCGGGCGACTAGGTCAGTATTGGACCAATTACGCGCCATTCAGAAATCCATTCGCAAAAAAAATCGACCCGCTCGACGACGACGCCGACAATACCGGCGTCCACGCAATCACGAAGAAGACCGACTACTGGTTCAATCGCGAGCTCTATCGACTCGAGCAGGAAGCGAAACACCTCGCCGCTGATTGGGCGGAAAAAGGATTACCACGCCACGACGTCCCTCGCTCCGGGGTCTTCGAGCCGGAGCAGGTCCTCGCCATGAAGTCACTCGAGCTGTTTCGCCAATGGCAGCGACGCGTGCGCGTCAAAATGCAGGATCATATCCAGACAGCGAGCGCCAATCTCAATCGATTGATCGGGATGTCGCGCGCCGAAGTGAACGCGCTCGAGACCAACGCCAACGAGCGTACTCACACCGCGACGCAGATCGAAAGCTTCCGCCAGTTCAAGGAACCCGAAGGCGTGAGGGTCGGCTACGATCGCATTCTGAAAAGCTCGTTCGCGTTCTGGGCGTTCGCCGTCATCCTCACCGTCGCCGAGTTCACCGCCAATTTCCCGGTGTTCCGCCTGTTGCTACCAATGAACTCGACGCTGGTGACGCTCGCTGCTACACTCGGCGAAGCAGCAGAGACCCATACCTGGCTCGCCGGTCCACTGGTTCTCATCGAGGACATCCTGCTCCACTTCGAGGCCTTCCTCGTCGCACTCATCGCCGTCGTCATTCTCGTCTTCCTCGGCAAGACGACGGGCGCGTCGGTGCGATCGATTGTCTCGTTCAGTGCCAACGACCACCCGATGGCCGCCACTACTATAAGAGCGCACCAGCGGCAGCACACTGTCATCTTCGTGGCCGGACTGCTGGGAATCGCGTCGGTGCTGGCGTTCATGTTTTACTCACGCGCGCAAATCGCCGAGACGGCGCAGTCGCGCGTGCGCTCCGACAGCGTTTCGCTGCGGCAGGCAATCGCTGATCAACAGGCGGCGGGAACCGATCTCACTAAGACGGCAGCGACGACGCAGCGCGTCACTGATGCGACACGTACGCTGCAACAGCATCTCGACGATGCTGCTTACGCGCAAACGGTTCAGCGGATCAACGACGCAATCGTATTGCTCAACATTGGACTCGTTTTCGCGGCGATGACACTTGGCTTCGTCCACAAGCGAGAAGATCTGACGGACAGGCAGGGCGAGCATCCTTCGATCAAGCCGCTGAAAAAGCGAACGCAGATGCTCGAACGCGAAGCACTGGCCCATGCGCACGCTGCGCGGGTTGCCATCAGCAGCGCAGCGACGGAAGCAGGGAGAATCAATCATCTGCTGGAGTCGCATCCACTCCGCGACTGGCAGGCGAAGCAGGATCGGCTGCAGAGCGTGATCGTGCAGTTCCGTGGTGAGAACGCGCGTGTGCGTGGTCTCGATCCCGCGAACGTCGTCGCGTTCGCCCAACCGAGCCGAATCGTATTTCCCGAGGTAAACGAGAACGAGGAGCTGCGGAGACCGACCGAATTCGATCGACTGCTGCAGGACCTGGGTGATGTGGAAAGGGAATTCGCGCGCGTTGCCGCCTACGCCATTCCGACCGGAGCGCCGTCGTCAACATGATGCCGATTTTGAGGTCAGCGCTCGCCCCGGTGCTCGTCGCGGTGGCGGCTGCTGCGTGCGGAGACGCACAGGGGCGCGAGCCCGCGATCCCGGGACATTCGTACATCGTGGGAATCGACATCTCGGGGAGCAGGACGAAGAACGATCTCAACGAATCGCGGAAGCTTCTGGATGGATTGATCGATCGCCTGCAGGCCGGCGATCGTCTGACGCTGATCGAGGTCTACCAGGGCGGACGCCAACCGGCGAGACAGTGGTCAGACAGCATTCGCACTCCGCGGAACGGAGAGCTTACAGGATCGGATCGCCGCCGGATCGATGATTTCCGAGTGGTCGCACACATTCAAACTTCTATTTTGTTCGATTCGGTGCGTGCGAAGGAGATTCAATCGACGGACGTATTCGGCACGCTCGCCCGCGCGGCGGATTACGCGCGAGCGTCGCGGAATCGACCGACGACGTTGCTGCTCCTCTCAGACATGATCAACGAAACTCCTGCCGTGAACATGATGGAGCGCGGGGATATTCCCAGTGACAACTGGATCCGGCACCTTGCTGCCGAGAAAAGGATTCCGCAGCTGCGCGATGTCTGCGTGGTGGTGGCGGGCGCCGATGTGAGCAGTGCACGCGGCGCGGCGATTCGGAATTTCTGGGACAAGTACTTCGAGGC
>DASUZC010000075.1:0-14766 GCA_036377095.1 Gemmatimonadaceae bacterium
CAAAAAAAAACGGAGCGTCGTTTCCGACGCTCCGTTTTCCCTTTCCTGGTGACTATGATCAGGTGCAGGTAATTACACCGTTGGTCATGTCGCAGGTCTTCGCCGACTGCGAGTGCGTCGCGGTCGCGCTCCATGACGGAGGCGGGCCAGCAACACCGGTCACGACGACCGTCACGTTCTGCGAAGGCGTGAAGCCCTGCAGAGGCGACGCATAGGTCGCGGTTCCCGAGAAGTATGCACCCTGGTTGTCAGCGGCATACTGCTCTTCATACGTAGCCATGTTACGAAGGTCAGACTTCATTGCAGCGACGTAAGCCTTGTCCTTCGTGTTAGCGAACTTCGGAATCGCGATCGCGGCAAGAATGCCGATGATGACGACCACGATCAGAAGCTCAATGAGGGTAAAACCCTTTTTGTTGCTCATTTAGGCTCCCTGAACGGTTAGTAGAAGGCCGCCATCTTAAGTCGGCCCTTATAATGACCAAAAGACGCGGCACCACTTTCCTGGCAACCCTATACATCTGGCAACGCCCAATCCAAAGGTGGGGTACGGGCGATAAGTCTTTACGGCAAAGGAAGTTAGAGGCGCAGAGAACGTTGGTTTTGGCACCTTTTTCCGCTGCATTTTGCAAATCCAGTTGCAACCTGCAAGGCGTTTTGCGCTAATTTCGGCGCCCTTACCAGGAACTCCCCCAATTTCCGACTTTTCATACTCCGGCACTGAGTTGGATGCGGTCGCCGAAGCGACCAATTACTACGATTGGGTTATCGGGTCTTTTACGGGTGCCTTCGGAAAGCGGGTCGTGGAAGCCGGGGCGGGAATCGGGACTGTTTCGCAACTCATTCTCAATCGCGCTGCGCCAGATGAATTGCTCCTTGTCGAACCGGCGCGCAACAATGTGCCTGCATTGCAAAGGAGGTTCGCTGGAAATCCGCGCGTTCATATCGTCGAGGGGTACCTCGAAGAAGTTGGCAGGAGTTCATCAGCCGACACGGTGATCGCAATCAATGTCATGGAACATATCGCGCGAGACGGAGACTTCGTGCGTGCAGCGTTTCGCACCTTGTCCGGTGACGGCACGTTGTTGCTGCTCGTCCCGGCAGTGCCCGCGATCTATGGTTCGCTCGATCGCGCATTCGACCATTACCGTCGGTACTCGAAATCCGGACTGCGAAAGCTTCTGCTGGATGCGGGATTCCAGATCGAAAGACTCCACTACCTGAATCTGACCGGTGTGCTGGCCTGGTTTTTCTCGGGCGTGATTCTTCGTCGGAAAACTCTGAGTCGTGGGCAGGTGCGCTTCTACGATCGGTTCGTTATTCCATGGCTTCGCACCCTTGAATCAAGAATCCATCCGCCAATCGGACAAAGCCTGCTGGCAATTGCTCGCAAGCCCGCGACTCGCGCCGCGCGCTGAACATGCCTGACAAACGGGGTTCGCACTCGCTCCGCGAAGGAGCTTCGCCGTCGTACGCCTGGCGGATTACCGGCGCCGCTTTGCTCCTTCTAGTTGCGATTCCTTTCTATCGCTTGGCAGCCGGCAATGATTCCGACCGGATTGCAGGGGATGTTGTAGACGCCGCCAACGTCACGCGTACGCTCCTCCTGCTGGGCACTTTCATCGCGCTCACCGTTGGAGTTGTTGCCAGCAAGATCCTTGGCTCAGGTAAGCTGGAACGGGCTGTGGGATCTGTCGGGCGATGGCTGGGTTCGATACCTGGTCCTCTATACGCGGCATCACTCGCGGTTCTCGCTGCTGCATTCTGTCTGTTGTTCAGCGTCGTAACCCTCGAGGGCAAGCCCAATCTGATCGATGCGATGGTGCAGTTGACTCAGGCCAGATACGTGGCCGCTGGAAAGCTCGCTGGTCCGGTCAACGCCTTCGCAGAGTTTTGGCATCTTCCTAATTCACTGGCCACACCGAACGGTTGGGTAGCCCAGTATCCGCCCGGTCATATAGCGTTGCTCGCAGTGGGCATGATGATCGGAACGCCAGTCATCGTTGGGCCCGTGCTCGCTGGCGTCACGGTTTTCTTCACTGCTCTCACCAGCGACCGCCTATTTCCGGATGATCGCACGACGGCTCGTCTTGGGGCTCTGATGCTGGCATTGAGCCCGTTCCTGCTCGGGCTCGCCGGGGCATTCATGAACCACGTTGCGGCCGCCGCGTTCATCTCGATCGCCGTCTATGCTGCGCTCCGACGCGCGCAGGCTGGCAATTTTGCCTGGACCATTCTCGCCGGCGCAGCTGTGGGAGCGGCCTTCACGATCCGCCCCCTAACGGCGGTGGTGGCTGCGCTAGTAGTTGCCGCAATCTGGATCATCTGGTATCGCGGCAGCCTTCGCGAATCGCTGATGTCGCTATTCGTTAACACCGCCGGAGCGGTCGTTGGAGTCGCGCCGTTCATCGTTGCGATGGCGGCGTACAATCAGCACTTCTTCGGAAATCCTTTCCGTTTTGGGTACACCGCCCTGGTCGGCCCACTAGTGCGTCCCGGATTCCATCGCGATCCAAGCGGCCATGTATACGGTGTACTCCAGGCCCTGGAATACACGTCGTCCGATCTGACTCTGCTGAGCATGTATTTGCTCGAGACCCCACTGCCGGCCTGCGCAGTCGTTGCTTTCTTTCTGATTTTCGCCCGGCGCTTGTCCCCCGGTGCGAAGGTGGTCGCTTTCTGGGCGCTGGCGCCCGTTATCGCAAACGCCCTCTACTGGCATCACGGGTTCTTCATGGGCCCCCGCATGCTCAACGAGTGGACGCCTGCATGGGTGCTCCTGACCGCAGTCGCGGCAGTCGGGCTCGTGAAGAGCATTCCCGCAAACCTCGAACTTCTCGGCTACGTTCCGCGCGCCGGCGTCGCTATCGCATTTCTGCTTGCGTGGTTGACAGGCGTCTTGTATCTCGGCCCGCAACGACTCGCGAGATACGGCGGCTCGTATCTGGAGAGCAGCCGGATGCGAGTGCCGCCTGTAAGCGCGCCCGCGCTAATCTTTGTGCACGGCGGCTGGTCGACGAGAATCGCGATGCGACTGACCGCTCACGGGATGAGAGGCGATTCCGTGGAAGCCGCTTTCGCTCTCAATCCTACCTGTGATGTGCAGGCATTCGCCGACTGGTACGCATCCAATCCACGCGACGAGTCGGCAGCGCCGCGTCTGAATTTTGACTTTGCGTCAACGCAGCGCCCGCAGAAGCTGGAAGTCGCGAAAGGCGATGAGATCCGGTACTACCAGGGCGTGCCGTTCGGCCGGCGCTGTCAGTACCAGGTTGCCTCGGACACACTCGGCATCATCGATATAGCGCCGCTTGAATGGCAAAACGATTTACCGGGACTCGGCGAGCACGGTGCGATGATCGTGCGGGATATGGGGCCGCGGGAGAATGCAAAGCTGATCGCACAGTATCGCGATCGTGTGCCAATGATCCTTATGCGTCGTGAAAAGGAGGGACGCCCGGAGCTCGTCGCATACGACACCGGGGTTCGCATTCTTTGGCCAAACGAAGGAAACTAGGCGCGGCCGATCAACGAAAAATGTTGTATCGGATGATGTGAAACAACGCGGCCATTCCGTCGCGCCACGTAATCTTCTTTCCTTCGAGATAGGTTCTGCCCGAGTACGTGACCGGAACCTCGAAGATTCTCGCATTGGCGTGGGCGAGCCTGGCTGTGATCTCCGGCTCGAATCCAAAGCGTTTTGACTTCAACGTGAGTGATCGTGCCAGCTCGCCGCGCACGGCTTTGTAGCAACATTCCATGTCGGTCAAGTTCAGGTTGCTGAACATGTTGCTGAGCGTGGTCAAGACACCGTTGCCGACAGAGTGCCAATAGTAAAGGACACGATGAGTCCCACCCAGGAATCGTGATCCAAACACTGCGTCTGCCCGCCCCTGAACCAGCGGCTCGAAGAGCGACGGCCAATCTGCCGGACTGTACTCAAGGTCGGCGTCCTGAACGATCACAATGTCACCATGACTTGCGGCGATTGCTGCGCTTACGGCGGCGCCCTTGCCCTGATTTTCCTTTTGGTAGATCGCTTGCTGAATCTTCCCATCGGCCAGAAGCCGGGCCAGTACATCGCGCGTACCGTCCGTCGAGCAATCGTCCACGCAAATGATCTCGACATCGTAGGGTGTGGATCTCACGCGCTCCACGATTTCAGCAACGGTCTCGACTTCGTTGAATACTGGAATCAACACTGAGACCAGCATTCCCGTCTTCTTGAGCGGGGTTATCGGCGTTCGCAAGCTAGTGTCGTTAAGAGGGAGAAATCAGACGGTCGACGCTAAGACAGTTTTCCTCGACCGGGGGCAACCTTCGAGATTGTCGTAAAGGCGAGTCTTTGGGTGGCCAGTTATGCGGCTTCGAGCTCCGATGGTTTCCGATCCGGCGCCTTAGTCGTCCTCGGGACATTAGAACTCCTCCTGAAGCCAAGCCAGCAGGGATCGGAAAATCGACCACCCTGCTGGTTTGCTTTAGCTACCTGCGAACGCCAGAAGGACCAAAATGCAAGTGAACTACGACGCAGAATCCATTCGTCGCCACGCAGACGCCCTCGACGACCAGGCCGATCGCGCGGGCATCGTCTCGGTTATCATTTGGGGACTAATCGGTCTCTTCTTTGGCGCCCTCGCTTTCTACGTATTGTTTGAGCGCTTCCAGGCGTTGGCAGTCGTTTTCGGTCTTGGAATTCCACTCGCGAGCGCGTTCATTGGCGGAGCGGCAGGTGAAAGCAATGCGCTGAGGATTCGGTGTCAGGCACAACAGCTCCTGCTCTCTCTCACGATTGAACAGAATACCAGGAAAGAGCCGAAGCACTAGGTAAGATCCTCCGCTTATCGGCCTGGTTGACGCGCGCTCCTTGCGCACCGCTCTCCCGCGCCGCTTCCAACAAAAAAATCCCATCGTGAACTGTCACGATGGGATTCGCAATTTCAGTCGGGGCGACTGGATTTGAACCAGCGACCTCCTGCTCCCGAAGCAGGCGCGCTACCGGGCTACGCTACGCCCCGAATGGGACAATTACCCCTCAAATCGAGGGCGGACGACACACTATAACATGGCCAGGTCGCTGATGGGAGCCCGAATCTCGGCGTCGATTCGCATGCTGCAAGCGGCATCGCATTTCGCAAAACCAGCGGGCGTAATCGCATATTTGTGACGTGCGGAAGTCCATGCTATATAATGACTTCACTTGTGTATCGTCAGCCGAAAATCGACGAATTTTTGGCGTTGCAAACCCGCAAGGCACCGCGTCTAATACGCATAAGAGACAGCAGCAACTCCCAACCCCTTTTGCTGTCGATTTACAGTCAACTTTGGAGTGCTTTTTAGATGAACGCGACCCGTTTAGTACTGGCCGCGATGGTGCTGGGAACTGCCATCGGCGCTAACCAGGCAAATGCACAGTGCAGTGGCAACGCTGGCAGCTGCAACTCGACCAACACCGCTTCAGTCACAGTGAACGCGTTGGTGAAACTCGGTATGAGCTCGGCTGCTACGTCCCTCACTTCGCCAACGGCAGACCAGGTCGAAATTGGTGCCAACATCGCCGATGCCGGCCCAACCTTCACGGTCAAGGCGAACCGTAGCTGGACGCTGAACATCAAGACCACTAACTCTGGCAGCTGGACATACGTCGGATCGAACGGCGGTAACAAGCCGATCAGCGATCTGACCTGGTCCAATGCAGCAGCTGGAACGTTCGTCGGTATCAGCTCCACCGACGCCGTGTTCCTCACTGGTGCAAGCGCGACGAACGGCGCGCCGGCGCAGGCCTTCTTCAAGACCGTCTGGGCTGCTGGTTTTACTCAGCCGAGCAACGCGCCAGGTACCTATAGCCTGCCGGTTGTCTTTACGCTGTCGGCTCCGTAACGCGAAGACTCAGGAAATGAAAACGGGGATGGCTTTACAGCCGTCCCCGTTTTTTTTCGCACATTGATTGTCACGCGGTGTCGTACAAAACCGCCTGCTGGACCGGAGGCTATTTCTTCGGTTCGAGAATCTCGCCGATTTCATGCTCGGCTCCTTCGAGGTGCAATCTCGTCTCGCGATCGTTCACCCGCGTAAGCGCGCGACGAATGTCGCCCCGTAAAGACACCAGCTCGCCCCTCAACTGATTTCGTGCATCCTGGAGGAGCGGTGCCGGCGGCGTAAATCCCGGAAATGGCGGCGCCGGTGTTGACGATACCGGAGGCGGATTGATTTTGGCGTCGAATTGCGAGAGGAACTGATTCTGTAACGTGCGTCGATAGGGATCGATTGTGACACGCGTTCCGTAAATCTCGCTCCACACCCCGCGCTTCAGATCGTCGAGCATGTCCGCCAGCGAATACGCGTCACTGCGGCTCGATGACAGTGCCTCGTTCTCGATCAGCCGGTTCAGTTTGCCGTCGTTCAACATCGCGGTCAGCACCCGCGTCTGCGCGTTGGTAATGCGAGCGATCATTCCTGATGCTTCGATGCGCCTGGCAATCGCCGGCTGAATCAGATAGGACGGCGTCTGAAAAACATTGTCGTTGATGAATCGCATTGCTTCCTGCTGTCTCGCTCTCGAGAGCGGCGTGTAGACTGCGCCCGGCTGACTACCTGACTTGTATTGCACTGCCTCGCCGCCGACTATGGTCGCGACATGTCCGGCCTCTGTCGCCCACTGGCCGACAGTTCGGTCGTACAGTTCCCGGAGATCGTCGTTGTCCTCACCCGGTTTTGTGGCCACGTTGGCAACGTACCCGACTACGCGCCTCAGATTCTTGAAGCCGAGTGCGGTGGACTTGACGGGATCAGCATCGCCGACGGCTTCGTTGAGCGTGCCGTAGCCGCCTTCGTTGTTTTCGGAGAAGCGATACCACGGAATGGTGTCCTGCATCCGCGCCCATTGATCGAGCGTCGGCCGTTCTTCATCGGCCGTACGAGCGCCGGGAACCGGCTTGTATCCCCACATGATTGCGAACTTGTCGTACGGGCCCAGGCCGGGAATGATATCGGCGAGCGCGATGTTGTCTTCCGGCTGCGCAACATAGTTGAACCGCGAGTAATCCATTATCGACGGCGAGTGCCCCATGCGGCGTACCCAGCTTGCGCTGCGTACGCTGTCGGCCGGATAGGTCGAGCTACCTATCTGGTCGTGTCGCAGGCCCAGCGTATGCCCGATTTCGTGCGCGACGACGAACTCCAGCAGTCTGCCCATCAACGAATCAGGAAAAGGCAGGCTGCGCGCGCGTGGATCGAGCGGAGACGCCTGAGTGAAGTACCAATCGCGCTGGAGATTGAGGACGTTGTGGAACATGCGCACCGATCCATTCAGGATCTCGCCAGTGCGCGGATCGTGGACGTGCGGTCCCTGTGCATTTTCTATCGTCGACGGCAGCCAGCGAATCACGGTGTGCCGCACGTCTTCGGGCGACCAGTCTGGATCGTTGGCCGGCGGATCCATGGCAATGATCGCGTTCTTGAATCCGGCTGCCTCGAATGCCGGCTGCCAATCCAGAATTGCTTTTCTCACCCACGGCTTCCACTGCTCCGGTGTTGCCGGGTCCACGTAATAGATGATCGGCTTCACCGGCTCCGACAACTCGGCGTTGGGATCCTTCTTCTCCAGGCGATAACGCGTGATGTACGAGCGATCAGCCGACCGCTGCTCGGTAGTACCGAAGTCGACTTGCGTGATCGAGAAAAACCCGAGCCGCTCGTCCCAGCGCCGCGGCATCATCGGTCTCTCGGGCAAGCGTACCAGACTCCAGTGGGCAAGCACGCTCTGCGCCTGCTGCGGACCAGCTGCCTGTGCTCCTCCTCCGCCGCCGCCCTGTCCGGGAGTAGGCGTCGGAGTTCCTGTTTGCGTTGCTTCGATCTCAACGTTATCCGGAAATGCCAGAGCGTTCTCGATGAAACTGCGGTTGGCGTCGAGCGTGCCCCGGATCGCCGCAAATTCGGGGATACTCGTTGTATAGAGTCGCGTAACGTCAATCACCGCCGCGCTGTCAGGACCGTAGGACTCGACGTTGAATACGGCGACTACCGGTGGATAACTCGCTGCCTGCACGGCGCGATAAATTGGCGTCGCCGTGTCCGCCACGATGGCAAACGAGGGAGAGCGCAGTACGATCCGATTTCCGTTCCGGTCCCAGCGCAGCGTGAACTCGGTAAACCGATCGCCGCCGTAATTGCCGAATTGGCCGCCGGGCTGTCGAGGATTTGCCGCTGCCGCTCTGGTGAACCGTCCGACGAGCAGCATGTCTTTGCCCAACTCTTTGCGTGGGATTTCGAAGTAGAGTTTGTCGTTGACGCGGTGCACGGCGAACATTCCGCGGCGGGTTCGGGCGTCGCGTGTGATAACCCGGTTGTACGGTCGCGGCTGCGCCGGTCCGCCCCTCGCGGAATCTGCGCCTGCCCGCCCGGCACTATCGGTTCCCTGGCCGACGGTCCGTTGCGGGGCGGGAGCATTGCCTGGCTGGGGAGCGCTGGTGCACCCTGCACTGATCAGCAGAGCAGCGAGCGGAAGACTGACAGTTCTTTGCATTGGCGATGCAGGAAGGAAGTGGACGGGTAGGGATCCCGCCGGCACGGATCCGATTCTTAGTGCTAGTCTGTTTTCGTTTGAGCCGGTCAAAATGTTGGGCTGCGAATATGCTGCCGTCGTCGCAGTGGGCGGAAGATTGCGTGATCTAGCGGCTGTATGTCACTGAAAGCCACGTCGGTCGCCTTAGTTCTCGGACTCCTGCTTCTGCCGGAGAAACTGTGCCTTGGACAGGCCATTCAAGTCGCGCCCCCACCTGATTCGTCAGCGCTGGGCGTGTTCCTCAACGATGCAGCGCGAGTCAATTCCCAAATCCCCGGACGATTGCAGGCGTACAGAGCGCGCATCGAAACGGAGATGTCGGTTGTCGTTCTCGATTCCGGCGGTCGGGAGCGCAGCACGCAGATCGAGCAGATCGCGAGCGACGTGCGCTGGCGCACACCGGATCGCTATGACCAGCGAGTAATCGGATATCGGAGTCAATCGATTGGTCCGACGTTCTCGCTGATGAGTTTCTTCGGCGGATGGACCGTCCCTACGCTGTATGGAAACCGGCTCCAACTCGGTGTGACGTCGGCCAGCGATCCGAACAGAGTCGTGAACGCTGCGCGTCAGAGCCTGGCGATCCATCCACTCGCCTTCAACCGCAATCAGTACTACCTGTTTGAAGGTGGCGACACCGCGGTAACCCTGTACTCGACCGCCCGCCGGATTCCCATCGCACACGTTCGCGTGATTCCGCGGCCCAATCCTCCGGGCGATGCAATTCTGTTCATGGGCGACATGTATCTCGACGCCGACTGGAAGCAGATCGTGCGCATGCGCGGCCGCCTGGTCGAGGTGCGCAACGGCAAGGTCACCATCAACGCAGGCAGTCGCATTCCTGGTGTGAGCGGCGCGTCGTTCGTCGAGCTCGTCAACCAGGAAGTAAACGGAGAGTACTGGCTGCCGGCATTTCAGCGCACCGAGATCCAGGCGCGCATCGCCTTGTTCGGCGATTTTCGCACGATGCTGCGGATCGTTTCGCGCTTCGACGACTACCGCGTGAACGATTCTTCCTGGACCGGACCTGAAGCCCCGCCGGGTGTCAGACACAATCTCACTTTTGCCTCGAACTCGCAGCAGGCGCGGTTCCGCGACTGGCGGCGCCCCGTAGGTGAAGCGAGCAGCGACGTGTACTACGGTGAGCTGAATGATCTGGCGCCGGCTGAATGGCGGACGACACCGGACGCACGTCGTCGCACTCGATTCTGGCCGCGAACACTCGGCGAGGTGTTTCGCTTCAATCGTATCGAAGGGTTGTTCACCGGCGTCGCAATCCAAAGTGAGCTGCGTGATTCTGCGCCCCAAATTTCCGTGCATGGTTCAGTCGGCTGGGCATGGTCAGAGCAGACAGCGCGCGGACTTTTTGGAATCGAGCGGCGAGCCGGCGGCACCACCACCGGACTCCGGCTCGAGCGCACGCTCGCGAATACCAACGACTTCAAGATCCCCTTCTCCTTTGGCGCGACGCTCTCGGCGCTGCTCGGGAGCAGTGACAATTTTGATTATCTCGACCGGTGGGGTGCAAGTCTCTTCCTGAGCAAATCGCTTGGGCTCCGACAACGATCGCTGGTCTCATTGCAGGTCGGCCCGGGGCGTGATCGCGCCGTCCAGCAGAATATTTCCCAGGGGTTATACGTCGCGCGCGGCGAAGGCTTTCGGCCAAACCGCGGCATTCGAGAGGGCGATTACTTCCGGACGGTCACGGTGCTCGACCTGAATCCCGAGGTTAGCGGGATGTTCGTCGATCGTGGAGTTGGTGCGCGATTGTATTACGAGCGTGCGGACGGCACCGTGTATTGGCAGCGACTCGAGGCGCGGCTGGCCGCCCGTCGCGAAATCGGACCGTTCCAGCTTTACGCGCGCGCCGATGCCGGAACTCTGCTTGGCAAACCGGCGCCGCAGGTAATGTTCGAGCTGGGCGGCGACGAAGGTCTGACTGCCTACCACTACAAGGAATTCGCGGGTGATAATGCTGCGCTCGCGCGCGCCGTTCTCGGCTACACTTTCCCATTTTTGCGCGCTCCGATTCGCTTGCCCAGTCGATTGATTGTGCCAGGCCTGGCGCCCGGTGTGGCTGCCGGTATTCACGGCGGCTGGACGGAGATCTCCGGGCCGGCAGCGCAACGCGCTCTGCTCGAGCTTGGCACAATCACTGATTCGGTCACGGGACTGACCGTTCCCATTTCCAGGCCGACAAATGGCGTCCGAGCGTCGGCGGAATTTCTGTTCACGCTGTTCAACGGCGCGGCGGCGGTGGGAGTGACGCGCGTTATCGACACGCACGGTCCCTGGAAGTTTACTGCACGGATGGGCCAAGGCTTCTGACACGTGGCACCCAACTTGTACTCGTTCGCCTGTACGTCTTCGAGAGGATTCCTATGAGCGTAATTCGAACAAGCCGCGCATTGAGCGCGTTCGTTATCGCAGGTGCAGTTGTTTTGAGCGGTTGTGCAGGTATGAGCCAAAAGCAGCGTGGCGCCGTCATCGGCGCGACTGCTGGCGCTGCCGTTGGCGGGGTCGTTGGAAATCAGACCGGCTCGACCGTGCGTGGAGCAATCATCGGCGCGATTGTCGGTGGCGCTGCCGGCGCGGTGATCGGTCACCAGATGGATCAGCAGGCGAAGGAGCTCGAGCAGAATATTCCGGGCGCGACAATTCAGCGCGTGGGAGAGGGAATCGCCGTGACATTCCCGTCCGGAATTCTTTTCCCGTTCAACTCGACGGAAATCCTTCCCGCTGGTAAAGAAAACCTCCAACAGCTGGCGAAGAGCCTCGAGAACTATCCGAACTCAGACATCCTGATCGTCGGACACACTGACAGCGTCGGTACGGATGCCTACAATCAGGATCTGTCGCAGCGACGCTCGCAGGCCGCGAGTGCGTATCTGCAATCGCTCGGCGTTCCCGCGAGTCGGTTACAGACCCAGGGCAGGGGCGAATCCGAGCCCATCGAGTCGAACGACACCGATGCCGGCCGCGCCCGCAATCGTCGCGTTGAAGTCGCGATCTATGCGAGCGAAGCCTATCGCAATCAGGTAAAGAGCCAGAGTCAATAAATCTCTAGCCCACCGCCGACCGTGTCCAAATTGCCAGCGTTGTACAATTGACGCGGTTGGCCAACTGGTTGAACGGCGGCGGTGGGAGCTGGCCCGGCGGATATACTTCCGCTGCTACGACATCGTTGACGGGTACGTAAGTGTCGAGATCCCCGGGGAACATCGATCTCCAGCGGATTCCGTCGACGTAGGTCGCGAGGCATCCCTGCGCTCCGCGCAACACTGTTCCGGTTGGTCCTGTCGTTTGTATCAACACCGGTACCTGACGGAACAGATCAGACACTCTGTTTGCCCGTATTGACGCGACGTCGGCCGGCGTCAGGAAGTATGCGCCGCGAATTCTATCTTCTCGCTGCACGAATCCCACTCTCGCGAGCGCTGCCGAATCGCGCGCTTGCTGAGATGCGAGCGTCGCTGCTTCAGGCTCCGTCAGCAAAGTCACGTTGATGCGGTTGCGGTCCCGGTCGCTGGCCTTGGTCGAGAACTTCGCGTCGACGCGCGTTGGTGCATAACCGCGGCTGCGTACGACCACCTCCTGCGGGCCGTCTGGTACCCCGGTCAAGTTGTAGTAGCCGTTGGCGTCCGTGCGGGTGACGGCACCGGCGCCCGGAATATAGACCCGCGCCTCTGAGACAGGACTGCCGTCGCTGTTCACAACACGCCCGGTGACGGTCACCTCTCCTCTCTGTGGAACTATCCCTTCGTCGTCAGCTGTCGCCGATGCTCGCGCACACGCGGAGGCCGCGATCGCGAACGACAACGCTGTCAAAGCTCTTAACCTCATCCTTTTTTCCTCATGATCCGAATTCCATACGGGTGACGAGCGCAATCGGCTCTGCGTTAAGTACGCGACAGAGCGTTTAGTGAAATGAGCTGGTCCGTAAGTCCCCCGCCCGAAGCGTTAACGGTTCGATCGAGACGCTGGCGCGACTCATGCTTTGAAAGCATGAATAGTTTCTCTTTCCTCATCGAAGAGGTGACGATGGACACGCTACGCTTGCGACTCATGGCGGGATTGGCGGGCATCACGCTCGCGTTCGCTGCGTCCGCCTACGCACAGAACCCTACGCCGACGACCAGCACTCCGCAGCCGACGGCAGATCAGGCAGCGCCTCCTGCGCAGCAGCAGGGTACGGTATCCGGCTCGGCTAACACACAGGCCGCGCCGAGTGACGCGACGATCGGAACAGAATCGCGTACGACGACGACGGCAACGGATGTGACGACCACGACTCCGACGACGACGACCTTCTGGCTCGGCCCGTGGGGAATCGCCGCAATCGCAGTGGTAGCGATTCTGCTGCTATGGGCGATCTTTGGCCGTCGGGATCGTACGGTCGTTAGAGATTCATACTCCTCTACAACGACTCGCAGCACTGCGCCGACTAACGAGCGGGTGGTCAGCCCCCGCGCGGCGTCGGGAACGGAGACCACGACGAGAGTCAGCGACACCGACACTCGACTTTAAGGCTCGATCGGTATCGAAGTAAAAAGAGGGGGCGCAGATTTGCGCCCCCTCTTTCGCTTACGAAAAAGCCCTGGATCGGTGAGGATCCAGGGCTCTTTTTTTTTTTCAGCGCGCCCGGAGAGACTCGAACTCCCAACCTTCTGATCCGTAGTCAGATGCTCTATCCAATTGAGCTACGGGCGCTGGTTACTGCGAACTGCGAACACTGCGGACTGCGAACACTGCGGACTGCGGACTAAAGTGGGTATTTCACATCCAGGCATCTCGTATGGGCGGTACAAGACTCGAACTTGTGACCTCCACGATGTCAACGTGGCGCTCTAACCAACTGAGCTAACCGCCCGCTGCAACTGCGACGGAGAGCGGGAAACGGGACTCGAACCCGCGACCCCAACCTTGGCAAGGTTGTGCTCTACCAACTGAGCTATTCCCGCGAATAAACAAAAGTTCTTGTCAGCAAGCCGGTCCTGGACATGCCGAGGCACTACGAAACACGAGCCCATGTCTACCGGATGGAGGTGAGGGGAATCGAACCCCTGACCTCTTGAATGCCATTCAAGCGCTCTCCCAACTGAGCTACACCCCCGGCATTTCCCGCGAGCGGCGCGCCCGGACAGGAACCGCGAAGGATATCCAAGGGTAGTATCGAAGTCAAGAAATTCGCTCTGGCAAAATCCTCAACGGCCAGTATCTTGCAGCGCTTTTACAACCTGAATTTTTCGATCACTGAAAGACGTGTTTTGCTGACGCGTTTTCAGGTTGTCGGAGCAACAAATCATTCGCTCGCATTGCTGGCCCGCAAGGCTGCATTCGAAAGGCTTTCAACGTAGTACCTGAGGTGTGACCTAAATGGCTGAAGTAAAGCGTCGCCGTAAGACGGCGGTCGCCGGAATAGCTCCGAACGAACCTGAGAGAGACATTCTCGATCAGTACCTGTACGAGGTCAGCACGTATCCGCTGCTGAAAGGTACAGAGGAGATCGAGGTTGCCCGTCGGATTCGTGCCGGCGATCCCGACGCACTCCAGGAGCTGGTGCAGCGTAATCTTCGTTTCGTCATCTCGGTGGCGAAGAAGTATCAAAACCGCGGCATGCCGCTCATCGATCTGATCGGTGAAGGCAACGTCGGTCTGCTGACCGCAGCTCGCAAGTTCGATCCGGATCAGGGTGTGAAGTTCATCTCGTACGCTGTGTGGTGGATTCGCCAGGCGATTCTCTCGTCGCTGGCGCGCCAGGGCCGCACGGTGCGCGTACCGCTCAACCGTACCGCCGATCTCTCGCGCATCATCAAGGCGTCGGAGATTCTGCGCCAGAAGATGCGGAGAGAGCCAACTCCCGAAGAGTTGTCTCATCTGACCGGTTTGTCGGTTGACGTCGTTCAGTCGCTCGCCGCCCTCAACACCGGTGACGTGCGTCTGGATGCGCCGATGGATCCGGAAGGCGATCGCTCGCTGATCGAGCGCTTCGTCGCCGATGAGATGCCCGACACCGAGGAAGAGGCGATGAACCGCTTCCTCAACGACGAGATCGAGACTGCGCTCTCCACGCTGCCTCCTCGTGACGCGAAAGTTCTCAGACTGTACTTCGGTCTCGAGGGCGGACGCGAGCACACGCTCGAGGAAATCGGTTCGCTGCTCGGCGTCACGCGTGAGCGTGTCCGCCAGCTCCGCGATCGCGCGCT
>DASUZC010000076.1:0-7859 GCA_036377095.1 Gemmatimonadaceae bacterium
GGCCTCGGGGACATCGCCATGCACGTAGGAGAGGCTGCTCAGCACGTAAAGGGCGCGTGCCTGCGTCGGATTTATTTCGATGGCGGCTCGTAGATCGTTCTCCGCGAGCTGCAAAACATCCTTGATCTTGCGCTGATCCTGAACGAACCCGCGACCAGCCAGCTCTGCCCGAAGCGTTCCGCGCAGCTCGAGCGCGTCCGCATTGCGCGCATCGAGAGCAAGAGCGCTATCGGCCAAGGCAACGCCTGCATCAATCAGCTTTCCCGCTTCCGCAGGATCGTGTTTGAATTTGTTCAGCTTGAACGCGATCCTTCCGCGCGCGACCAGCGGCTCCGCCCAATTCCTGTCGAGCTCTTCTGCTTGCCGAAGCAGAGTGTCTGCCCCCAGCAGCTGATTGGTTGCGCCATCGACGTTGCCACCTCGCTCCAACGAGTCGGCATCACTGCGCATTCTCTGCGCACGCTGCACCAGTGACCACGCCGTCGGATTCTGTGTGCCGGCACGCGATGCGCGCAGGCGAACTTCCTGACCAACGATTACTCGCAGATTCTGCGCGATCGAGTCGGCGAGGCGCGTCTTGAGGGTGAGCGGATCGCCGAGCGGCGCCACGATGGATAGCTGCTTGAAATCTGCGCCACTGTTTCCATCGATCAGGCGCACGCTCACTCGCGCCTGATTTCCTTCCGACTCGACGGCGCCATCGACGAGCGTGCCGGCCTCCAGAGTACGGGCGATGCTGTCGCGCGGAACCTCCTTCCCGTCGAACTGCTTCACGCCGTTGCTGGAGATGACGTCGAGCGCGCTCACTCGATCGAGATCGCTGATCAGCGACTCGGTCAAGCCGCTGGCGAGGTATCCAAGTTTCTTGTCGGGACTCAGATCCTTGAAATAGAGAACCGCCAGGCGCTCAGGTTTGAGACCTGAGGCGACGGTAGTGCGCCCCTTCAACAGAAACTCTTTGCTCGCCCACGCCGCCCCGGTGAGTACCAGCAGCGCCAATGCTGTGATGCCGGCGACAACGCGCCAGTTCCGCTGTTGCGGCCGCAGGTTCGGGCGGGTGCGATGGCCTGTGCGCCGAACGGTGTGCAATCCACTACCCTGCATTCCTCTCAGCGCGTCGGCAAACTGGGCCGCCGTTGCAAAGCGATCGGCTGGAACCTTCTCGAGCGCCACCATGATGGCTTCTTCGACTTCTTCGGGGACCGAGCTCCTGACGACACTCAGCGACGGCACTTGATCGAGTGAATGTCTCGCGATCAATGCCTGAGTCGTGTTTCCCGTGAATGGCGGCTGACCGGCGAGCATCTCGTAAAGCACGCAGCCGAGGCTGTAGATGTCGCTGCGCGCATCGATGTTGGGATCCGCCATGCCCTGCTCGGGACTCATGTACGTTGGCGTACCGAGCGACACGCCGGTGCTGGTGAGTTTTTCCCCGCTCAGCGATGCAGCGCGCGCGATACCGAAGTCAGCCAGCAGCGCCTGCCCATCCTCGAGCAGAATATTTTCCGGCTTGATGTCGCGGTGGATGATGCCATGTCGGTGCGAATGGTCCAGCGCGCTGGCAACCTCACAGGTGATGCGCAGCGCTTCGTCGAGTGACAGCTGGCGCTCGCGATTCAGTTTTGCGCGCAGCGATTCTCCCTCGACGTACGGCATCACATAGAACAGCTCGGCGCCTGCCTGTCCCGAATCGTAGATCGGGAGGATGTGCGGATGACTGAGATGCGTGACGAGCTCGATCTCGCGACGGAATCGCTCCGGTCCAAGCGCAAAACCAACATCGTCGCGCAAGACTTTGACGGCGACGTCGCGATCGTGCTTCAGATCTCGCGCGAGATACACCGTAGCCATCGCTCCGTGACCAAGCTCGCGCTTGATCTCGTAACGGTCGGCGATGGCTGTGCGCAGCCGCTCGAGAGATGTAGGCATGCCCTCGTCGGTAGGAAATTCGAGCTTATGGTGCAGCGCTACTATATGGATGTTTATGTGTCGCCGCTAGAAGGAACGCGTGCACCTCGCAACTCTCTAACCGCGCGCAAACGCCTGCTTTAGCTCGCCAGAGCATCCCGCCGAGTACATCTCGGCGCGCGATGATGCGCAGGTGCTACACGAACGATGCAAACCTCCTCTATTGACAGTCGCATCCAAACGTTTATCGTGGGGCTTCGATACATCTTTCCCCGATGTAGGCGCTGCACACAGCGCACGCAACCTTGGGGCGGCACCAAATTTCTCTGATGAAAGTCATTGCGGCGTCGCTGTTGATCGTTTGCGCGTCAGGATCGAGCGCTCAGGTGAGCGAACAGATTGGCATCCAGCGCGGCGCACGAATTCGATTGTCTTCCACGTCAGAAACACCAATCGTCGGATCATTGGCGCGAGCCACCGCCGATACAGTCCATGTGCTGGACAAAGACGGACGACTGCGCAGCATCCCCGCGAGCGAGATTCGAGCGGTCCATGTTTCTCTCGGACGCCCGGTCGAGAGTAGTCGCGTGATGAAGGGAGTTCTGTGGGGGACCGGCATCATTGCCAGCACCGGGGCCGCTGCAATCGCGGCATCGGGCGACAAGAGCGGCGACGCTGGCTACGCCTGGATGACCCTCGGACTCCTGGCGCCCGTAGGCGGTATCATCGGCGGCGTCTGGGCAGCACGAACTGCTTCCGAGGTATGGCAGAGCGTGCCCGTCTCATCGCTGTCGTTAACGCCGAGTCAAGTCGCAGCCAACGGAGTCCCAACTGTTCGCCCCGCCAAGGGTAAGGGGAAAAAAATTGCGGTCGGAGCGCTGATTGGGGGAGCAGTCGGCGCCGGGCTTGTCTTAACTCAAAAGAGAAGCGCGAACCCACGCGGGACCCAGATCATGCTCGGTGCGATCCCCGGTATTCTGATCGGCGGCGCGATCGGGGCGATGCGGTAAGGCGGGAAGCGGGAAACGGGAAGCGGGAAACGGGAAACGGGAAACGGGAAACGGGAAGCGGGCGGGAAGCGGGAAACGGGACGCTAGGTCCGCGGCCCGGCTATCCTCTCCAGATCATCCAGCCCCGCGAGCACATCGCGGGGCTTTGATCCATCTGGCGGTCCAAGGATGCCCGCCAGGTGCAGCTGATCGATTATGCGCGCCGCGCGACCGTAACCAACTTTGAGTCTGCGCTGCAACAACGACGTCGATCCCTGCTGATGTTGAATGACAACCTCCGCCGCCTCGCGGAACAACTTGTCCCGATCCTGATCATCGAATGACTCGGCGTCGCTGCCGCCGGCTTCCTCGGCTTCCTTGCGACGAATCGTCTCGATGATGTCAGTCTCGCTCGGCGTGTCATCGACAATGAGACCTTGCGCCTCGTACGCCGCCTTGCGCTCGGCGCGCCGCATCTCGTACCAGCCCATTAAACGCTCGGTGTCCTCACTCGAGATGAATGCGCCCTGCAGACGCGCCGGCTCCGATTTGCCTGGCGGGATGAACAGCATGTCACCGTTGCCGAGCAGCGCCTCGGCGCCGATGCCGTCCAGAATCGTGCGCGAGTCGACCTGCGACGCGACACGAAATGCGATGCGACTCGGGAAGTTTGCCTTGATCAGACCGGTGATGACGTTCACGCTCGGGCGCTGCGTCGCCAGAATGAGATGGATGCCGATTGCGCGCGCCTTCTGCGCCAGCATCGCCAGCGGTGTCTCGATCTCGCCCTGCACCGTCATCATCAGGTCGGCGAGCTCGTCGATCACCACCACGATGTAGGGAACGATGCCGCCCTTGTACTCGAGATCCTCGAATGCAACGTCGGCACGCTTGACGTTCTTCAGCTTCTGACCTTCCTGTACCTTGCGATTGAAATCCTGAATGTTGCGCGCCCCGTTGGCGGCGAGCAGCTCGTAACGATCCTGCATCTCGATCACCGCCCACTTCAGCACCGCCGCGGCATCGCGATTGTCGGTGACGACCTTGTGCCGCAGATGCGGGAGCACGTTGTAAACCGATAGCTCCACCATCTTCGGATCGACCATCAGGAATCGCAGCGTCGTCGGCGTGTGACGATAGGCCAGCGATGTGATCAGCGTGTTGATGCAGACGCTCTTGCCCGACCCGGTCGCTCCCGCGATCAGCAAGTGCGGCATCTTCGCCAGATCGGCGATGATCGGACGACCCTCGAGGTCCTTGCCGAGTGCGATTGGCAGCGCAGCGCGAATACTCTGGAATTCGCGCGACTCGATCAGCTCCCTGAACGCGACGATTTCAGCGGTGGGATTCGGCACTTCCACGCCGACCGCTCCCTTCCCGGGAATCGGCGCGACAATTCGGATGCTCTGCGCGCGCATGGCCAGCGCCAGATCATTCGAGAGATTGGCGATCTGCCGAACTTTTACACCCGCGGCCGGCGCGACCTCGTACTGAGTCACTACCGGACCAGTGGTGCGTCCAACCAGCTCGCCTTCGACGCGAAACGTGCGCAGGGCATCCATCAGCTTGACACCCATTGCGTCGAGCTCGCGCCTACCGACGTCGGTATTGCGTGGCGGTGGCGGCGTCAGCAGCTCTGGTGAAGGCAGGTCCTCGTCGGTGAACGAGAAATTCTCCGTCGCCTCAAACGCATCGATCGCCGCCCCGATTCGTTCCGCGTTTGTCGCTTCCCGCTTCCCGCCTCCCGCTTCCCGCCTCCCGCTTCCCGCTTCCCGCTTCTTTTTGATCGGCAGCATCGGCTCTTCGCTCTGCTGCTGCATCAACGAGTGATCGATTGCCGGCATCTCCTCCGGCTCGGGCTCGAGCAAAGTCGACGAGACCACACTTGCCGCCGCGTTGGCCGCGGGCACGACGATTTCCTTCGACGGATCCAGTCCTGCACGCTCTGATGGTGGCGGCGCGACGATCGAATCGAGAGTGCGCACCCGTTTGGCGACCACAACTCTGATCGGATTCCAGGACAGCGCAACGGCGGTCAGAGTACTCAAAGCAATCGCCATCAAGATCCACGATCCAACCGTACCGGCAAACTGCAGCAGATAAAACGCGGCGAAGCTTCCCCAAATACCGGCCAGCGGACTCGCTTCACGCGTCCCACCTCCCGCGAGACCAAACGCTACCGGCAGCAGGACAACCATCCCGAGAAGGAACACCATCCATGAGCGATCCTTGCGCTCACCCAGGCGGCCGAACAACCGCAGCGCGTGTGCGATCAACGCGAGGGGCAACAGCGCGGCGGCCGGCCAGCCAACGAGCAGGGCGATCGGATGCGCCAGCAGCGCACCGATCCAGCCGAAATTGCCTCTGATGCTGCCCTGTCCCTGGAACTCGGTGTAGCCCTGCGCGGTCAGCGCGCCGGCGAGAAAGATTCCGAAGAGAAGGAGGACGATGCCTCGGATCTCGCGCGCGAGCGCGGACGACGACGGCTTATCGTGCCCGTTCGGGCCCGAGCTTCGTGATTTGTCTTTCCTGGTAGATCGGGACCACAGGATAGGCGTCCACTTCCGCGGCGGCGGCGAGGTCGTCACCAAATCCTGCTTCTTGGAGCGCTTGTCCGTGGGCCGATTCTTTGAAGACTTTCGCGATGTTGTCGCCATATTTTTTTTCGATCAGCACTGAAGCGGCCGCCGCATCGTTCGCCTGGATCGAGGCACGCTTGGGAATCGCCTTCACATAACGGCCGGCGCAGGCGGCGTCCTCGAGCGTGAATCCGCCCTCCTCACCAGCGCAAATGATGGCGATGTCCGTGTTCGAGCTGGCCGCGACCTTCATCAGGGCCAGCACCGCCGTGAAGTTGACGTATGAAGCTATAACTATGTCACGCGCCCCTTGTACCCCCAACAGGGCCCGGGTGCCATTGGTCGTGGTAATGAGAATGCTCTTCCCCTCTACCACCTCCGGCGTGAAGCTCTGCGGTGAGTTGCCAAGGTCGAAGCTGACGATCGGATGCATCTTCTGCTCGCCGGCGAGGAGGATCTGGGAACGCGCAAACTCCTTCGACCGCTGGATGACTTCATCCGGGCCTTCCAGCGGAATCACCGTCCGGGCGCCGTTGCCCAGCGCCGTCGCCACCGTCGTTGCGGCGCGCAGGACATCGATGATGGCAACGAGTCGCCCCGCTGTGTCGGACGGCTTTACCTGAATTGGGGAAAAGAAAACATCAAGCCGCACTTGCCGGCTCCTTCATCAATTCGCTTTCACGCTCGAGGAATTTGGTGTCCACCTGGCCTTCCTGGAATTTCTTGTTTGCCATCACTCGACCCAGAAACGGAATCGTAGTGGTGACGCCTTCAATGATGAAGCTCTCCAACGCGACTTGCATGCGACGCAACGCTTCCGGCCGATCGCGCCCCTGACAAATGAGCTTGGCGAGCAGTGAGTCGTAGTATGGCGGAACCTTGTACCCGGCGTACACGTGGGTGTCGAGTCGAACTCCCGGCCCGCCGGGTGGATGAAAGACCTCGATCAATCCCGGCGATGGCTGGAAGTTGCGCGCCGGATCCTCCGCGTTGACGCGGCATTCGATGACGTGGCCTCGTCTTTCAATCGGGGGTTTCACAGAGAGTTTCGCGCCGGCAGCAACCAGAATCTGTTCCTTCACCAGATCGATTCCGGTCAACATTTCGGTGACCGGGTGCTCGACCTGGATGCGGGTGTTCATTTCCATGAAGTAAAACGATTTGTCTTCGTTGAGCAGCATCTCGATGGTGCCGGCGCCGACGTACTCGATCGCCTTGGCGCCGCGAACCGCTGCCTCCCCCATCTTCTCGCGCAGGTCCTGGTTCATGCCGGGGCTCGGCGCTTCCTCGATCAGCTTCTGATGTCTGCGCTGCACCGAGCAATCGCGCTCGCCGAGGTGGATGACGTTGCCGTGTCGATCGCCCATGATCTGGAACTCAATGTGCCGCGGGCGCGAGAGATACTTCTCGACGTAGACGTCACCGTTGCTGAATGCCGATAGCGCCTCCGAGCGAGCGAGCTGGAACGCGCGCGCGAAATCCTCGGGGTCCGTGGCGACGCGCATTCCCTTTCCGCCGCCGCCGGCCGCCGCCTTGATGATGACCGGGAATCCAATATCGCGCGCGAACTTGAGCGCTTCCTCCGAATCCTCGATCGGGCCGGGCGTTCCCGGAACGATTGGCACGCCGACGTCCTGCATCGTTTTGCGCGCAGCCGCCTTGTCGCCCATCACCCGGATCTGCGCGGCCGTCGGCCCAATGAAGGCGATGTTGGATGCAACGCACGTCTCGGCGAATTCCGCGTTCTCGGCGAGGAAACCGTAGCCGGGATGGATTGCGTCGGCGCCGGCAATCTCGGCCGCGGCAATTATGCGCGGGATGTTGAGATACGATTCGCGGGCCGGTGCCGGCCCAATGCAGACGTCGTCGTCGGCGAAGCGAACGTGAAGGGATTCGCGGTCCGCCTCGGAATACACGGCGACAGTTTGGATGGCTAGCTCGCGGCAGGCCCTAATGACACGTAGAGCAATTTCACCGCGATTGGCGATCAGGATTTTCTTAAACAATGTGTGCAATCAGGAAGCAGAGTTCGTACCGAAAATTAAACAGGACCGAGGACTACGGACTAACATAGCATCGACGATCGCGGACTAATTGAGGAGCGAGGATCGCTAACACGCGTTCCCCGGCTGTTGTCGGACAGTCCTAGTCCTCAATTAGTCCGCGATTGTCGATGCCGTTGGTCCGGAGTACTCGATCCGGAATCAGGTCGCTTCCTGTTTGACGGTATCCCACGATGTGTCAGACGACGCCGAGATTCCCTGCGCGCGCAGCGCAAACTCTGCGGGGTTCGTCGCCGCGAATAGTGCATCGTCGTACGTCACCACTCCCTTCGAGTACCAGTTCATCAGCGACTGGTCGAAGCTCTGCATGCCGTAGGGGA
>DASUZC010000077.1:0-3652 GCA_036377095.1 Gemmatimonadaceae bacterium
TTGCCGACGACGTCGTCCTTCCGCTTCATCATCGTTGGAAGATCCAGCTTCACGTCACTCAGCACCACGCCATGCTCCGCCGCGTGCAGCTTCGCGAACTCGTAGTGCTCCGACGATGACAGCAGCGCCTTCGACGGAATGCATCCGACGTTGACGCACGTTCCGCCGAGCGTCTTGTCGTACTCGATGCAAACGGTGTTGAAGCCCAGCTGCGCGGCACGAATAGCTGCGACGTAACCGCCGGGTCCGCCGCCGATGATCGCTACATCACAATCCGGCATGTCTTACTCTATGAGCATCGCGGCCGGATCTTCGATCAGCTCCTTGACGCGGACGAGGAACTGCACCGCATGCGCACCTTCGACAAGGCGGTGGTCGTACGAGAGAGCGACGTACATCATCGGCCGGATCACCACCTGGCCATTGAGAGCGACCGGGCGATCCTGGGTTTTGTGCAGGCCAAGTATGCCGACCTGCGGATAGTTGAGAATCGGTGTGGAGACTAGCGACCCGAACACACCACCGTTGGTGATCGTGAATGTGCCGCCGGTAAGATCATCCATCGTCAGCTTGCCGTCGCGCGCGCGCTTGGCTACCTCGCTGATCTCACGGCTGATTTCGATGGTGCCTTTCTGATCGGCATCCTTGATGTTCGGGACGACGAGTCCGGCCTCCGACGCCACCGCGATCCCCATGTTGACGTAATGGCGATACACGATCGTGTCGCCATCGATCTGCGCGTTGATCGTTGGGAATTGCTTGAGCGCCATCACCGCCGCGCGCACGAAGAACGGCATGAACGTCAATTTGACGCCGTGCTCCTTCTCGACTTTCTCCTTGAACTTCTCGCGCAGCCCATTCACCGCCGTCATGTCGACTTCATTGAACGTCGTCAGGTGCGCCGTCGATTTCTGTGACTGCAGGAGATTTTCGGCGATGCGCTTGCGGCGCGTCGTCATCTTCTCGCGCGTCTCGCGCTCGCCCGGTGTCGCGCCGTTGCCACGCGGCGGTGAGATCGGCGCGCTCGGACGCTGCGCGCTCGGCGCTTTCTGCGTTCCGGCGCCTGCCGCCAGCACATCGGGTTTCGACACCACCCCGCCGCGACCCGTTCCTGCAACCGCTGCTATGTTGATGCCTCGCTCATCCGCGATGCGGCGTGCCGCCGGCGAGGACTTCACATTTTCTGGTTGCGATGAGGTCGCAGCAGCAGGGGCTGGTGAGGGACGGGCAGGTGGAGGAGCGGGCGCTTCGCGTTTCCCGCTGCCCGTGTCCTGTTTCCCGCTTCCCGCTTCCTGTGTTCCGCTTCCCGCTTCCCGCGAGCCGACTGCGGCTGGAACTGCGCTCTCATCGAGCTCGCCGAGGACTTCGTCGACTTTCACGACGTCACCTTCGTTCTTCGCGCGCTTGGCGAGAACGCCGGGCTTCTGCGCCGGCACTTCAACGGTGATTTTGTCGGTGTCGAGCTCGACTAAAGTTTCGCCGGCTGTTACAGCATCCCCCTCCTTCTTGTGCCACTTCGAAATCGTGGCCTCGACGATCGACTCACCAAGTGGGGGAACCTTTATGGGCAGCATTCAGGCTTATCCGAGCGTGTATAATTCAATGATACGACTGAATATAACGCTCGAATAAACCCTTGCGAGCACTAACGATCTCGGCGCACGGCGGACTCGATCAAATCGAGTACCGCACCGACCTACCGAAGCCGGAGCCGCGCGTCGGCGAAGTGCGCGTGCGCGTCCGGGCGGCCGCACTTAATCATCTGGATCTGTTCGTCGTCGGCGGATTACCGGGCGTCAAGATCGCGCCGCCGTGGATCCTTGGCGCCGATGCGACTGGGGTGGTCGATGCCATCGGCGACCTGAGCACCTCACCGAATCATCACGTCCAGATTGGCGATACGGTGATCGTGAATCCCGGCATCAGCGACTACACCTGCGAGTATTGCCAGGCTGGCGAACATTCACTCTGCGTCTCGTTCAAGATGCTCGGCGAGCACCTGCCGGGCACGATCGCCGAGTATATCTGCGTTCCCGCCCACAACGTGCGCGCGATTCCCAAGGATCGGCAGGTCGAGCAGGCGGCAGCGTTCACGCTCTCGACGTTGACGGCGTGGCGGATGGTTGTGACCCGCGCGCGCATCAAGAAAACCGACGACGTTTTGATCTGGGGCATCGGCGGTGGCGTCGCGCTCGCCGCGCTTGAGATGGTGCGGCTGATTGGTGCAACCATCTGGGTGACATCACATGACGACGCCAAGCTCGCGCTCGCTCGTGGACTCGGCGCGACTCATTTCCTCAATTACACGACGACGGAGGTGGGCAAGGAAGTGAGGGTGCGCAGCAACAAACGCGGCGTCGACGTAGTGCTCGACACCGTCGGCGAAGCCACCTGGCAGCAATCACTCGTCGCGCTCGGCAAACGCGGACGACTGGTGACGTGCGGTGCGACATCTGGCCCGATCGTTCAGATGGACATCCGCCGACTCTTCTGGAATCAGTGGGACATCATGGGCTCGACGATGGGGAACGAGTCCGAGTTCGAGGCGGTTACCAACGAATTCCGCGCCGGTCGCCTGACGCCGCTTGTTGATTCCGTGTTCGACATCCAGCAGGGCAGGCAAGCGTTCGAGCGACTTCAGAGCGGACAGCAGTTCGGGAAGATCGTGATCCGGATTCCTGACTGATGGACGACATCGCCGCGCAGTACACTCCCACCGAGCTGCAGCAAATTCGGTCTGAGTTCGCTGATGGTCGAATGCCGATTTGCCCTCGCTGTCACGTTGCTATGACCCGGCGTGAGATTGGGGGCGGGTCCTTCGGGCTCGGCTACGCTCGACAACGCGACTGGCTTATCTGCGCGCGGTGCAAGCGGAGCGCGATCTTCGATATCCAGCGGGGGACTAGGACGTAGGTGCGTGGTACCTGTACGAGGTACCAGTGCATCTAATGGCATTCTGGGTCGACGCGGTGAGAGGAAAGAGTAGCACAGGTGCGTGTTGCCAGGTTGGCTGTCAGCTTTCCTGGTACCAGGCACCTGCGCTACGCCTACCTCTCACCGCGTCAACCGAGAATGCGAGTATCGCTCCTCGTACCTCCTCCCGGCACCTCGCTCCCCGACCAGTCCTCAGCACCGAGTTCGGCAGCAGCGCGGGAATAAATCCGGAACCTTCGAGGTCTATTAGTCAACAGCAGCAGCGTTCGACACTTCCTGGAGACCGATTCCAATGCCTCACCATGATCGCGACGATGGTCGCTTCGACGAGCAGGGAAATACTCGTCCCAGCGGCAAGAACTACATAGTCACCGACACCAGCGAAGACGGCATCGACCGTCGCGGCTTCCTGCGTTGCATGGCGTGGGCTGGCACCGGGACGATGTGGGCACTGAGCGGTGGCATCCCAACCTCATTCGCTCTGAACCGGCTGCCGTTCATGACCGAGGCGCAGCGCAAGAGCATTTTCTTCGCGCAGGTGAGTGACAGCCATATCGGGTTCAACAAGGAAGCGAACAAGGATGTGACTGCGACGCTCCAGGAAGCTGTCGCCAAAGTCAACCTGCTGCCGCAGCGACCCGCCTTCGTGCTGCACACCGGTGACATCACGCAGCTCTCCAAACCCGACGAATTCGACACCGCGAATCAGGTTCTCGGT
>DASUZC010000078.1:0-7188 GCA_036377095.1 Gemmatimonadaceae bacterium
GGTCTATCGGTCGACGTACACGTCGACACGTCCCGGTGAGCACCGCTGTACTGCGTTCGACGAGGATTTCCTCTTCCGTCGAGGATAAGTACGCCCATAAGTACGTCATCGCCGCCACCGTCACGATGGCGGCGATGCTCGAGCTGATCGACACCTCGATCGTCAACGTCGCCATCCCGCACATGATGGGAAACCTTGGCGCCACGCTCGACGAGATCGCCTGGGTATCGACCTCGTATATCATCGCCAACGTCATCATCATTCCGATGTCGGGATGGCTGTCGGCCTACTTTGGTCGCAAGCGCTACTTCACCGGCTCGATCCTCCTTTTCACGGTCGCGTCTTTCTTCTGCGGCGCATCGCACTCACTGCTGGGGCTCATTTTCTGGCGTGTGGTCCAGGGCATCGGTGGCGGCGCGTTGCTTTCAACGGCGCAGGCAACACTCTACGAAACATTCCCGCCCGAAGAGGCCGGCACCGGCATGGCGATCTTCGGCGTCGGCGTCATGGTCGGTCCAACACTCGGTCCCACTCTCGGCGGCTGGATCACCGACAATTACAACTGGCCGTGGATCTTCTACATCAACGTGCCGCTCGGCATCATCGCGGCGATCCTCACCGTCACTTACGTGCACGACGCCGAGCACCAGGAGCGGGCTGACAAGATCGACTACCTCGGCATTGTTCTGCTCGCGCTGTGCGTCGGCTCGCTGCAGTGGATGCTGGAGCGCGGCGAACGTTACGACTGGTGGGAATCCCGCTCGGTGACGCTCCTGGGAATCACGGCGCTGGTTTCCGGTATCGCGCTGATCTGGCACGAGCTCACTACCGACGAGCCCGTCATCAACTTCCGGATTCTCAAGAGTCGACAACTGACCGCGGGAGTTAGTCTGGGTCTGCTGCTCGGATTTGCGCTCTACGGGTCGGTATTCATCCTGCCAGTATTCGTGCAAGGCCTGTTGCAGATGACGGCGTGGCAGACCGGCAAAATCATTCTGCCCGGCGCGATTGCTTCAGCGATCACGATGGCAGTCGTCGGCCGCAACGCGATGCGACTGGATGCCAGGTACACTGTGATCGCCGGTGCATTTCTGTTCTTCTGGTCCATGCTCAAGCTGTCACACCTGACATCGGCCAGCGGGCAGCACGATCTATTCTGGCCGTTGATCCTGCGTGGTGTCGGGCTCGGGCTGATCTTCGTCCCGCTCACCAACGCCACGATGGCCGATCTGCAAGTCAAGGATCTGGCGCAGGGAACGGGTATGTTCAACTTGATGCGTCAGCTCGGTGGCTCACTTGGTATCGCGGTAATGGCTACTCTGCTGGCTCGGTTCATGGCGTCCGAGAAAGCGGTGCTGGTCGAGCACGTTGGCAGGGGTGACCCGGAGACTCTGGGACGCATTTCGATGATCACTCGCGGCCTCATTTCGCGCGGGATCAATCCGATGGTCGCGCAGCAGCAGGCGCTGGCAATTCTGGATCGGCAGGTCACTGTTCAATCAAGCATGCTCGCCTTTTCCCGCATTTACCTGTATAGCGGCCTGGTGCTGATTTTCGCGTTGCCGCTCCTACTGCTGTTTCGAACAGGTAGAGCGCGCGGATCAATGGGCCCGGTCCACTAGGAGAATCCCTGTCTTTCGTTGACCGGCGCGGGATCGGTAATACGGCTGCGGAGCCAGGTTTCGACGGCAGCGCGCCGGAGGCCCATGCCAGCACCCAACAATCCAATGCCGGCACCCGTATTTCTGATGAAGAGAAAGAGCTCGTTCGCCTTGCCAAGGCAGGTGACGATCGTGGTTTCGCCGGACTCGTTCGGTTGCATCAGCGGAGGGCGTACGCAGTAGCGCGCTCAATCGTTTTGACGCACGAAGATGCCGAGGATGCAGTGCAGGAAGGTTTCCTGCGGGCGCATCAGGCGCTGGATCGATTTGATCCGGCGCAGGCATTTGGAGCCTGGCTGAATCGCATCGTCGCCAACGCGGCACTGGATCTCGCTCGTCGCCGCAAAGTCAGGAACGCGGAAGAACTGTCGGACACGATGTCGACGCCTTTTCGTGATCCGGCTGAAGGGGGCGAGCTGCGGGAGCGGTTGGAGGCCGCGCTCGCCAAGTTGTCCGATCGCGCGCGCTCCGTAATCGTCCTGCATGATATCGAGGGCTTTACGCACGCCGAGATCGGCGAGATGTTGGGTATCCCGGGCGGGACCGCTCGCTCGGATTTGCACCACGCGCGGCAGAAACTGCGTGTGTTGTTGGGAAACTTGAGGGACTGAAGATGGACGAACGGATCGACCTGCGACTCGACACCGAAGACTCCGGCGACGCTGATATCACGAAGGCACTCCGTGAGATCTACGCTCCGCCGGCAGAAGGCGCGTACTGGGACGCGTTGGAGAGACGCATCCTGTCATATGTGAGGGCTCATCGCGAAGCGGTTATCCCCGTTAATTGGTGGTCCGATCTCGCTACCTGGGCGGGACCCGGTCTCGCCGCCGCCGCGCTCTTGTTCGTCGCTGCCGGAGCTCTCTGGTCGAAGCAGAACGACGAAGATCTGCGGGCCAGCTACGAAGCAGTTACTGACTCACTCGCGGTGGACGCTCTTCCTGGCGCCGTCCAGGTAGTTCAGGCTCCGCACGACGGATCGTCGCAGCGCGAAGCGACGTTCCGTTACGTCCTGTCACACTGAGGTTTTCGATGGAACGCTCCAAAGGGTATGCCCTGATGTTCCTGCTCGGCGCATTCATCGCCGGCGGCGCATTGGGATTTGCCGCGGATCGCGCAATGGATTCGAAGCACGGTCACGGTCGTAATCCGCGCGCGATGCGGCAGCGAATGGCCGAGGAGCTCAAGCTCACTCCGCAGCAGCAGGCGTCCGTCGATACGTTGATCGAGCAAAAACACCGGCAGATCGTTGCTCTCTACAAGCCGGTCCAACCCCAGCTGGATTCGATCGCGGTGCAGGCACGCGTGGTCAGCGAGAGCACCCATGCTCAGATAAAGCGGTTGCTGACTCCTGAGCAGCAGGCGAAGCTCGACAAGATGCGTGCAGCGGCGCGCCGCGATCTTGCCGAGCGACGTGGAGGTGACAGCCTCGCTCCGCGTCCAGGCCCACCGCGCAGCGATGGTCGCTACTGAGGCGCTGAATAAGTAGATAAAAAAGGCCGGTGCAATGCACCGGCCTTTTTTCACGCTTATTGGTGTTGCGAGCTAGATGTTATCTGGGTCGGCTTTGCGCTCGCCCTTGCCGAAATTCTTCTGGATTTTGCCTTCCAGCTCTTCGGCGCGCCCCTTGATGTGCTCGCTCGTGTTGTCGGTTGCGTCCCCAAGATCGCCACGGACCTGGCCTTTCATCTCTTTGGCCGTGCCTTTGACCTGGTTCTCGACGCCCCTCTCGTTGAGGTCTTTCATTTTTAGATCCTCCGTTTTAGTCAGGTTCTTTCCACTGACCCTCTTAACGCAAGCGATGTGCCCCCTTAAGAGGATGTTTAGGAGCGCCTCCGGTACCGACCTTGCAAAGGCCCTCGCGCTTACGGAAATTCCGAGGTCAAAGCCGCCAGCTGTACGGCAGGCCTGAATAACCTCCATAGGTCGCGCAAATCAGTACTCACCCCGAAGCTCGTCCGAGCGGCCGTCGTCTCGCAAAACTTACACTTCTCGCGTTGGGTGTCGTCTATGGCGACATCGGCACCAGCCCGCTATACGCCCTGCGTGAGTGCTTCAAGGTAGAGCATGGTCTGACGCCTGTTCCGACTAACGTTTACGGCGTTTTGTCGCTGATCGTTTGGTCGCTGATCATCATCGTCAGCATCAAATACATCGTCTTCATCATGCGCGCCGACAACAACGGCGAGGGCGGGATCCTGGCGTTACTCGCGCTGATTCTGCAGAAGCAGCGACGAGATGCCGATTCGATGCGCCGCAAAATCATCATCGCGCTCGGCTTGATTGGAGCAGCCCTGCTCTATGGTGACGGCGTAATTACACCTGCAATCTCGGTGTTGAGCGCCGTTGAAGGTCTGGAAGTTGTCGCACCGCAATCCCAGCACTTGGTCATCCCGTTAACCCTCGTCATCCTCGTCGCGCTGTTTTTCTTCCAGCAGCACGGAACGGCGGGAATAGGAAAAATTTTCGGTCCGGTAATGGCGCTGTGGTTTCTGGTGATTGGCGTGCTCGGTCTGCACGAGGTCATGCAAGCGCCGCAAATCCTCGCCGCCGCAAATCCCTGGTACGGTATAGCATTTTTCACCCATCACGGACGCGCGGCGTTCATCCTTCTGGGTGCGGTCGTGCTGGCGGTTACCGGAGCGGAAGCGCTTTACGCCGACATGGGACACTTCGGCAAGCGTCCCATTCGTCTTGCCTGGTTTCTGCTTGTCCTTCCTGCATTGCTCGCCAACTATTTCGGGCAGGGCGCTCTGATTCTGCGTGATCCGGCAGGAGCCGTCAATCCGTTTTTCCTGCTGGCGCCAAGCGCGCTACAGTTGCCCTTGATCGTGCTGGCGACGATCGCGGCGATCATTGCTTCACAGGCACTGATCTCGGGTGCTTTCTCACTGACCCAGCAGTCGGTACAGCTCGGTTACAGTCCACGGGTGCAGATCATTCACACCTCGCACACCGACACCGGTCAGATTTTCGTCCCGGAAATAAACAGGGCTCTGGCAGTTGGTTGCGTATTGGTCGTGCTGTATTTCCAGTCCTCGAGCGCGCTGGCGGCGGCGTATGGCATCGCCGTGACCGGAACGATGGCCATCACCAGCATTTTGTTCTACGTGCTGGCGCGAACACACTGGCAGTGGAGCATCTGGCGTGCAGGAAGCCTCAGCGGACTGTTCCTGATAATCGACCTCGCATTTTTCTCGGCCAACCTGCTCAAGATCGTGCAGGGCGGCTGGGTTCCGCTGGTGATCGCGCTGGGGATTTTCACCCTGATGACGACGTGGCAACGCGGTCGTCTGATCGTGCGCGATCTGCTGCGCGATGCATCGATCCCGCTCGACGCGCTGCTCAAGGATCTGGGCGATGAGAATCCGGACAAGAGATTCAAGCCGGCGCGAGTGCCGGGCACCGCAGTCTTTTTGACGTCGGAGTCGAAGGATGCACCGCTGGTGCTGCTGCATCACTTGAAACACAACAAGGTGCTCCATGAGAACGTCGTATTGTTGTCGATCGTCTCCGCGCAGGTTCCCGAAATTCCGATCACCGAGCGTCTGGAGGTCACCGCGTTTCCGCACAATTTCGGACGGGTAAAAGCAAAGTACGGATTCATGCAGACGCCCAACGTGCCGGAGATCCTCTCACTCGCCACTGAGCGCGGTATCATCGCCAAGCCGACCGAGACGACTTACTACCTTGGCAGAGAAAACCTGATCCCGACCGGAACAAAGCCGCTCGCGCGCTGGCGCAAGCGGCTTTTCATTTTCATGCAGCGCAACTCGCGGCCAGCGACGGAATTCTTTGGCATCCCGCCGAATCGAGTAGTCGAACTCGGCGCGCAGATGGAGTTTTGAAATCGAGGATTGAGGCGTTCGGACCAACATAGCAGTCCGAACGCCTCAATCCTCAGTAACCGCGGCGCCGAAGTCTCTCGATCTCCCTTCGATCCTTCTTGGTGGGGCGGCCGCGATCGTATCCTGGCACCGCCTGCGCCACTTTCATCTGCAGCTGCATCGCTTCGCGCGCCTTCCGACTTTCTTCGGTCTCTTCATAGAGGCCAGCCGCAACCGCTGCCGGTCCGCGATGCTCCGAGACCGCGCGCACACCGACGACGTGATGGTAGGGACCGAGACGAATACGCAGGCGATCGCCTACCTGTAGCTGCTTGGCGCGTTTCGCACGCTCGCCGTTCACTTCTACTTTTCCGGTCTCGATCGCCTGCGCGGCAAGGGCCCGCGTTTTGAAAAAGCGCGCGGCCCACAGCCATTTGTCGAGCCGGACCCGCGTTATATCATCGGAACTCATGCGTAGCGTTGCCCAAAACGGCCTGTCGGAGTCTGGAAGATACTAGGGGTTTTGCCGGGGAGAGCGCGTGGCCCAGGACGACTGGTCGATACAACTCAAGAAAATAGAACGCGAATTCGAGGGCCTGCCGCCAGAGCCTTCGCTTGCATACAAGAAACTGCAAAGCGAAGAAGAAAAGCGGGCGCAGGAACGCGCGCGTCAACGCGCGGCCTCGATTGGCGTTACCGCGCGCCTGATTCTGGTTGGCGCTGTCGCTGTTTCGCTCGCGTTTTGGCCCTACGAGAACGATTGCGGCCTCGGTCTTTTCGGATTCCTGGGCGCCGAAGCGGTCATCGTCATCGGCGGGTTGTGGGTCGGTATAACCACCTGGCGGGCAAGGTTGCCGCGGTTGCACGTCCTGTCGTTGTTGATCACGCTTGGTGGTCTGATCCTTCTCGCCGGCGAAGTGCTGCCGCGCATCGGGTACGCCGCGGTGGACGCGAAAAATCCTCCGCACTTCTCGTGTCCCGCTACGCCCGATACCCCTGCATCTCCAGTGACGTTGACTTCGCCGACTACGACCGGCCCGACACAAAGCGCGCTGCTCGGCACATCGGATGCGGAGCAGCGCGTTCAAGCAGCTGCCAACGAGCTTGGATCGCGCTGGCAGTCACGTATCAGCGAATTATCTAAACAATTCCAGCCTCAGAAAGCTGCTTTAACGCGGCTCGAGCGTCCCGAGCTGCTGTCGCGGCAAGATCCCTGATCGTATCGGGCGGCACAGTCTCGATTTCGTCTTCGAAATCCAGCAGATCTTCATTCCAGTCAGGTGCGAAGTACTCCAGATCCGGCATTTCGTCGGAATCGAAGATCATGTCACCCGGCTCGTAATCAAAGGACATCGATTCGGGCTCTGATTCGGCGCGCAGCTCCTCGGCGCCCCGATCGACGCGATAGGTTCGCGGCAGCGTGCGCAGCGATCTGATCCGGGGTGCGGTGCGCAGCTGAATTCGCTCCGGCAGATCACGCAGACGCTCGCGCAACATCGGCTCGATCTCGTAGCGCATCAACGGCTCGAGCCGCTGTCGCAGCATCGGCATCTCCGGCCCAAAGATCATTCTGTCCGGCCCGAAGAACTCCATTCCTCCCCCACCAGGAAACCTGAAATTGCCTCTCCCCAGCCGCATCACTTCGCTGGCCTTGCCGGCGGTCACCTGGACTTCGCGGAAGCGTCCACCTGAATAAACCC
>DASUZC010000079.1:0-18629 GCA_036377095.1 Gemmatimonadaceae bacterium
GGGATAACGACCTTCCGGACACGACGGTAGGCGACGTCGCCCGCGACCTCGATAGAATCAGCAATGCCCGTCACTACCATGATGTAGCCAATCAACCCGGCGGTGACGAGCTCGCCGTTGTGCATGTCTACTTCGCCAAAGTGCAGTGATGCGCGATCCTCGTGGTCGAGGTCGTCGGTGAAACAGATCGGACGTCCTTTGCCGAGCTGGTCATACCCGTGCATGTAGGGAAATGGCGGGACTGTTAGCACCACCCCCACCGAGTAGCCGTCGTGTGTTGGAAAACTCGGTGAACTTCGCGACAGCATGGCGCGGAAGATTTCGTCCCAGCCACAGCGGTGCAGTGAGTCGAGAATCGGGAAGCCCGGATAACCGAAGCGGCAAGTGAACTCCAGCGGCCAGATCCCATCGTCATTGACGATGGTGTTGAGATTGATGTAGCCGCAGTAGCCGGACTCTTTGAGCAGCGGCGCCACGCGGGCGAGACTTTCCTCGAACATCCGATCGGCGCCGCGATAAGTGACGACTGTCCCCATCTCGCCAGTCAGCTCGCCGATGTCCCCGGGAAAGAAGTGCTTGTGCTCCCAATCGAGATTGGCGGGCGAGAGAAACTGTTCGCCGTTGAAGAAGGACCCAACTCCCACCTCAACTCCATTGATGTGCTCCATCAATACGAACGACGGGCGCTCATCGGTCGGCCACGTACGCTGGCTTGCGCGCAGCATCGCGATCATGTCCCCGCCATTCTCCATCGTTCCGATGTAGCTGCGCGTAGAAGCCCACTCACTGCCATTCAGCTTGAACACGTAGCGACGGCGGCTTCTCTCCACGAAATCGATCGCGTCCTCGAAATCGCAGAACTCGTGACTGGATGCGGTATGCAGGCCGGCGTCGCGCAGCACCGACTGCCCGTAAGCGCGATCGTTTTCCAGCCGGTCGCCGAGCGAACTGCCGCCGATGACGTTGAACCCATCGCGGCGGAGATCGTCCTGGATTTGTCCGCGCGATGCGGTCTCGAACAGAACCACGCCATCACCATCGGCTGCGCGAACCCAGGCTAGCTCCTTCTCCCAATCATCTGTGAATGACAACATCCTGCGCATGATATCGTGTGATTCGGCGTCGTCGGCGTACACCTTCACTTCGTGACCTGCAGACTGCAGCCGCAGATACATGTCGCCGAGATCGACGGTGTCACCGATCCCGAGGAATCTCATCGTGCGGAGCTCGCCCTGGGTGATGGAGTGCCGTGAAGCATCACGCGCAAAGCCAGCTCGTCCCAGCGGCTGAGTATGGAGCAGTGAACTGAGAACGGGGCGTGCGCGGATGCCAGGGTCTTTACCCCTTCACGCACAAAATCCTCACAGATCTTTTGCACTGCTTCGGCTGCCTGGTCCGGAGTGTCACCCACATCGTGTGTGCTGTCAGTTGCCGCAGGGTCACGACGGCGAAACGATCCGGCGAACAGCAGGAATGCAAATCGCGCCGAGTGATCCGGAGCGACGATCGCCAGCGTGTCGGGCTGCTCATTGATAAAACAGTCGCTGAGGCTGCGCAGATAATCGTGGACGGAGCCGGAGTACTCACCGTCGGCAATTGCCGTTACGTAAAGCGTCTCGATCTCGTATCCACTGTCGTGCGCCGTCGCTACCACGCCTCCCGGGTGAGTAAGGCTGCACCAGGACAGCGACAGCGCATCCGGCTGAATCAGTCGTGTGACCTCCAGCGCCCGCATGATGTGCGCGGTACCATGTGGACCGGCGGCCGCCTCGAGCTGCATCCGCGTTCCCGGCGGCTCCGGGACGTACGGTGGATTGCAAACCATCAGATTCGGTCGGCCGGCTTCGAGCAGCTTGAACGTCTTCGGCGACCACAGGTCCGCGCGCGCGAACTGCGTGCGATCCGACATACCCAGCTTCAGCGCGTTGCGCTTGGCGACCTCTGCTGCTTCGTCATCGATATCGAGGCCGAGAAGCGTCGCTTCCGGGTCGCGGCCGAGCAGATACAATCCGATCAGACCACTCCCCGATGTGAGCTCGGCGACACGGATGCCGTTTTTGGCGCGGCCGTCGTCGACGGCGATTCGGTGGACGAGATCCAATGCGGCGTCGGACGCACAGACACACAGCAGCGTGTCCTCGGGGGAAAAGAACGCGCTGAAGGCGAAGGGCGGCGTAAACGGCACCAATCGCCAGGCCTCGTCCAGAAGCGACGGAACACCAATTCCGGCAGGGAGCCCCTGCGGAAGGTGCACCGAGGATTGCACCGCGCGTGTCATGGGACGAGGCTCGTGACTTGCAAAACGGTCATCGAGCGTGTGGAAATGCAAGCGCCGAACCGTGTGATCAACTCTGAGCCAGCAGTGCTGAATTCCATCGAGCTGCCGACCGTCGCCCTCGTCCGGCGACGCGAGGAGGCGACTGAATCACTCGCGGCTCGACTCGCCCGTCTCCTCGACCTTCCCGATCTCGACGGGGAGCTGGATCGGGATGTCGGTCTCGAGGAGAGGATTCTGCTGATGGCCCGCGACCTTGCGCGAATTGCTTATCCCTCCGACTGCACGACGGATCGGCATACCGATCCCTGGATCGATCATGCAGCACGCTCCGAGTTTCATCGTGCGCTGCTCGTGCTGTATAAACAACACGTTCAGATTCCGGCAGGGTCGGGGCAATCGGCCGCCCAGACGCACGGATTCGATCGGGATTCCTATCAGTTCCATCCTCTCTGTTGCCGGTTACAGCGAGAGCTCGAGAAACCGTGGGAGGATGACGTGCTGCGGCGCGTGCATCACTCGCGGAGAATCTCCCTCGCGGATCTGCCCGCCGATCCGGCGGAGTTCGCGAAGTGGTACCAGCTGGCGGCCTTCGGCCATCCGCTCTACGAGCACGATCTCTACACATTTCTCGCATCAGACGCGACGCGATCGCAGCTCGAATGGTTTCTGAAAATGGAGTGCGCTGGTGAGGCCGCGTTCGACGATCTGGTAGCGCTGGCGCAAGTGGGAACGCGCGGTGAAGTAAAGATGGAAATGGCGAGCAACTACTGGGATGAGATGGGCCGCGGAAAGCCGCAGGCGGTGCATACGCATCTCTTCCATCAGTTGATCAGGGATCTCAACATACCAGCGCCGGACGCCGATGAGCTGCCGTGGGAAGTTCTATCCGGAATCAATCTGATGATCTGGAGCTGCATCCATCGTCGCAACGCGTTTCGGGCGCAGGGAGTGCTCGGTGCGGTGGAGTTGCTCGCGCCGCAGCGATGCACGCGTGTGGTACACGGCGCGACGCGGCTCGGCATCAGCAAGAAGACCGTCGTGTACTACGGTGCGCACGCCATCATCGACATCGGTCACGCCGAAGGGTGGCTGACGCATGTGATCGAAGCGCAGGTGCGTGAGTTACCGGAGGCGAGGACGGGGATCGCCGAGGGTTTGCTCGCTCGCGCGGATGCGAGCCTGGATTACTTCGACTACTGTTTGGGTGCGGCGAAGCTCGTGAGCTAGCTATCCCGCTACTGTCGCGCGTACAGCAGCACGCCGGCCGCCGTATTCATTGAGATCTGGTCTCCGTTGATGCTTGCTCCTAGATGCGAGCCATCGGAAAACGTGACGGTGACCGTCTTGCCGCTCTGGCTCCAGGTGCCTGCGTCGGTGGCAGTCTCAGTCGTCACCGTAGTGCCCTGCGTGTCCCGAGTAGTGAACGTTTCAGTATAGCTGCCGTCCGCACTAAAGACGAACACGTCGCTCAGAACCTCGGCTCTGTGCTGGGTCACTGCGTCGTATGCGTAGGTATAGGGCAAAGCGGTACCGCCGACGGTCTGCAGGCTCCACGTTCCTTCAGCGCTGGCGACGGGACCGGTAGAATCGCCTCCACCGCAGGCGAGCAGTGTTACTGCCGCGCAGGCGAGGACAAGCCTTCTCATTTGTTAGCTCCGTGTAAGGTAGGAGGCCTTGACGCATGTTTTTGGCCACGGAGCGAGTTAGAAGTCCCGGCGCCATCTCCTTTGCCGAGCTTCCTCGCGTGCCTGCGCGCGCAGGCGCAGGATGATCTCACGGAACTGCGGATCCTGCATCAAACGCTGGGCTTCGCGCTCGACATTGCGCATAACTTCGTCGCGCCATTCGGGCATGGGCGTGACCGGTGTCGCCGGAAGTACAATGTCGACAGGATCAAAGCGCGAGTCGGGCACGGGAGTGGGATCTGGACCTGGATCCGGATTGGGATCTGGATAATCCATCACCACGGGCTGCTCCACCTGCCGCGGCGCGATGTAGCCGTAGCCGTTCCACGATGTCGATTGCATGCGGTTGCGCGTTGTCTTCGGCGTGCTCTTCAGATCGACGACACGTTTCGGCTGCGGCTTGCGCGGCGCGGTGAACGACGTCAGCGCAATAACCAGCATTGCGCCCATTGCCAGCCCTGCCAGTTGCCGCCGCATGCGCGACAGCAGCCAGACGAAAATGAGTGTGAGAGCGAGTGCGCTGATGAAGAGCGGGGAAGTAAAGGCGGTGCGGAAGGATTCCGCGACCCGCGGAACGACCTGCGCGACGGTCTCCTGCGCACGGACGATGGGAGGGTGAACGGTTGCGTCGATGGTGCGCGCGGTCAGCGCTGCACTGGTTCCCGGACGCACTGCGTATGCGCCGCTCGGACTACTCATCGAGTGATGAGGATAAGGCATCGAACGACCTCCAATCCCCTCTACGCAGCCAACCAAGGAAAAGTTTTGGGCTGCCTAGGGTTGGACAGACGAATTCACCAACTGGTTTACAAGCTGCAGACGGGAGGCCGGGAGGCGGGAAGCGGGAAGCGGGAAGCGGGAGGCGGGTACGGGCAACGGGCAACGGGTACTGGTTACTGGTTACGGAAAGCGCGCTTCCCGTTTTCCGTTATCCGTACCCGTTACCCGCCTCCCGTTACCCGCCTCCCGTTACCCCGCCTCCCGCTTCCCGCCTACGGAATCGCCGCCAGCGCCGCGTCCCTGCCTGCGGCATAGTCGGCGAATGAAAGCGGGGCCTTGATCGTGGGCTCGATCATCAGCCTCTTGTCGCGGGAATCGAGATATTGGTGCCAGAGCGTCGACACCCGGAACGTCACCCGACTGTTGGGTAGCACGATTCGGTATGAATCGCCGTAGTGATTTCCGTGCGAGGCGCTCGGCTCGCCTACGAAAATCGCCGTCGTGTATTTCATCAGCTCCGTCACCAGCATCTGCGCCGCCGACCAGGTGCGTCTGCCGGTGATCACGTAAAAGTGCCCCTGTGTATCGTAGCGTGACTTGATGATTGGCAGGAAGATCTGCTTGTTGAAGTCGCCGTTGCCGCCGCCATTCAGTCTCAGATCGAGTACGAGCTTGTCGGCACCGGCGGAATCAGCCGCTGCGATCGCGCGCGCGATGAATCGTGGCAATGAGTCGGTTTGCTTCTGCTGAATCGTGTTTATCTGCAGGTAGAGCGTGCGCGACTCAGGGAGATACTTGTACCAGTAGATGTTGAGCGGATCGCTCAGCCAGAGTGCTTCCGCCTTGCCATCTCTCGCGTCGATCCAGCCTGCGCGTCGTACCCAGCTACGGTCAGCGTCGCCGGTCAGCATCGGAAATAGTCCGGCAGGCGTGAGTGTCACCGTTCGCTGTTTGGCGCCGGATTCAATCGTAAGTGGCACATGGTGCACATCGGGAATTATTCCCGTCGCCTGCAGAATCTCCGGCATCGCCAGAAAGAACGGTGTGAAGGCGCGGATTCCCATCTCATTGTCGTGACTGATCAACGGCCGCACGCGCGCGATCGCCGAATCGATCGGCATTCCGTTGATAGCGAGGACTTTGCCGCCAACGAGATTCGCGTGCGCCGAGTCGGCGGCGCGGACGATCATTCCTTCAGTGAACCAGTAGAAGGAGACGGGCAGTGTGTGGAACGCGATGACGCTGTCGCGCCACGGGCCGACGTTGGAGTGACCGTCGCCAATCAGCGCCGCGAGTTTCTGGAGCTCAACGATCATTTGATGTCGCGACAATGCAGGCAATCGCAAATCAATCGCATTGAGCGCACTGTCGAACTGCGCCGCAGTCATTTCGTGAAAGAGATTGGCGTGTCGGGCAGGCGCTTCCGTGCGTAGGAAGGCGAGGTCCTCGCGCCGGCGACGTACCTCGGTTGAATCGAGATGACTCTGTCCGAAGAGTTTTGTCGCGAGAAGAGAGGAGAAAAAGACGGCAGTGCCGAAACGGCGCATTATTTACTCCATAGAGCTGAAACCAGTTCGACAACGGTTGCGGGTCAATGGTTGGAAGGACGCCGGGGACCGCGCGACCGCGAGCCGCCGGCCTGAATCGACCGTAGATTTTGTCCAATGCGGCGCGTTCTCGCGTTTCTCGCTCTCTGCGTGGTGCCTGGCATCGCATCCGGTCAGGGTCTCACGTCGCTTCACCCGGGAGATAAACTTCGGATCCCCATCGAGTTATTTCTGACTCACACCAAACCATGAATCAAATCCGCCGCCGCGCGACGATTCTGCTGCTGTCGATTGGATCCATCGCGTGCGTCCCGCTCAGCACTCAATCACCTCAATCCACCGTATACGATGTCGTGATTCGCGGTGGCACCATCTACGACGGACTCGGCGGCAGGCCTTTCGTTGGGGATATCGGAATCGTCGGCGATCGCGTTCGACTCACCGGCAATTTCGGCACGCTGAACGCAAAGACAGTGATCGACGCGCAGCGAATGGCGGTCGCGCCCGGCTTCATCAACATGCTGAGCTGGGCAAATGAATCGCTGATCCAGGATGGCCGCAGCCAGGGCGATATCAGGCAAGGCGTGACGCTCGAAGTGATGGGCGAGGGTGAGTCGATGGGACCCCTCACAGACGAGATGCGCAAGGCGATGATCGAAGACGAGGGCGACATCAAGTACGATGTCCCATGGACGACACTCGGCGAGTATCTCGATCATCTCGTGAATCGGGGCATCTCGCCCAACGTCGCGTCTTTCGTCGGCGCCACAACGCTGCGTATTCACGAGATCGGCTACGCCGATCGTCCGCCGACGCCGCAAGAGCTGGAGCGAATGCAAACGCTAGCGCGCCAGGCAATGGAAGAAGGCGCGATGGGCATCGGTTCGTCGATCATCTACGCGCCGGCATTCTATGCGAAAACCGACGAGCTGATTGCGTTGTCGAAAGCTGTTGCTCCTTACGGCGGGATGTACATCTCGCACATGCGCAGCGAAGGCGCGCGTTTGCTGGAGGCGATTGACGAATTGATCACCATCTCGCGCGATGCTGGTGTACCCGCCGAGATCTATCACTTCAAGCAGGCGGGTCAATCGAATTGGAGCAAGATCGACGCGGCGATCGCTAAAGTCGAGCAGGCGCGAGCACGCGGACTGCCGGTCACCGCCGACATGTACACGTATCCCGCCGGCGCTACCGGACTTGATGCTTCGATGCCGCCGTGGGTGCAGGAGGGCGGCTACAAGGAATGGGCGGCGCGACTGAAGGATCCGGCGATCCGCGCCCGTGTTGCCCAGGAGATGCGCACTCCGACGGACAAATGGGAAAACTTTTTCCTCGCCACCGGCTCGCCTGAAAAGATTCTGCTGATCGGATTCAAGGCAGATTCGCTGAAGTACCTCACCGGCAAAACTCTCGGCGAGATCGCGCGTATGCGCGGCAAATCGCCGGAGGAGACGGCGATGGATCTGGTGATCCAGGACGGCAGCAGAGTAGGGACCGTTTACTTCCTGATGTCGGAAGACAACTTGCGCCGCGAGATCCAGCTGCCGTGGATGAGTTTTGGATCCGATGCAGGCTCCCTCGCGCCGGAAGGAGTGTTCCTGAAGTCGAGCGCGCACCCGCGGGCGTACGGCAACGTCGCGCGGCTGCTCGGCAAGTACGTGCGCGACGAGAAAGTCATTCCGCTCGAGGAAGCCATCCGCAGATTGACATCGCTGCCGGCGAACAATCTGAAGCTCCACGATCGCGGCCGACTCGTGCCTGGGTATTACGCTGATATCGTGATCTTCGATCCGAAAACGATCCAGGACCACGCCACCTTCGACAAGCCGCACCAGTACTCGACGGGCGTGCGTGATGTGTTCGTGAACGGAGTGCAGGTGCTGCGCAACGGTGAGCACACGGGCGCACTGCCGGGTCAAGTGGTACGAGGGCGAGGCTGGCTAGGCTGGAAAGCCAAAAGTCTTGAGCCAGAAGTCTTGAGTAAGACGTCCCGTAAGAATGCGCAGTAGTCTCCTCGCCGCGCTGGTGTGGGGCTGCGCCGCAACGACTGGCGTCGCACAATCGCTGCAGCAAGTCGCCGACACATCCCCCTTCCAGCCGCTCATTCTCCCAACGGCTAACGAGTTCCGCACCGGCAGCGGACGACCCGGGCGGAAGTACTGGCAACAGCGCGTCGATTACAGGATTACCGCCAGTCTCGATTCGGCGAAGAACGAGATCCGTGGACGCGAGACGATTCATTACGTCAACCACTCGCCCGACTCACTGCCGTACTTGTGGATGTTCGTCGAGCAGAACCTCTGCGCGCCGAACAGCATCACCAATCAGCTCAATCAGCCGCCGCTCGTCTTCCTCGACGTTGCGTTCGATTTCTCCTGCCAGGGATTCGCGGGTGGATTCACGCTGGACTCGCTGCGAGTTGGCGGCACGAACGCCAATCGCACGATCTACGGCACGACGATGCGGATCGACCTGGCGAAGCCCTTGGCCCCCGGCGCATCGATTGACATCGACGCGGCGTGGCGATTCAAAGTTCCCGAGAACGGCGGTGGTCGCATGGGACGCGACGGCCCGCTCTACGAGATCGCGCAATGGTATCCGCGCATGGCGGTCTACGACGATGTTCGCGGCTGGAATCACGAGCCATACATCGGCGCCGGTGAATTCTATCTCGAGTACGGCAACTTCGACGTCTCCCTGATCGTTCCCGCCTCGTACATCATCGCGGCAACGGGCGAGCTCGTGAACCCTGAACACGTGCTCACGCCGACTCAGCGAACGCGACTCGCACTCGCTCGCAAGTCAGACACCGCGATCGCAATCATTCGCGGCGATGAAGCCGGCAACTTCGAGAAGACACGACCGCGGATCTACGCGCAGGGAGAATTGTCGGCGCTGTATCCACATTCATCGTTGATGTGGCACTACACGGCGACCAATGTGCGCGATTTCTCATTTGCCGGCGGCCCCAATCTCCGCTGGGATGCCAGTGGCTACGATGGAATCCTCATCGAGAGTCTCTATCGCCCCAACGCCGACAAGTGGAAGGAAGTCAATCGCATGGGGCGCGAGGCGATCAAGTACTTCAGCGAGCAGTGGTATCACTATCCCTGGTCGCATGCGACGACGGTCGAAGGCCCGGTCGCCGGCATGGAGTACCCGATGCTCACCTTTACACCCAACGCCGGCACGCGTGAAGATCAGCAGTGGGTGATCGCCCACGAGTTCGGGCACGAGTGGTTCCCGATGATCGTCGGCTCCAACGAGCGACTCTATCCATGGATGGACGAAGGCTTCAACACCTTCATCGATCTGGGGAACGCAGCGAAGTATTTCAGCGGCGCTCCGTACGGTGACACCATCGAAGTCCATCCGCTGCACTTGTACTCCGATCACGCAAAGCCCGGCGAAGAGCAACCGCTGATAACAAATCCAACTCAGGTGCGCGACCTATTCTGGGTCGGTTATCAGAAGCCTGCACTCATGATGCAGACGCTGCGCTACGAAGTACTCGGCAAGGAGCGGTTCGACAAAGCGTTTCGCGAGTACATAAAAGCGTGGGCGTTCAAGCATCCAACGCCGGCGGATTTCTTTCGCATGATGCGGGACCAGTCCGGGATGGATCTTGATTGGTTCTGGCACGGGTGGATTTACTCGACGGCGCGGCTCGACCAGGCAATTGACTCCGTGTCGAACTCCGCTGATGGGGCGAAGCTGTATCTGTCGAATCGCGGCACGATGGTGTTGCCGGCTGAAGTCTCGCTGATGTTCGCGGATGGAAGCCGCAGCACGGTCAAACTGCCCGTCGAGATGTGGAACCTTGGATCCGTGTTCGTTTATCGTGTTTCCGAGCGGAAGCGAGTCGTACGAGCGGAGTTGGATTCCCGTCGCGCGCTACCCGACATCAATCGGCTGAACAACGTGTGGCCGGCCTCGAGCTAGTTCTACTCTGCCTCGCCGTCTCAGCCGGGCTGCGCATTGTCGCCGAGCGGCTGAACGTTCCCTACGCGTCGGTGCTGGTCGTCGGCGGACTGCTGCTCGCGCTGATACCGGGATTGCCGCGAGTCATGCTCGCGCCGGACGTTGTGTTTCTCGTCTTCATTCCGCCGCTGCTGTACTCGGGCGCGATCGGTTTCCCCCTGCGCGAGCTCCGTAGACAGCTGGGTCCGATTGTGCGGCTGTCGGTGGTGATGGTGATTGTCTCGACGGCAGCGGTTGCTATTGTCGCCCATGCGCTGCATCCATCGTTCACGTGGGCGGCCGCCATCACACTCGGCGCGGTCATCTCACCGCCCGATCCGGTGGCGGTGCTGTCGGTGATGCGCTCGCTGCGGATGCCGAGAACGATTCAGAGCATCCTCGAAGGCGAAGGTCTCGCCAACGATGCGACGGCACTCGTCATCTATCGCTTCGCGATTGCGGCAGCGGTCACTGGCGTCTTCTCCATGCAGGCTGCTGCCGTGCGATTCGTAGTGGGCGCACTCGGCGGTGTCGCCGTTGGAATCGTCGTGGGGATGCTGGTGACGCGCCTTCACCGGATCACGCGTCAGGTGCCGGTGGTATCGAACACTGTTTCACTGCTGACACCGTTCGCGTCGTTCCTGTTGGCCGACACCATCGGCGTGTCCGGCATTCTTTCAGTGCTCGCCACCGGTCTCTATGCGGCGCGGACCGTCCCAAAGATCCTCGGTGCCCAGGCGCGGGTGCAGGTTTTGGGAATGTGGACGGTCGTGACGTTCATGCTCGAGAGTCTGATCTTCATTCTGGTCGGTATCCAGCTGCCCTACGTCCTGAACGCAGCAGACAGATTGCCGCTCTCTACGCTCTTATGGGAGGGGGCGCTGATCAGCCTCACTGTGGTCGTCGTCCGCATCGTGTGGGTAATGCCGACCGCGTATCTGTTCAGAATTGCCTTCCGCTGGCTCCGTCGCGGGACAGATCCACTGCCGCCGTGGCGGCAGGTGTTCTTCATCGCATGGGCCGGATTGCGCGGAGGCGAGTCGCTGGTGTTTGCGTTGGCGATTCCTCTGACGACGGCAACAGGCGCGCGATTCCCCGCGCGCGAGCAAATCATCTTCATCACGTTCTCCGTCATCTTCATCACGCTGGTGTTGCAGGGTCCAACGCTGGGCCTAATGGCGCGGTGGCTGCGCATCGGCATCGACGAGGACGTGGCTGCCGAGGAGGCGCACGCCCGTCTGGCCGCCGCCGAGCAAGGCCTGCGTGTTCTCTCGGACCCCGTTTTCGCCGGGACGCGATATCCGGAAGTCGTGCGTTATCTCAAGCAGCGACATCGACAACGGGCGCGACGGTGGGCGGCGCGCGAGCAGGACGAAGCCGCGCATCGGGAGAGTGGGCAGGAAACGTCCGGCGGCGTGGACACTGCGGAGCACGAGCATTTCACGATTGCTCCATCGCATGAAGCCGCGGCTATCGATGAGCAGCGCGGCGAAGAATACCGTCGCGTGCGCGCCGCAATGCTGGAGGCGGAACAGCAAGCGTTGCTCGATCTACGCGATCGCGGCGTGATTGGGGACGATGTCCTCCGCAAGATCCAGCGCGATCTGGATCTCGAGACACTCCTACTCGAGACGAGCGAGCCGGTGATAGAGACTGTCAGCGAAGTGCCGGCGGCGATCGACGCCGCGAGCACATCGCGCCCTACATCCTAGGTTCGACGAGCGCTTGGTAAACGAGGTTGTGGAAGTTGTCGCCCGGCTCGGATTTGCGCGGCAGCCGGTTCTCCATGAAGACGATGACGAGATGCTCCTTTGGATCGACCATATACGACGATCCATAGGCGCCGCCCCAGAAGTATGAGCCGACTGAAGTCACGTCGTCACACCCAGCGCGCTCGTGTATCCCGAAGCCGAGTCCCATTCCACCGCACGGGCTAATCGCCGTGAACAGCGTGTCCGACTGATTGGTCGTCATCAAACTCACCGTATGCGGCGCGAGGATCCTCACTCCATCGAGCTGACCACCGTTGGCGATCATCTGCAGAAAGCGCCCGTAATCGTGAGCCGTCGATAAGAGTCCCGCTCCGCCCGCGAAATTGCGGCGCGGTCCATCGACGTAATGACCCTGTCCTTTCGCGCCTTCCGGCGCCCGCTGTAAGCGGCCGGCGCTGTCGTTCATGTACACGGTCACGAGGCGCTGCTTCTTGTCGGGTGGAATGAAAAAGAAAGTGTCTTTCATTCCCAATGGATCAGTGATACCTGTGCGTACGAACTGGTCGAACGGCATTCCCGACGCGCGCTCGACAACGCAGCCGAGTATGTCGATGTTGTAGCCGTAAACCCACTTCTCGCCTGGTTGCGCGACGAACGGGACTGTCGCCAGACGCTCCATCGTAGCGCAGACTGGCTCGTTCTTGTCAGCGGTGTACCAACCCCAACCCGCTGCCGGTCCCAGCCCCTTCGCGGCGTAGAGCGGCGCGACGAGCGAATCCGTGCCGTAGGAGATTCCGGCGGTGTGAGTCAGGAGATCGTGAATGGTGATCTCGCGTTTCGCCCGCGAGATGACGCGTCCGGTGTCCGAGCGCGTGGCGACGGTCGTGTGAGCGAATTGTGGAATGAAGCGGCTCACGGGGTCGCCGAGTCCGATCTTGCCCTCTTCGAACAGCATCAGGATGGCGGTGCTGGTGATCGCTTTGGTCTGCGACGCGATGCGGAAGATTGCATCGGTTGTCATCCGACGCCCCGATTCCTTGTCTGCCCAGCCAACCGCGCGCTCGTAGACCGGACGTCCATCGCGCAGCACGAGGGCAACCGCACCCGCAATCTCATTGCTGTCGACTGACCGCTGAAGCGCCTGATCGATGCGCGCGAGCCGACTGGCATCGAAGCCGGCCACGATCCTTGGCGGCGGTACGGTTGTCGCTGTCTGAGTGACGCCTGGCGATGAGACTGCGGCCAGCGCTAGCGCGAGGGAGAAGCGGGTGGTTCTTCTCATCGGGATTCTCCTTTTGCGGTTATTCTAGGCGCCAGAATATCGTTCGCCAGTACTGATAGGAGGCTCTATGCTGCTGATATTTGGCTGTGTGCTGTTGGTCCTCTGGCTACTCGGTTTCGTCTTGCTGAAGAAGACGGTTGGGGCACTGATCCACATTGTGCTCATCATCGCGCTGATCGTGATCGTGATTCACTTCCTGAGGGGGCAAGGGGTTTCGTAAGAACGATTGAGGGGTGAGGACTAAGTGCATCGATCATCGCGGACTAGTCGAGGAGTGAGGACTCTAGAAGCGCACTGCACCGCGAGGTGCTGATAGCAGCACGCTGATAGCTGTCCGCTGCAAGAAGACGGGACAGATCTCGTTTGCGATCTGATCCACAACCCGCGCTTGTCAGACTCCGTCGCGATCTGTCACGTCGCCTGCAGCGCCAAGCGGTCAGCTAGCTGCTGAAAGCGCCCAGCGGTGCACTTCGCTTTTAAAAAGTCCTCGGTCCTCAATTAGTCCGCGATGATCGATGCACTTAGTCCTCACCCCTCGATCCCAAGCCGTCTCGACATTGCTCAAACCCCTTCCGCGCTGAATATTCTCGGTACCCGCCGGCCGCCCTGAACTCGGCGGCGGACTCGCACGTCCATGGCCGAAACCACGATTCCCGACATCGGCAAGTACAAAATCATCGAGCTTGTTGGCGAAGGCGCGATGGGAGTCGTGTACAAGGCAAAGGATTCGGTGCTCGATCGGCCGGTCGCGATCAAGGTCATGAACGACTCGATCGCTCGGCAGGACGACCTCCGCCGGCGATTCCTCCACGAGGCCCAGGCAGCGGCATCGCTGCAGCATCCCAACGTCGTCTGCATTTACGACATGGGCGACGCCGAGGGACACCTCTACATCGCGATGGAGTTCGTCGACGGCATCGATCTGGAGAAGCTGCTGGAATCTGGCCAAACATTATCCCTGCAGGCGAAGCTCGATATCGCGATCGACGTTCTGACCGGTCTCTCGTTCGCGCACAAGCGCGGAATCATTCACCGCGACATCAAACCGGCGAACGTTCGCGTCACCGAGGATGGACGCGCGAAGATCATGGACTTCGGCGTCGCGCATCTCGCGTCGTCCAGCATGACGACGACAGGCTCGCTGCTGGGCACGCCGACCTTCATGGCGCCGGAACAGATCACCGAAGGGAGAACGACTCCCCAGACTGACATCTTTGCCGTCGGCGGCGTCTTGTATCAGCTGCTCACGAACATGAAGCCGTTCGACGGGCCGACACTGCAGAATCTCTTCTTCCGCATCATCACCGAAGAACCAAAGAGGGTGAGCGAGCTGATGCCAGGTCTGCCACCGGCGCTCGATCGTATCGTCGCGAAGGCGATGGCGAAGGAGCCGAGCGATCGCTATCCCAGTGCCCTGGACATGGCGAACGAGCTGAGCGCGGTGCGCGCGAAACTGAGCGGACCGGCTTACCCGGAATCGGTGTCACTGAGCGCATCGGTGTCGAGTGCGATCGAGCAGGCGAGACGGAAAGCGCAGACGCGCTCCAAATACTTCATGATCGCCGGCATCAGCGCGCTTGCCGCCGTGATTCTGCTGATCGTGTGGACAGAACTCGGCAGGTCCCGTTCGAACAACGCCGGTGTTGCTATCCAGCAAGCCGCACCTGCGGCTGATTCCACCGCCCCGACCGCTTCGGCAGCGACCATTCCAGTGGCGCCGACCGCGCAGAACGTGTCGACGTCGAACCAGAATCAGAGCGCTGCTTTGCCGTCGCCGGCGAGCCTGCCCCCGACGCCGAAGCAGCCGGAGAAAACTGCGGCCAACACCCGGAACACCCGCACCACGCCGTCCGTTGCGAAATCACCACCACCGCGAACAGCCAACAACATCACCACGCGTGCGTCGGCGCCTGCAAACGTAACCGCAAATCAAACGAGGCAGACTCTGCCCCAGAATATTCCCGTTCAGTCACAAGTGGTCACGTCGCAGCCTCCGACCGTGGCGCTGAAACCGATCGAAACGCCGAAGGATCCGAGCCCTGCAGTGTCAGCTCCGCCACCCGCGCCGAAGGCGGCGACCATGAGTGACCTTGCGCCGATCGTCGCTGATTACGCGCGTGCTCTCGAGTCGAAGGACATCGGCGCGGTACGGCGGATCAATCCGGGCATCACATCAAGTCAGCAGCGTGACCTGCAGGCTTTCTTCCAGGTTGCGCGGAATCTCAACGTCACATTCCGGATTGAAGACCTCGATAGTACACCGACGTCGGCCGAAGCTACTCTCGCGGGCAAATACGACTACGTGAACGCGAATACGAGCGAGGACAAGCACGTGCCGGTGAGTGTCACCGCGTCATTTCGCCGCGACGGCAACGCCTGGAGACTCGTCGGCGTCCACTAGAAGGTGTACTCGATCCCCGCGGTATAAACCAGATTTGGCCGCAGTCCGCCCCGGTTCAGCGGGAAGAGGGTGTTGAGCACGATCGTCGTCTTGCGCGCGGGCGCGAGCTTGAATCCGAACGACCCGTTTACGATGTCGTCGCGCATGTCCGGAATGTTGGTCGGATTCAACGTGCGCCGAAACGGGACGTCGTACGCGACGATTCCGGGCAGCGGCAGTTTGCTGTCTCCAACCTGCAGCTCCGTCACCAGATCTGCTGCGAGCGTGAAGATGTCTGAGAGCCGTTGATCGAAGCCGACAGTCCCGAGCACGGCGTTATTCTGCTGCTTGTCGGCGTGATAGAGAAAGCCCGCGTTCACGTGTGGGGAGAAATCGCCGATCTTGGAGTTGAAGATCATCAACGCCCGGCCGGAGAATTTTCCCGAGCCGAGTAGATCTTCCTGACTGCCCGTTGGAAAGCGGCCATCGACCAGCATTGCGAATCCACCTTCGGGCGCGTCGCGGAAGTTCAGTTTCAAACGCAGTGCAACATCGCCGAGGCCGGCGGCAGAGCCGAGGCTCTCGCGGTGTGCCGTGAGCACGGGATTCGTTGCCGTCCCCGAGAAATAATGGAATGCGCTGTCACCGGGCGCGCCGAACGGTCGGATTTGAGCGTCGGATTGTCCGCGGAATTCGGATTGAACGATTGGAACGACGATACCCATGTCGAACCGACTTCCCAAACCATAGGTCACGTAGAGTGAAGTCACTCTGACGTCGAGATCCATCGACAGATGGAAATCCATCGCGTCGTTTTCCAGCCGCGGCACACCGTACAGCGCGCAATTATTGCCGAATTGCTGGCTGCAGCCGGGGAAATCCACGTTCTGATGGGTGAAGACGAGATTGATGTCCCCCATGTCCACACCGCGCAGAGTCGAGAAACGGAATCCAGTCCTGCTGATTCCCGCCAGCATGTGACCGCGGCCGAGCGTCTGCGCACGCTCCGCGAAGATTGGCCCCGACGACGTTGAAACGAGCACAGGCAAGCCCGCTTCAAAACGGAAAGTCTCACCGCCGCTGGTCGAGCCGATTGGAATACTGCCGATGCTGGCGCCGAGTGCATCGGTGAGGAACGCGATCAGCGCGGCGTTCTCCGCGTTCGAGGACGGAATGAAATGCGCTCCGTGCGCCTGAAGAAAAGCGGGATTGTTTGGATCACCCGAGCCGGCCAGGAATAATGGCTGTTGGCCGGGACCGAAGATGAAAAGATCGGAGATTTTGTCGCGCAGGTTTTGCGCGCCGGCCGATGAAGCTGCGAAAACGAAAAGACCGAGGAATACCAAACGGCGCATATCACCTCGCAGCAGGGGTGTTCGAAGGGCTATATCATACGGTGAATGGAAAAAGTATGGAAGAAGGATCGAGGGCTGAGGACCAAGTGCATCGATCATCGCGGACTAATTGAGGATCGCGGACCGCAGTCCGAAGTACGATCTAAGTCCGAGGTCCGAACCTATTACGAGGTACGAACTTTCTTGTGCGGTTCGCTCTCGTCTCGTAATAGGCTCGCAACTCGGACTCAGTACGCAACTCGGACTCAGTACGCAACTCGGACTCGCGGTCAGTCCGTATTCCTCAATTAGTCCGCGATGATCGATGCACTTTGTCCTCAGCCCTCGATCCCATCCAAAGTCAGGCTTTCTCCCCCACTAGCGCCCGAACGAGCGCTCCGCGTTCCCCTGGCCGTTCATCTCCCCACAACAACAGCAGCGCGAGAATCCCATAGGTGGGAAGGTGGCCGACGAGCTCGCGCCAGCCCATGAACGGCAGCGTGAGATTGAAGGGGATGAGGGTGATGACGATCACCAGCCGCACGTAAGTCCCGGCCAGCAGCATCAGACCAACGACCAGCTCCACGGTCCCGGCGATCAGCACGAACGTCTTATCGTCGATCATTGTCATCCCGATGTAAGGAAAGAAGTTGAAGTGGTGCTCCTGCAGAAACGCGAGCGCCATCGGGATGTTCCAGATTTTTTCGGTGAACGCAACGACGACGAGGCCGATGCCAAGCGCGATGCGCAGGACCGGCACGGCGTATGGAATCAATCGCGCGACCGGTTTGTTCAATCGATCCAGCGCCTGATCAAAAGCGAGTGGTCCGCGGCCGGTCGCGTAAATGAAGAAGGCAATGCCGAGTATCTCGGTGTGCTCGATCAGGCGCAGCGGACCGAACACGATTGTGCCGACCAACCAGATAGCGCCGAGCGCAACTGCAGCGGGGCGGGCAAGGGCGCCATAGATGAAGCTGAGCGCGATCGCGATCTCGATCATGCCCAGTACACCGCCGAGTAGGTTGAGCGGCAGCAGGAGATTCGGAATGAAGAGTTGCCGGCTGACACCGCTCACCAGCAGTGTAACGCCCATGTGCACGCCAATGACGAGCGGCACCCAGGTCAGTAGCCGGACGTAATTCTCCCACGGCATGCCGAGCTGGATCGGGCCGGGCACTACGTTGTGCCGGCCGCGAATGCGGTAGATCGCAGTGGCAATTCCTGTGATGCCGACGGCGACGGCGATCGGAATCAGGCTGTCGGGCGTGCTCCAGGTGTCGAACCGCACCGGGAACATCGTCTCGTCGAGGAACCAGCGCTCGTGGAGGATCACGGCGCCTAACGTAGCATTTCCTCCACGCGTTTACAAAAAAGAAGCGATGTCTCCGTCTTGCAATCCCATACCGGTTCCGCGCGTCCGTTGAAACCGGGCGTTAGAATATCCGTTCACCAAATATTGACTCTCGACAGGATTCGTTAATGCGTGCGTTGATTCTCGGTGTTACTGCGGCGGGTCTGACGGCATGCGCGCCGTCACCTTCATTACAACCATCGCCGCAGTCGGTGGCGTCCGCCTCACTCTCCATACCGCGCGGCGTACAGGCGGCCTTCCGCAAGGGAACGCGCTCTTCGGACGGACGTCCCGGCCCCAATTACTGGCAGAATCACGGTCGATACGACATCTCGATTTCTGCGCTTCCGCCGGACAGAACGGTGCGCGGCAGTGAA
>DASUZC010000080.1:0-4201 GCA_036377095.1 Gemmatimonadaceae bacterium
ATTGCGTCGATGCGCTGCGCGCGGAACTCGCGCGCCAGTCGCTCTGTCACGGCTGCACGAGAGCGCGCAAATGAGATGCTGGCGGGATCGCGCTCGTATGGCTGCATCATGATCTTCGCCATCTCGTCCCATTCCTTCGGCAGCACATCGTAGAACGCCCGAAACGCTGCTAGTCCGCGCTGGACGTCGCGACGAGGATCGCCGCCGTGAGTGGCGAAATATCTGTAGAGCGCGTTCGCAGTCGGCGGCGGTGAGTTGTGATTGACGGGAACGTCGCCACGCGCCCTTGCCGCCTCCGCGAAAAGAGTCCGCACGTTGGCTCGCGTGACGGACGGCGCGAAGGAATCCACGATTGCCCCGGCCGATCGGAGATCAGCAACCGCGCGGTCGAACATCGACAGCGATTCCGCAGTCATCTGCGCGCGCGGCACGTGTGCTTCGACGAGACCGAGTCGCGCGCCGCGCAGTGCATCGTTGCGCAAATGGGCGAGCGTGCCTCGCCTCCATGGTGTGACCAGCGCGAGCCCATCGGAAGGATCAGGTCCGGCAATCGCGTCGAGTAGCAACGCCGCATCGGCGACGTGTCGTGCGAGTGGACCGTGGGTGTCGAGATACGGCCAAGTCGGAATCACTCCCGTGCGCGGGACTAACCCGAACGTCGGCTTCATCCCAACGATGCCGGTGAACTGCGCCGGAATCCGATTGGATCCACCGTCGTCGGTGCCCAGCGCAGCGAATGCGATCCCCGTTGCAACCGAAACTGCGGAGCCGGCGCTCGATCCACCCGGCGTCTTCGTACCGATTGGATCGTACGGATTTCTCACCTGCCCCGTGAGTGAGCTGGTGCCGTTGCCGTGATACGCAAAGTCATCAGCGGCAGTTTTGCCGAGTACGATTGCGCCGGCCTCGCGCATTCGTGCGACTTCAATTGCGTCACGCCGCAGCGACTCGGGGAATAACCGGGCCCATTCCGCACTCGATCCTGTCGTCGGCAGGTCATTCATGTCGTAGATCGACTTTGCAAAAACGGGCACGCCGTCAAGCGGTCCGCGGAGCTGTCCACGCCGTGCGCGTGCATCGGAAGCGCGCGCTTCCTCGATGGCAGTAGGCGAGAAGAGATCAACAGCGTGCAACGCTCCGTTCCACGCGTGCGCGCGATCCAGCGCTGCCTTCGTTACTTCGGCGGCGCTCCAGTCACCACGCGCTCGCCCCGTTTGATATTCGGCGATCGTACCGGCGAGTGGATCGCTGAGCCGCTCCGGCCATCCGATGAAAGGAATGGCGAGGAGCGCACTCAGCTCTCGCAGTGCTTCGCGACGGGAAATCCGGCAGTCATGGCCGGAAAATCTACTAGCTATCGCCGCGCGGCAGAGGAAGTCAGTCGCAAAAGTCGCACGAGCGGCAGATTTCATACCGGTCTTAAGGGCTCCGGAGCTGCTTGAGCGCGCCTTAGCAAAATCGTAGCGGTGATCGCTGCCGCCAAAACGAGCACGGCGTTCACTGCCGCTATTGTCACGAACGCCTGAACGAATGCATCGCGCGCAGTTCCCAGCAAAGTCGCACCGAGCTGTCCTGGCAACTGCTCGGCGACTGCGGTCGCGCCGCCGAGCGTGCCACGCGCGATCTCGCCCACCTTCGCTGACACACCGTTGGGCATCGCGTCCGTCATCCTCATTCGATACACGGCCGTGCCAATGCTGCCAAGAATCGCGATACCGAGCGCACCGCCTAGCTCCGAGCTCGTCTCGGAGATCGCCCCTGCGGCGCCCGCACGCTCTATGGGTGCGCTACCGACGATGATGTCGGTCGCGAGTATGACTACAGGTGAGAGGCCCAGCGAGTAGATGATCGAGCCGGTCACGATGACAGCGAGCGGATTCGCTCTGTCGATTTGTGTGAGCACGGCAAACCCGATTGCGGCGACGCCGAGCCCTGCGCAAATGATCTGTGCCGCCGGAAATCGTCTAGCGAGCATAGGAACGATCATCGAACCAGCCACGAACGAGAGCATCGAAGGTAGCGACCACAGCCCCGCCTCGAGAGGCGACAGCCCGAGCACGAGCTGCAGATACTGCGCGATGAAGACGAACGCTCCGAAAGCAGCGAAAGTGCCGAGCATGTACGTCGCCAACGCAGCAGTGAACGTGCGCGATTTGAAAAGCTGGAGCTCGATCAGGGGATGGTCGAGTGTGCGTTGACGTCGCACGAACACGATGCCCACGAAGACACCGGCAACGACTGCGACCAGGGCTAACCATCCCAGGCCGTGCTCCGCGATTTGCTTCAAACCGAAGATCACGAGCAGCACGCCGATCAGCGACAACGCAGCGCTGAGAAGGTCGAGCGGCTTCGCATTCGGATCGCGGTACTCCGGCAGCAGCTTTGGACCGACAGCGAGCAGCAGTGCCATCACCGGCACTCCCAGCAGAAACACCGCGCCCCACCAGAAGTACTGCAGTACCACGCCGCCGAGCAGCGGACCAATGGCGCCGCCGATCGAGTAGCTGGTGACCCACACGCCAATGGCGAAGGTCCGCTCCTGCGGATCATGAAACATGTTCCGAATCAGCGACAGCGTCGATGGCGCCAGTGTCGCTCCGGCTACACCGAGGAGTGCACGCGTCGCAATCAACATTTCGGCGCTCCTCGAAAAGGCGGCGACGACGGAGGCGGCGCCAAACGCGGCAGCGCCGATCAGCAGCAGCCGGCGCCGGCCGATGCGGTCGCCGAGGGTGCCCATCGTGATCAGCGATCCCGCGACGAAGAAGCCATAGATGTCGAGGATCCACAACAGCTGCGCGCTCGTCGGTTTGAGGTCGGCGCTGAGATGTGGAACCGCGAGGTTGAGCACGGTGAGATCCATCGCGTAGAGCACACAAGGGAGTGCGATCACGGCGAGGCCGATCCATTCGCGCCGGGTGGCTTTCGCCTGGCTCGTATCGAGCATGAATCCGTGCTTCCGTTACTGCGTCTTCTGCAGCTTCGAAACGGGATGCAGCTCTGCCCACCCGTTGTGGGTATCGATGACGTAGCTGCCGCTGACCCGCACGCGCCATCCGGGCTGGGGCAGTGTGATGCTGTTTGTGTAACCGGCGCACGCCGCTCTTGGTTTCTTCTGCGTCGTCGGATTCGCGCAGACGATTTCGACGACGAGTGCGCCGCCCTTCTTCTTTTTGTTTCTCTTGTTGATCAGTGATTTCTGGTCGGGATCGAGCCGCAGCAGAAAATGCTGATCACCATCCTCGTCCCGTGTCGATTCCAGAACGGTGCCGGTTACCGATATACAAGGCGCCAGCTGCTGTAGACGTTTCGGGCTCCAGACGTGGTTCCACATTGAGGGGTCGCAATCAGTCGCGGCGAATCGGGATGCGTCGGCTTTCTGAGCCTGAGCCTCAACGGGTACCGCGAAGTACACACAGACCATCAGGATCGAAACCAGCCGACCGTCGGGGATTTTCATTCGCATACTATAGAATGCGAGCCGTCCGCCATTAGCGCCACTCGCCAGAGACATGAGCTAGCGCACGAGGAGCCGGCCGATTGTCTCCTCCAGATTCCAGTAGATGATCAGCACCGCGGCGATGTCGAATGCGGCGTGCGCAACCATGACCGGCCAGATGGTTTTGATGCGCGCGTAAGTCGTTCCAAAAACGAGTCCTGTAATGGTTGCCTGAACCACGCCGGGTACTCCCTGGTCGTGATAGTGCGCCAATCCGAAAAAGATCGACGTCACCACGACGATGATGAGTGTTGTGTATCGCCGTGTACCGATGAGAGCGCGCAGTCGCTCGAACAGAAAGCTGCGCCAGACGGTTTCCTCGCCGAAGCCGGCTGCCACGATCAAGGTCAGAAACATCATTGGAAGGGCAGCGGTGTTGCCGACGAGATAGTGATAGGCGGTGTTGATCGGGCCGAAGCCGAGCAACGGCATCACGACCGCCTTCATCAGCAGCTTGAACAACACGCCGGCGACGAAGGCGATGATCAGATCGATCGCCCCGTGCCGGGGACGCACGAATCCGAGGTCGCTCCAGCGCGTGTGGGTGACGGCAGCCCAGAAGAAAACGAGCGCCGCGCCCCAGAGGCTGCCGGCAAGGACGATCACCAGGATCGCGATGATCCCGACCGGCCCGAAGCCTTTCAGACTCCATCGATCATCGATCGTCGGCGGAACGCTGGTGTTCATCGGGATCCAGCTGCG
>DASUZC010000081.1:0-5395 GCA_036377095.1 Gemmatimonadaceae bacterium
GAGCCCGGATCTGCCGGCGGTCAGCGCTGTCGACGCAGTGCTCGCAAGGGATGTCGCGCAGTCGGCGCCACCGGCGGGCTGGGACCTGCCCAACATCGACAACCCGCGCGTTGATTCGTGGGTCACGCTTTTCAGCACCAACTCCAAAGTGAAATCGCGCTTCGCACTCTGGCTCGATCGTAAGCCGAAGTACGAGCCGATGATCTCGGCAAAGCTGGAAAAGCGCGACATGCCGCAGGACCTGATCTATCTGGCGATGATCGAGTCGGGATTCAACCCGACCGCGAAGTCGCCAGCGAAAGCGGGCGGGCTGTGGCAATTCATCAGCGAGACGGGCCAGCGATACGGGCTGACGGTCAACAAGAAAATTGACGAGCGCAATCATCCGGACAAGGCGACCGACGCCGCGCTGGCCTACCTGTCTGATCTGCACGACCGTTTCGGCTCGTGGTATCTCGCCGCAGCTGCCTACAACACGGGCGAGAATCGCGTCGCGCGCATCATGCGTCAGGTGACCGGCACGGAGAAGGGAACCGATGCGGATTATTATCGTATCTCGAAGCTGCTTCCCAGGGAAACTCAGGACTACGTGCCGATGATGATCGCGGCTGCGCGCATCGCCAAGGATCCAACGCGATATGGGTTTGACAACAGCGACGATGCAATGAGCGAGTAGTCAGAGACTCGTTGAACAAGGAAGAGGACGCCAAGTGGCGTCCTCTTTTTTTGGTGCTACAACCGGCGCGGATGCTCGCTGAAGAACGCCCACATCAAGCTCGTCGCGTCAATGCTCCGAGTCGTGCGACCGACGAACCACTCCGGCAGCGGCGTGCCGCCTGGCCAGGTGTGCCCACCGCCGTGAATGGTGTAAAGCACCACCGACGCGTTCTCGGCGCAATCGGTGTATTCTCGACGCGTGACATCGCTCGTCACCATCGACTCAAGAGGATTGTTTCCGCACCGATTTCGTTTCGCCCAATTCGCCGACCACCTCGGCACGTTCGGAAACGGCCTTGGCGAGATCCACGACCGACCGCCGTTATAAGGAACGGCCGGATCCGCCGTCCCATGAAATGAAATAACCGGAACCGGTCGTCCCTCTTCCTTCTTCCCGCTTCCCTCTTCCCACCTTTCGCACCAGCGCCACGGCAGCGTCTCCGCGGCTCCGACTAAACCGACCGCCGCGATTCGATTCGACAGCGTGCACGAAAGGACGAACGACATCCCGCCGCCGTTGGAAAGACCGTTGGCGTAAATGCGTGTGGAGTCGATGTTGTAAGCGGAGCTCAATGTGTCGATTAGATCCGAGATGAATCGCACGTCCTTCGTCAGTCCGTCGCCGGGCTCCGCGCGCCAGATTCTGACTCCGTTACCACCAACTCCGGACGGATAAACAACAATTAACCCTTTGCGATCGGCGAGCTCGTTCCATCGACTTATGTCGCGCTGCGCCGCGCCCCACAGTCCCGCACCGTGCATACTGATGACGAGCGGCGTCGGCCTCGCTCGATCGTAGCTACTCGGCACATAGAGCACGTACTCCCTTTTTTCTCCCGACGAAACGAACGAGCCGTTCTCTCGATTCGCCGAGTAGAAGGAGACTGCCTCGATGGGAACTATCGCGGCAGGCAGGCCGACGAGAGCGAGCGCCGCGCCGAGTACTACTCTCCTGTCCCTCATCAGCGATGCCGATTCCACGCCAGCGCCAATGGGGCGGCAGACAGTCGCGCGAGTGGGATCAACAGAATGGCGATGAGCATCAGCAGATAGTGCGGGATGTGCGGCGCATCGAACCACCAAACCAGGACGACGTAAAGCGCAAAGACTGCGATCGACCAGACCGCCGCGCCGGTCACCAGCGCGCGATCGCTCAGCAAACGCCGTTCATAGAGACGCGTGCCGATCCAGAGGACAGCGATCATCTTCACGCTCACGAGGATGCTGAAGATCAACGGCAGCGAGCTCCAGATCCGACCGAGGCGCTGGGTCTCGACGATCCACTCGGCGACTGGCCCGAACAGAAAAAAGAATCCCAGCACGAGAACGACGCTTCCCTTGATCACCGCACCGCGGCCGGTGAGACCGATGTACAGACTCTGCACCAGCTGGGTCCAAGTCAGGGCGATGAATCCCCACAGTACCAGCGCCAACAATACGAAGGCGCGCGGTGCTCCCACGATTGAGCTAAAGCGGCGCCCATATTCGAGCACCACCGCGCTGGTTCCCGACAATTTCAGCGAAAGCGGGATGGCGATGAGGACCAAGACCCAGGCCACAATCGTGCTCGCAATTGCCATCTTGAGCTTGGCGGCAACGAGCTCGGCGTTGGTGAGCGGCCGGGTGGCGATGAACGGACTCACGCCGTAGGCATCGCTCGCATTCTGGCTCGACTTGCTCACCGCAGCAGCGGCGAAAGTTGCCATGAACGGTGGCGTGAGCAGGACTGAGAGAAGAATCTCAACGATGAGTGCTGTGGAATCGCCGGCAACCCATAGCAGCACCAGCTCGAACGGCAGCAGAATGACGACCCACGTCGGGAGCGAGCGGCCATGCCGGCGCCACTCGAACCATGCCTGCGCGCTGGCGGGCGATGCAAAATGCTGGCGCCGGTGCGACGCGACACCCGCGACTCGCGTGAGCCAGGCGAGCGCGCCGCGCCAGTCAGGCACGTCACCACGACGAGCGCGGGCGACCGCAGAGCGCGCGACGAGATACGCGAGCGGAATCTGCGGCGCCAGAATGGCGAGCATCACCGATTCACGAACGTTGAAATGCAGCGCGAGGAGTGCCATCGCGTCGATTAATCCCAGCACGAGCACGGCGGCGATGATTCTCAGTCCGGTCAGCGGATACGCCATCCAGGTCAGCGCCTGTGTCCAGGCGAGGAGTGAAGCGAGGAGGAGGCCCGGCCATACCAATGGAATTGCGACTCCGGCCGGCCAGAGGGCGAGCAATCTCGTCACCAGCCAGAGGAAAATCATCGCGATCGTGCCGTAAAGCAGCGGCAGACCAGCGAGCGCGTCGGCCGTCACCGGCCGAGTGAACATGCGAGCGGGATACATCGACTGGCGCGCGGAGAGATCGCCGTCGAGGCCGAAGGAGAACACCGCCAGCAAGTACGTGAACATCACCGTCAGCGGCATCATTACCACTAATGCAAACGTCTCGGGACTATCGAGGTGAATGGGTACACCGCGAATTACCACCACCAGCTTGATGATGGCGAGCACCGACACGTCGCCGATTAGGGCGATCAATCCCCAGCGATGCCGCTGTTTAAATTCCCAGGCGATCGCCGCCGCGGCCGAGCGCATCGTCTTACCCGTCAGAAGCTGTCGCCGCGGAGATTCCCACCCGCGTGACGAAGATCTCATCGAGTGATGGGACGCGTCCATCGACGCGGTGCGATTCCCTGATGGAATCGAGTGAGGCGCTCAATATGATTTTGCCGCGGTTGATCATCGTGACGTGATCGGCGACCTGCTCCACCTCCTCCAGCAGGTGCGACGAGAACAGGACTGTGCGGCCTTCATCGGCGATGGTGCGAATGATGGCGCCCAGTATGTCGCGGCGAACGATAGGATCGAGGCCCGATGAGGGTTCGTCCAACACCAGCAGATCGGGGCGATACGATAGCGCGACGAGAATTCCGGCACGTGCCTTTTGTCCCTTGGACAGGTTCTTGATTTTCGCTGCGGGGTCGAGCGCGAACGAGTGGCGCAATTCCTCGGCGTAATCATCGTCCCAGGCAGGATAGAATGCGCGCGAGTAACGAATCAGCTCGTCGACACGCATCCACCCGGGGAGATCATTTTCCTCGGAGAGATAACCGATGCGCGACAGCACACCGACGGGATCCGCGACGGGATCGAGGCCGAACACGCGGACCGACCCCGTTTGCGCGCGCAGCAGACCAAGAACGTGTTTGATGAGCGTGGTCTTGCCGGCTCCGTTGGCGCCGACGAGTCCGTACACCGCGCCCCGCGGCATCGACAGGCTGACTGAGTCGAGGGCCGTGGTGGAACCGAAGCGTCGCGTCAGCTCCGATACGTTGATGACTGGTTCATTTTCAGCTCTCATCAACCATTCGGACGTCGCGACGCCCGTAATGGCAACCCTACTGACTTCGCGTCGTCCCCGCCTTCACTGCTTGAGCCGCCAGCCTGCGCGCTTCATCGAGAGCATCGGCGGCAGGGACCGCGACATCGGGCTTGACGCCAACGCCTTCCCAGTTCGTCTTCGTGATCGGATTGATGGCGCGTCCGGTGGGCACGAAGACGGTCATACTATATGGTAGCTGGACTCCGCGGCCCGGATTCGCGCCGCCGCCGGTAGTCTCGCCGACAATCGTTGCGCGCTTGCGCGTCTGGAGGTTGTACGCAAACTCCTCGGCGCCCGAGAAAGTTCGCGAGCTCGTGAGAACGTAGATCGGCTTGTCCGGCCCGAACTTCCGGCCGGCCACCGATGGATCGGTGAAGAAGTCATCCGTACGATTGGCAGGCCGGAAGTACAGCGAGTTCAGGTGCACCGGCTCGGCGCCGAACAGATAGCTGCTTACCAGCGCCACGGTGAAGGGCGAGCCACCGCCATTCGCTCGCAGGTCGATTATCAACGCCTTGGCGTCGGCGGCCGCACTCATGATGCGACTTGTCTCTTCGCGCACTTCTTCGGGCGGCGCTCCGAAGCTGAGTATCTCGACGTAAGCGACGTCTCCCGCCATGCGTTCGGTTCGCCCGAAGATGCTTGATTGAACGCCAAAGCTGCCGGCCGGGCCGTTCACCGGATCCGTTGAGCGCATGCGCACGCGCAAGTGCTTGTCGTGGCTGATCGCTTGAAGATCCTGTGTCAGCAGTCGCGCGAATGACGACGCAGCAGTGACGGTGTCGAATTCTCCGCGTTTTACTCTGGCTCGCATGTCCTCATCCATCCGTGCGGCGACCTCGGGGAAGACGTACATGCGATTCAGCGAGCTCGCGATCGAGTCGATGACGACCTGGCGTTGCTCGGCGGTCAGCCGTATCTCGCTCTGCTGGCAGCCAAGCGAGGATGCCAGTGAGCTGGTGAGTAGCGCGATAGCGAGGGAGGTTCGGCGAATCATCATCGATGCGATTCCGGGTCCGAGGTAGCAAATGGAAGGCAGGAAGCGAGCGCCTCGGATGATTGGATGCACGAGTGCCGGAGATGGTTGCCGGCACTCATGCGAGTAGAACTCAGCGCTTACCAATCAGCGGCCAATTTCACTCACTGCGCGGCCACCCACCACATCCGCTGCAGCGGCTTGTCGCGCGGCGCTATCTCCCTCAATGTGTTCGCGTCATACAACCGGCCGTTCTTCATCACGTACCGCAGACTGTTCGTATTCCGAATGTTCTCCAGCGGATTGCGATCGAGCACC
>DASUZC010000082.1:0-9425 GCA_036377095.1 Gemmatimonadaceae bacterium
GCGTTGATTCGGACATGCGCATTCGGATCTACCGCCAGCCGCGCGAGAACCGAAAACGCGACGCTTCCGAGCGAATCGCCGGCGACCGACTTCGTCAGCGCGCGCGCGATTTCCGCGCGAATTTGCGCCGCCCCGATCGACGCCGTGTCGTAAGGCGCCGGTATTGCCGGCTTTCCCGGTCTGGAAACCTGACGCGCGCGAGGCGACCGTTCGAGCTCGATCAAATCACGAATACCGGCGGGTGCGCGCTGGCGCGCGATTGCATACGCGGCCGCCCAAACCACAGCTGGATCGGCGGCGCTCAAGTATCTACGCACACTGGCAATCGGTACTGGACGCAGCTTAGCGCTCGCAAGCAGCAGTTGGATCGTCGTCCCATCGTCGTTACTGAAACCGAGCGCGCGTGTCAGGGCGTTGCGGGCAGGAGCTCCAATTTCTCCAAGCGCCCAGGCCGCTTCGTGAGCGACGGCCGGCACTGGAGTCAGTGCCTCGGCGAGCGCGTCGATCGAGGCCGAATCACGGAGTAAGCCCAGGGCATACGCTGCGTTCGCGGCAACGTGAGCATCCTTGTCACGTAACAGCGCACGCAGCCTCGCCGCTCCCGGCATACCCTGCTCGCGGCCGACCTGACCGATCGCCAGTGCCGCGGCTGCTCTCACTGCAGGAGGTCCGGCGGCAAGAAGTCCGTCAATCAGGCCTGTATCGAGATGCCGCGTGTCGGTCATTGCCAGCAGCTGCGCGAACATTTTTACGTCTCCGTTGTCCAGCGTCCGGCCGCGTTGGGCTGACGCTGGTCGAACGAGTATGGACAGAAACGCGCTAACGAGAAGCAGGCGTGATCGCATCTTCGAGGAGTTTGCGTAAGTAGTCAGGCAATGTCGTGAGCCGGTTATCCCGAGTCAGTGAGGCGAGCTTGGTCGAGGCTGTTACGAACCGTTCACCGGTCTCGGCGTTGGTGATCACGTAATCGAAGGTGATGGTTCGCGATCTCACGTCGCGGACGGTCGTTGTGACGCGAATCAGGTTATCGTAGCGCGCCCCCGAGTGAAAGCGCATGCTGGCCTCCACCACCGCCAAGGTTACGTTCTGTCGCTCGAGCTCGGCGTATGGCGTGCCCACGGCGCGAATGAATTCAGTGCGACCCATTTCGCACCAGATCAGATAATTCGAGTGATATACCACCTGCATCTGATCGGTTTCAGCGTAACGAACCCGAAATTCGATTGAATGGGCTCGAACAGGATTGGAATTCATTTCTCAGAGGCGAAGTTTGGCCGCGAGTGCTTTGTAAAGCTCGCACCCATCAGTAACTTGTGCCGTGCTCAACGCACCATGCTATATCGTCTCCGACGCGCACATTGGCGTCGCCAGTCCACAAATCGAGCGATCCTTCGTTTCGTTCCTGCGTAGTCTCGAGGGCGAAGCGAAGTCCCTGATCATCAACGGCGATTTGTTCGACTTCTGGTTCGAGTGGAAAACAGTCATCCCGCGTCGCAGCTTTCGCGCCCTCGCTGCGCTTGCCGAGCTCCGCGACAGTGGCATGGACATCCTCTGGGTCGCCGGCAACCACGATTGCTGGGGCGGCGAGATTCTGCGTCAGGATGTCGGTGTCGACTACAGCATCGGTCCGTGGGAGGGCAACATCGCCGGCTGGCAAATCCGGGTGGAGCACGGGGACGGCCTGCGCGACCGCGAAGATCGAGGCTACCGGATGATTCGTCCGGTGATGCGCCATCCATTGGCGATCAAGGCGTTTCGGATGATTCACCCGGACTGGGCGAGCAGCCTTGCGCATGGGAGTTCCAACGCGAGCAGGAATTACCGTGCTCGTGACGAAGGTCGTGGCCTGCGCGCGTACGCCGAGCAGGAGCTCGCGCGATCGCAGAATCTCGACGTTCTCATTTACGGTCACTCGCACGTCGCCGCGCTCGAGAAAATGGACAACGGTCGGGTGTTCGCGAACGCCGGCTCGTGGCTTGACGCGCCTACCTTTCTCCGCCTCACCGACGAAGCGCTCGAGCTGCGTGAATGGGATGGATCAGCCCAGGGTTCGTGTCTCAACTCGGTCAATCGATGAGCCAAGGAATCGCTGCCCCAGCTGCAGGAAAGTTTCCGGCGCATCCGAAGCGATGAAGCGGTACTGAGCACCGTTCGGGGACTCGTTGGCGATTCCCTTTTCGCGCAATCTGTCTGCCACTTCGCGCGCCGTTTCGTGCGCACTGTCGATCAGGCGAACATCGCGACCGACCACATTCCCGATGACTTCCTTCATCAGCGGATAGTGCGTGCAGCCGAGCACGAGTGTGTCCACTTCTGCCGAGACCATCGGCGCCAGATAGTTACGCGCGATAGCGCGGGTCGGCTCGGTGTCCACCCAACCTTCTTCAATCAGCGGAACGAATAGCGCACAAGGCTGGGCGACCAGCTGAACATCCGGAAGCAGTTTTCTGATCGCCTTCTCGTAGGCACCAGATCGGATCGTGCCCGCCGTTCCAATTACGCCGACCTTTTTGTGCCTCGTCGCCGCAACGGCGGCACGCGCACCGGGTCCAATAACCCCAATGATCGGAAAGTCGAATTCCTCGCGCAGCGCAGGCAATGCGTGTGCGGTTGCGGTATTGCAGGCGACGACGAGTGCCTTGACGCCTTCGCCTTTCAGATAGGAAACAATTTCTCTGCTGTAACGGAGAACCGTGTCGGGACTTTTCGGTCCGTACGGCACGCGCGCCGTATCGCCGAAATAGATGATGCTTTCGTTGGGGAGCTGTCGAATCATCTCGCGGACGACCGTGAGGCCCCCGATGCCGGAATCGAAAACGCCGATCGGGGCGTCGTTGCTCATGGCCAGGCCACCGTGGCGTAGATGCCTACCGCTCGCGAGCGTGCTATCACTCCGATGTTGGTTTTGAAATCCCAGAGATTCGCCGCCACGTAAGCATCGGCTCCGGAAAAGAGATGGTTGAAAATGATGGCGGCAATCCAGTCCTCGTAGTGTGTGCGGCGTGCCTTCACTCGATCATCGGTATAGCGGCTGGCGATGTAGGTGTCCGGTATCGGCAATCCGGTTTTTGGATCGATCTCCGCTTCTCCAGTGGCCGGATTGATCTTGTAGGTAGCTACAACACTGTCACCACGGAGTGCCTTGGCTTCCTGAAGATCCAGCGCCGACTTCCTCGCCATGCCAATCGAGCCGATTTCCACGACAGCAAAAAGCATCGCCGCCTTGCTGCGCCCGAAGACGGTCTGCGCATAGCCGGGCAGTAACAGCGAAGTCAGAAACGCACGCCGCGGACTGAGGGGTGGACTTGTATCGACGGCCTGCGGCTGCTGCGCTGTCACGCCCGCGCGGGCACTATCACGCTGCTGGGCGCCGCCCATCGCGGGGATGACGGCAGCGAACAGAGTGAAGAGAAGCGCGGTGGCGGGAGAGTGTGGGAATCGAACCCACCCGACCCTACGGCGTAGGGTCACAGTGATTTTGAAGATCACGGAAGCCACCAGGCCCCATCCACCCCCACTCCAGTCAGTTGACTTCGATCGCAACTTCTCCCCGGTCCCGGACCTCGCCGATGATTACCGCGCCTTCAACGCGTGAAAGATACTCGGCGGTACGAGGCGAACTTAAGCAAACGAGAAGCCCACCCGACGTCTGGGGATCGAACAAGAGCGCGTGGTCGAGATCGTCACCGGCGTTCCAGCGAACGAGCTCGCGCAGATAGTCGCCGTTGCGCTTGGCGCCGTCGGTGACCATTCCGGCTGCAGCAGCGTCACGCGCGCCAGGCAGGAACGGGACTGCTCCAACATCAATCGCGAGTGTGACGCCGCTGGCGCGCGCGATGTGAGATGCATGACCCAGCAATCCAAACCCGGTGATGTCAGTGGCGCAGCGAGATCCGACCGCCAACGCGGCGCGGCTGGCTTTTCCGTTGAGCTCTTTCATTGCAGCGAGCATCGCCCGCTCGGAGTCGGTGGAGAGCTTTCCACGTTTCCCTGCGGTGGCGAGGATTCCGTTGCCGATCGGTTTGGTCAACACCAGCCTGTCGCCTACTTTGGCCGCGGCATTCGTGAGCAGAAAGTCGGGATGCGCGCGGCCCGTTACGGCGAGGCCGTATTTCAGCTCGGTGTCGATCACCGTGTGCCCGCCAACCACGAGTGCGCCCGCCTCGTGCACTTTCTCCTGGCCCCCGGCGAGAATGCCAGTGAGAACATCAAGCGGAAGATCTTTCGCAGGAAACGCGACGATGTTGAGCGCAGTAAGCGGCTGACCGCCCATCGCGTACACATCAGACAGCGCGTTCGCCGCCGCGATCTGACCGAAGTCGAAAGGGTCGTCTACGATCGGCGCGAAGAAATCCACCGTCTGCACCAACGCGAGATCGTCGGACAGGCGAAAGACCCCGGCGTCGTCGAAGGTTTCACGACCGACCAACAAACGCGGATCGTTTCTGACGGGGAGCGCGGCTAGCGCGCGGGACAGGTCACCCGGACCCATTTTCGACGCTCAACCGGCGCAACGCGCGAATTCGGTCAGCCGAAACAGCTCCTCGCGCGTGTGAGATGCGTTCATGTCGCTTCCGATTACTTGCCCCCTATCACCGCTATTGCGTCAATCTCCACCAGCGCACCCCGCGGTAGTGCCGTCACCTGCACCGTCGACCGCGCCGGACGCGCATCACCCAACCACTTTCCATAAATCTCGTTCACAGTCGGAAAGTGCGAGAGATCGTGAAGGTAGACCGTCGTTTTCACAACGTCGCTCCACGTCGTTCCGGCCGCGCGCAGAACTTCCTGCAGATTCTGCATCACCCGGTCTGTCTGCTCGACGATCCCGCCCTCTACCATTTTGCCGCTCGCCGGATCGAGTGGAATCTGGCCGGCGGTGAACAGAAAACCGTTGGCGATCAGGCCCTGCGAGTAAGGGCCGATCGCCGATGGTGCGTTATCGGTGCTGATCTTCCTGGAAGGCATCGAAGCTCCGTTGGATGTGCTCGAAACACCAGCGAAGCGCGAATGTTACTCACTACGGCGCTTCGAAGGCCAGTCCGAACAGTCGCTGGGCATTCGCCGCTGTCGTCGCTCCCAGATCGACGGGATCTTCGTCGCGCGCGCGCGCCAACCGCGTCACGGTGTTGAACACCCAGGCAGGCTCGTTACGCTTGCCGCGAAATGGAACTGGCGCGAGATACGGCGAGTCCGACTCAACCAGCAATCTGTCACCGGGCACGAGTCGTAACAGTGCTTCGTCAGTCCATTTCTTGAAAGTGATGATACCGCTGAACGACACGTACCACCCGGCATCGACCGCGAATTCGGCGAGCGCTACCGTCCCGGTATAGCAGTGGAGAACGCCAATCACGCCTGCGCTCCGCGCTTCACGAATGGTTGCCCGGGTGTCGTCTTCCGCGTCGCGCGTATGCACGACCACCGGCTTGCGCATCTCATTTGCCAGCTGCACCTGCGCTGAAAACGCGGCTCGCTGCGCGTCGCGCGGCGAATTATCGTAGTGATAGTCGAGTCCGCACTCACCCACAGCAACTGCGGAGTCTCGCAACAGCTCACGCAGCTGCGGAACATCGCGTGCGGCGTCGAATTCAGCTGCGTCGTGAGGATGGATACCGGCGGTGGCGAACACGAACCCCGGATTACTAACCGCCAGCTCGCCGGCCAGCTTTGCCGCCGCCAACGATTCCCCAATGCAGACGATCGCAACCGCGCCCGCATCGCGGGCGCGTGAAATTACCTCGTCGCGGTCACCGGCGAACGCCGGGTCCGCGAGGTGGGCGTGGCTGTCGATGAAGGTTGACGGACGCCCGTCTGGCGCGGCCATTTGCGTTCGATCCAGAGTAGTACCGGCGCTGCTACGTAAATCGAGCTGAACGTTCCGGTAACGATACCGAACGCCATCACCCAGGCGAAGGGGCGAATCACTTCACCAGCGAACAGCAACAGCGCCAGCGTGGCCGCGAAGGTGGTGACGTGCGTCAATACGGAACGCGGCAACGTCTCGTTGATCGAGCGGTTGAGGGTATCGTAGAGGCTTTCCTTTCTGCCCTTGCGAAGATTCTCACGCACGCGATCGAAGATGATGATGGTGTCGTTCAGCGAGTAGCCGAGCACTGTGAGCAGTCCGGCGACCACGGTCAGCGAGATCTCCAGATGCATCAGCTTGAGGAACGCGATCGTTGTGAACACGTCGTGGCTGGTGGCGATGACGGCCGCCAGTGCGAAGCGCCACTCAAAGCGAATCGAGAGGTACACGAGTGTGATCAGGAATGAGAGCAGAATCGCGATAATCGCCCCGCGCTTCAGCTCCTCACCGACACGGGGTCCAACCCCCTCTGTGCGTTTAACGGTTACCTCGTTCGGCCCGTAATGCTGTTGGAGCACGGCGCCAATCTTCACAGCGATGTTCTCGGCGCCGCTAGCCTGAGCGGCGACATCGGCCTGGTTCTGCGCGCGAATCGTGAACTCACGATTGCTGCCGAACTGCTGGATCTCAGCGCCGTGGATGCCGGCATTGTCGAGTGTCGTGCGAATCTCTCCGACGTCCGGCGGCTTGGCAAACTCGATCTGCATCAGCGTTCCGCCGGTGAACTCGATACTGTAGTTGGGCGGCTTGATGGCGAGGGAGCCGAGGCCGAGCAGGATGAAGGCGATGGTGATCGCCGCCATCACCTTCCACCAGCGAATGAAGTCGTAGTTAGTGTCGTGAAGAATGCGAAGCATTAGATGCTCAGAGTTGTCTGGGCCTCGCGAGAGCGATCGAGCCAGATCATGTAGAACGTGCGGACAACGAAGATCGCGGTGACCATCGAGGCAGCGATACCGGCCAGCAGCGTGACGGCGAAGCCGCGCACCGGGCCTGTTCCGTATTGATAGAGAACCGCCGCCGTCAGCGCGGTCGCGACGTTGGAGTCAACAATGGCACTCATCGCGTGGCGGAAACCCTCATCGATCGCGGTACGCACCGTTTTACCGTGAGCCAGCTCCTCGCGTATTCGCTCGAAGATCAGCACGTTGGCATCGACAGCGATACCAATCGACAACACGAAGCCGGCGATTCCGGGGAGGGTTAGTACCGCGCCGAATCCGGCAAGCGCGGCAAGCGTGTAAAGGATGTATAGGGCGAGCGCGGCGACAGCCAGCGCACCGGAGAACCGGTAGTAGCCAAGCATCACCACCACAACGAGGGCGATGGCGATGACTCCAGCCGTGATTCCTTTGTGAATGGAATCCCTACCGAGGCTGGCACCGATCTGCCGCCAATCAACGACCTTGAGTGGAACCGGCAGTGAGCCGGCACGCAGCACGAGCGCCAGATCCTGAGCCGCCTGCAGGTCTTTCCCGCCCATCGTAATCTGCCCGCGGGCGCCGATCGCACTTTGAATGACAGGCGGCCGGCCCATTACGCGATCGTCGAGCACAATCGCCATGAAATCCTTGATGTGCTTGGAGGTTTCGTTGCGGAATCGACGCGCACCTTCGTTGTTCAGGGTGAACTCGACGATGTTGCCTTCGGTCGGCGACGTATTGGGTCGCGCATCGGTGAGATACTCACCGGTGATTATCGGCTTCGCGTCCAGAACATAAAACGGCCGATAAACGCGGTTACCCAGGGAGGTGGTGTCACTGCTCCAGCGAATCACCTTCCCCGGAGGCAGACTTGCCTGGACCTGCGGGAGCGCCAGGTACTGCGTCACTGTGTTGACGTCGCTCTGCGCAACGTAGTATTCACCGGGCATTTGTCCCTGCTGAACGAGCTTGGAAAATGCACCGGGCCCGCCCGTCGTCCCGAGGGCAGCAGTCGTGTCCTTTTTTGTGCTGTCGGCCTTTTTGGAAGTGTCCGCCGTAAAGAGGTTCTGAAGCCCGGCATTGCCGGTGTCTTTGTTCGCCTTGCCTGCGGCAGGCGCGGTCGCAGCGGCGACCTTCGTATCCTTGAGCATCGCGTCGAGTCTTGGTAAAGCCTTTTCCAGTGCCTGAGTCTCGTCGGTAATCTGGAACTGGAGGAATGCCGCCTTCTGTACGACGTCTTGTGCGCGCTGGGGATCATCGATGCCAGGCAGCTCGACGATAATCCGATCGTTCCCCGCTTTCTGGACGACGGGCTCGGCAACACCGAATTCATCGATTCGGTTGCGGACGACCTTCAATGCGTTGTCGATTGCTTTTGCCTTGTCGGGTATCGCGCCCTTCGACTCGTCGATCTCCAGCGCCAGATGCATCCCGCCCTGGAGGTCGAGCCCACGCTTGAGCGGAACGCGACGCACGGTGTCGTAGACGTAGACACCGTTTCGCTGTACACGCTCGATTACGGTTCGCGGGAATAGGAACCAGCCTGATAAGAGGATCAGGCCGATGATGATGCCGATTCTAACCTTCAAATTCATTGTGACGAAAGAAAAAGTTGCAGTTAGAGACTAGCCTTTAACGGTACCGGCGCCCACCGGCAGAGTCAACGCGTTTCTTGCATCGCGTTCGTCGTGTGCGAGTTGTTTTGTCAGCTGTTCAACAGACGCGAACTTCCGCGTTTCCCGCAAACGAGCGACGAAGTCGATTCGCACGTACTCCCCATAGAAATCCCCACTCTTGTCGAAGAGATGGACCTCCAGTGATGTAGCGGAATCGCCGAATGTGGGTCTCGGTCCTAGATTCATCATCCCGCCGAACGGGCCACTGGGAGTCTGCACTCGTACGGCATATACACCTTCCGGCGGCAGAAGCTTCCGTGGACGCGGAGGACCCAGGTTGATGGTCGGAAATCCGATCGTTCGCCCGCGCTGAGCACCTGGTACGACCCGTCCGCTGACCGAATACGGTCGGCCGAGCGCCTCAGCAGCACGCGTGAGATCACCCCCAGCGACTGCCCGGCGAATCGACGTCGAGGAAACCGACAGGCCCTCCGCGGTTGAGACCGGATCGACGACATCGACTTTAAACCCGTCACGCTCACCCAGCGTGCGCAGAACGCTCACGTTGCCGGCGCGTTGATGGCCAAAGCCGTGGTCATAGCCGATCAAGAGCTCTCGCAGCCGGAAACACCGCCTCAACACGAGCTCGACGAAGTCCTCGGCGGAGTAGGCGGCGAGCGAAGGCGTAAAGGGCAGCACCGCCACGTAATCGAGGCCGGTCTCGGCGAGCACTTCGAGCTTTTCGTCGTGCAAGGTCAGGAGCAGCGGCGCGGCGGCCGGATTGACGACTTCGAGAGGGTGCGGCTCGAACGTTACAAGTACGCTTGCAACGCCGAGCGTCTGCGCGCGCCGGACCAGTCGCTCGATGACATCCCGATGTCCGCGGTGCACACCGTCGAAGGTGCCGACAGTTACAACCGTGGCGCCTACGTGTGGCGGAAGGCCAGACTCGTCGAGATCCAGCTGCTCAGGCATCTGCAATTACACGCAGCAATTTCACCTGCGACGGATCCTTGC
>DASUZC010000083.1:0-8064 GCA_036377095.1 Gemmatimonadaceae bacterium
CATCGACACCATCACCGGCACGACGACTTTCTTCTCGTGCGCATACAGCGCCGGTGCCAGGAATCCCCACAACTGGGCGACGAGGACCGGCGACGCGAGAATGATCCCGAGGACGAGGGAGGCGTTCAACAGGATGCGAAATGACGTCCCGGGATGCGTGTAAATCAGCTTCTGACCGTGCAGCAGTGGCAGAATGGGGCGCTCGAGCAGGCGGATGATGTCGAGCTTTGACAGCAGAATGAAGGCGACGACGACGCCGATGACGACCGCGGCAGCAATCCAGAATAGCCGGTGCCGCAGCTCTTCGAGGTGATCCAGGAAAGGCATCTCATGCCCTGGAGCTTCGGTCATCCGCCCGCCTCCCCCTTCCCGCGTCCCGCTTCCCGCTATTTGATCGACTGTAGACGCTCGTCGGCGAGTGCTGCCTCGTCGGAGCGTGGAAAGCGCTTGATGATGTCCTGGAATATCCGCTTTGCTTCAGCGGTTTTCTTCTGCGCCTGCAGCGACAGCGCACGCTTGTACATGGCTGTGGGCACGCGCGGCGAATTGGGAAACTTTGAAATCAAGGATGAGTACTCGGCGTCGGCAGCGTCGTTGTTGCGCTCCGCTGCATACGCTTGCGCCGTGTAGAACATCGCCTCGGGGACGAGATCCGATTTCGGGTACTTCTGAATGAGCTCGGCGAATGCGGCGCGCGCCGAGGTGTTGCCCCCTTTCAGCAACTGGTCGCGTCCGGCCTGGAGAAGCTGCGCGGGTCCCGGTCCGCCGGCCGTCGTGGCTCCCGACGACGTGTCGCTGGATGTCGGGGGCGGTTGCGGAGCCTTGTCCTCGATCGCGGCGCGCATGTCACGCAGACGCTGCTCGCTCTGCCCGCTCAGATCCTGGAGCTGCTGAATGTCTTCCTTCATCGAAGCCAGATCGGACTCGGTCGCGGTTTTCATCGCGTTCACCCGTCTGCTCAGCGCGTTGATCGAGTCGCTCATCGCGCGCACAGAACGCGTCACTTCGACGAGGTACGCGCGCTGCACGGAATCAGTTGCGTTCGACCCTGCTCGCGTGGCAACGACTTCCTGCTGTAGCTGGTCGAAGTCAGACTTGGTAGCAAAGAAGCAAGCTCCACACACGACCACCGTCGCAACGGAGAGTATCGAGATCTTCAAGGCGTGTTCTGCGGAGGAAAGCGTCGCGATGCGCCGCGGTAAGTTTGTCATTGCGAATAGGAGCTCACTTCCGGGTTAGCGAGAATCGGTGACCATGCCGCGAGCCTCGCCCCCTTGCGATGAGTGAGCTGCCGCGCACGGCCGGTTTCGGTATCCATGATCCACAACTGCTTGTCTCCGCCACGCGATGACGTGAAGACGAGATGACGTCCATCAGGCGCCCACGACGGATCTTCGTTCTCGCCCTCGCTGGTGAGCTGCTTTGGCACCCGATCGCGCAGATCGATCATCCAGATCTGGAAATTCCCATTCTGTTGCTCGTACGCGATCGCGCGGCCATCGGGCGACCAGTCAGGACTCGCGCGGTAGCTGCGCACTCCCGGCTTGAAGGGAGTGAGCAGCTGAACATTGGACCCGTCCGCATCCATAATATAAACCTGGGGCGAGCCCGATCTCCCGGAAATGAACGCGACCTCAGTTCCATCTGGACTGTAGGACGGCGAGGTATTGTCCGTACCTCTGCCAATGGTGATGCGCTTCGGCTCCGTTGTATCGAGGGAGGCGAACACGAGATCGGTGCCGTTGCCAGTTCCACGCGCGTACAGAATTCCGTTGCCGTTCGGTTGGTACACCGGCGTAATATTGAGTCCGGCGCGGATCTGACTGACCCGACGCGTCTTGCCCGTCCTCACGTCGAGCTCCTGCACCTGCGTGCCGGTGTTGCCGAGAACCGTGAACACCACTGATTCACCACTCGGCGACCAGGAGGGCGACAGCGCCCCACGACCGGTGATGATCGAACGAGCCTCCGCACCGTCGCTGTCGATTATCCGGAGCTCGCCATTTACGACGTACGCGATGCGAGTCGCCGCGATGCCGCGCTTGCCGAAGACCCACGCCTCGATCTGATCAGCGATGCCATGCAGGGCGAAGCGCCAGTCACGATCGCGCCGGTCGAACAGAAAATGCTCCGATTGAAGCAGCTCGCCGCGGGATACGTCGTAGGCCGCGACGTGCAGGCCCTGCGTCGTTGGCGTCATCCGCACCAGCAGCGCCGCGCCAAATTTCGCGAACAGCGGAAAGTTCAGCTTCTCTCCGGGCGCCGGCATCATGCCGCGCAGCGTTTGCACATCGAGATCGATCACGTTCATCCGGTCGCTGTAATCGAGGTCACGCTGCACGATCGTGCGCAGCGAATCGACTTCGTCATCGGCGACCGGGAGCACGATCACACCAGGCTTGGTACCCGTCTGATAATTGAGACCGAGACGTACGCCGGGCGTGGCGCTCGTGTCCTGCGCCGCAGCAGTTGACGCGGCGCTGATCAGCGCAATTGCGATCAGTGCACCAAGGCGAGTCATCACTTCAGGAACGCAGGATCGAAGCTGAAGACGACGGGAAGAACATCGTCAGGAAAACCGGGCGGCAATGGTCCGAACGCGCGCGCGCTCGACGCGGCTTCCACCGCACCTTGCGCTTCGAGATCGAAGGAAAAGTTGCCCGATTTTCTTAGAAATTGGATGTTCGACACGGAGCCGTCGCGATGGATCAGAAACCTTACTTCCGCACTCAGACGAGCAGCGGGATTCCTCGGTTTGAACTTGATTGCAATCTGACGAACGATGTTGTTGAGATACCCTGGAAACGGAAACTCGATCCCCTCGGCGCGCACCGTAGCGACGTCGGTTCCCTTCCCGCCTGTCGGTCCGCCACCCGCCTTGGGGGCTTCGGTCTTGGGCTGAGTCGTGGTCTTGGCTTCGCTCGGAGTACTCGCTTTGGTCTTTGACGACGGTACCGCCTTTGTCTCCGTTGGCGCAGCCCGCGCAGTTTTCGGCGCCGTCTTCGCCTTCGGAGGGGATGGTTCCCTGACCGTTGACGGAGCAGGCGTAGGCGGGGTAACAGATGTTCTCGCAGCAGGTGTCTGCGTCTTTATCTCGCCGATCGCCCTTTCCCCGGGCGGCGCGGCAACGATGTTCACCCGATACATCGGCGGCAGTGCTACCGGCTTGCTTTCCCTGAGGCTGTTGAACAACAGCGTCGCAATCGCCGCGTGCAGCAGCGCCGACAGCGTGAAAGGAGCAACGAGTCCGGATTCCCCTCGGTGACGCCCTCCAGCCGGCATTATCTCGCCTCTGGCGGCTCGGCTACGAGTCCGATGTCACCGACACCCGCCGCTCTCATTACCGCCAGCACTCTGACCACCGTTCCGTAAGGAACGCCATCATCGGCGCGAAGATAGACACCACCGGTGCCGCGTCGCTGCGCCAGCGCCTTGAAGCTCGCTGAAAACTGACTGAAGCTGAGACGGGCATCATCAACAAAGACTGCACCGCTGCGATCGATCGTCACCGTGAGCCCGCTCTTCGACTCGAGTGGGCGCGATTCGGCCTTGGGCAAGTTGATGTCCACGCCACCCTGCATCATTGGCGCGGTGATCATGAAAATGATCATCAGCAGCATCATCACGTCGATCAGGCTGACGACGTTGATTTCGGCGTTGAGCGTCAGCCGATCGCGACCACGCCTTCGCCGTACCATCAGATCATGCCCTCGCGCACCATCAGGGCGATTAGCTCCGAGCCGAAGCTCTCCAGCTCACCCTCGATCCTGTTGAGGCGGGCCGCGAAGATGTTGTAGGCGAACACCGCTGGAATCGCGACACTGAGCGCTGCCGCCGTCGCAATCAGCGCTTCCGCGACGCCAGGTGCGACGGCGCCGATATTCCCGGAACCTTTCGCCGCAATTCCGATGAATGCGTCGATGACGCCGAGCACAGTGCCAAGAAGTCCGATCAGCGGACTCACGGAGCCAATCGTCGCCAGGGAGGGCACGTAGCGCGCTAGTCTGTCGCGCTCGGTCGATGTCTCCGCATCCAGCACCAGCTGCAACGCCTCGACCTGAGCGCCGCTGAACCGCGCCGAGCGCTCGGTGCTCCCGGCAAGTGCGGGCCGCGTTTCTTCGATGAACCGCGTCGCACGCTCCATGATCTTCGCCGGCGGCCCGCCGCTTTCGCTCGCCATTTGCTGGGCACGCGCAAGTGTCGGCATTCCCGCAAATTCCCGCGAGAAACTCTGCGTGATGCGAAGCGCGCGGCGCAGCTCGTACCATTTCGCAAAGATGATCATCCAGCTGATTAGCGAGAGGACGATCAGGATCACCAGCACGATTTTCGTGGCGCCCGTCGAGTTGGTGACGAGCTCCATCGGCGAGCTCGGGATCGATTGCCCGATCTGAAATAACAGCAGCCCGATCAAGTCGCCGCCCCACTCATCTGCTCGGCGAACCAGGCGTAGCTTTTCGCGAGGCCCTCTTCCAGGCCAACCTGCGGCGACCAACCGAGCAGCTGCTTCGCCTTCTCGACGTTGACGAACGATTCCTGCTGCTCGCCGGGCCGGTGCGGCGCGAATTCAACTGGAACGTTGCTACCCGCCGCCGCCTGCAGTTTCTTCGCGATGTCGATTACGCTGGTGCCGACACCAGTGCCGATGTTGAACGCGCGTGCGTCCATCCTGCCCTTCTCGGGAAGTGGCCTCGTCCCGGCGAGCCAGACCGCGCGCGCCACGTCGCCGACGTAGACATAGTCGCGCGTCTGCAGCCCGTCACCGAAAATGGTTAGTGGGCGATTGTTGAGAATCCGCCCGCAGAAAATCGCGACGACGCCGGCCTCGCCGTGCGCATCCTGACGCGGGCCGTAGACGTTGCCGAACCTGAGCGCAACGGCTTCCTGCCCGTGTACGCGACCGTAGTAGGCGAGGTAGAGCTCGATGCTGAGTTTGGCGATGGCGTAGGGAGATTCAGGATCCTTTGGATAAGTCTCGAGGTTGGGCGGCGTGTTGAAATCGCCGTACAGCACTCCACCCGTTGACGTGAAAATCAATCGGCTCTTCACCTCGCTCTTGCGCAGCGCCTCCATCAGGTTCAGTGTGCCGACGATGTTTACCGTCGCGTCGTTGATTGGATCAGCGACGCTCTTGCGCACATCCATCTGCCCGGCCAGATGCGCAATCAGGTCGTAGCGGCCCTTGCGCACAAGATCGGCGAACTTCTGCGAGTTCACTCCCATCTCGTAAAATCGGGCCTTCTCGGGGATGTTCTGGCGCTTTCCGCTCGACAGGTCGTCAACGATATCGACCTCGTACCCTTTCTCGAGGAAGAGATCGGCTACGTGCGATCCGATGAATCCAGCGCCCCCCGTGACGAGCGCTCTAGGCAATGTCCTGGGGGTCCTCTGACTTCAGATCGTGGGTTTCCTCGCGCTCGAGCGCAAAGAGATAGCGCGCCGCATCAACAACGCCGAGTCCACGACCGTTCGCCGCCGCCGCTTTCAGTCGAACGCTTGGCTCGTGCAGGAATTTGTTCATTAGTGATCTCGAGAATTGCTCAATTGCATCAGCTTGTTCCGCTGAGAGCGGACCAATGCGCTTGAGCGCAGCCGCAAGCTCTGTGCTTCGCAGACGGTCCATCTCGTCACGGAATTCGCGAACTAGCGGCACAGCTGCGAGTCCCGCGACCCAATCCCAGAACTTTTGCACCTCTTCCGCAATGATGGCACGCGCCGCCGGGACATCCTCTTCTCTGCGCTCGAGGTTCGCGGCTGCAGCCGCACGCAGGTCGTCCAGATCGTAGAGAAATACATTGTCCAGAGATCCGACTTCCGGATCGACATCGCGTGGCAAGGCGATGTCGAGAATACAGAGCGGACGATCACCGCGCGCATCGATAGCCGCGCCGATGCGACTCAGCGTGACGACGGGAACGGGCGCGGCAGTGGAGCAAATGAGCACGTCTACATCTCGCAGCGAATCCCAGCACTGCTCGTAGTGCATCGCCGTCGCACCGTGACGCTCCGCGAGAGTGCGAGCGCGCTCGTGGGTGCGGTTAGCCACTATGGCAACCCGCACTCCCTCGCTGAGCAAACACTCGAGCGCCAGCTCTGCAACGTCGCCGGCGCCGAGCACCATTGCGCGACGGCCACCGAGCCCGCCGAAGATTTTCTTGGCGAGCTGCACCGCGGCGGAGCTCACTGATGCGGCCCCGCGACCGATCCCGGTCTCTTCACGCGCGCGCGACCCCGCCAGCAACGCGCTCTGGAACATTCGATTGAGAATGGGACCCGACTCTGAACGCGAGTGTTCCCAGGCGTCCTTCACCTGACCGTGGATTTGCGCCTCACCCAGGATCATCGAGTCGAGCCCGGCGGCAACGGAAAAGAGATGGGCTGTCGCCTCCCGCTCGCGGTGCACGTACATGTACCGGGCGGCGTTCTCACCAAGGCGCTGCGTGTACAGCCCGGCGATCCGGTCCACGACGTCGTCGCCCTCGACGAGGACGTAGATCTCGGTGCGGTTGCACGTGGAAAGAACCACGCCTTCTCTCACTATCCGCGCACTTCTCAGCGACGACAAAGTCTGTACCGCCTCGCGAGGATTGAAGGCGAGCTTTTCACGCACCTCGATTGGCGCAGTGGCGTGGCTGACGCCGGCAACGATCAGCGCCACGATTCCACCTTCTCCGCAAAAGTCCCATCCTCGACGGAACTGCAGAAATCGCTGTCGAGCAGCTTCGGCGCGACCGCCTGCCAGCGCTCGTCCCGATCTGCGATCGACCGCGCGCGCAGTGCCCGCAATATCGAGAGGGCACGTTCGTAACGGCTGTCGAAACGCTCGGCGATCGCATCGCGGATTCGGGCAGCGGCGCCCGGCACGCCGCCTGAAGAGACCGCGATGGTGATGTCGCCGGAGCGATGCAGCGCCATCGTATGGAAGTTTCCTTCGTCGGGATAATCGGTGATGTTCACGAGCTGTCCGCTGGCTCGCGCATCGATTGCGATCTGCGCATTCACCTCGCGCGAGCTCGTCGCGGCAATCACCAGCGTCGCGCCCTTGATGCGGTCGCGGTGGTAAGCCTCGCGAATGATCGTGAGCTGACGCAGCCGCTCGGCATCAACGAGATCCGCTGTAACCTCGGGCGCAACGACGGTGACCTGCGCGCCCGCATCGATCAGCCCGCGGGCCTTGCGAGTGCCGACAGCACCGCCGCCAATGATGACTGCCTTGACGCGCTCTCCGTGCAGCGCGATCGGGAAATCACTCACAGGAACTGCCCGCGATTGAGCGAAGCGATGCGGAACACCACGTAAAGAAGTACCACGCTCGCAAACGTCAGCGCTGACATGAGTGCGGCACGGCGCGCTTGCCACCCACGCAGCACTCGGCCGAGGGCGAGCGCGCTGACGCCGATCCATGCACCGAGGCCCCAGATCAATTGCGGCACGACCAGAGCGCGATACTGGAGCGAATACGCAGCGGCCAGCGCGAGTCCGAGTGTCAGTCCGAGGAAGCCGGCGATGGACGCGAGATGATTGACGCGATCCAGCGTGTCGAGTGGAGGAAAGAACCTGAAGATCGCGCCGAAGTGCGCCGACTTGAGCTCGCGGCGCGCCACCAGATACATCGTACCGGCCGCTGCCGCAGTCGCGTAGGCAGCGATCCCGATGAAGCTGAGGATGATGTGCATGCTGAGCCACACCGCGCGCGCACCCTGCGCCTCGAGGAATGGGTGAAGCCCGGCGAGATTCCCCGTCATCGTGACCAACGCGGCGACCGGCGCCGCCACGAGGGTCAGACTCACCTCACGGGCGAGGCTCTCGACCACGACGAGGGAAATCGCCAGCACCAGACCCGCGAACGAGAGGGCGGGCCCGAGCCCGGTCAGCGACCCGGCTCCTGTCTGTCTGGTCAGCGCGGCCAATCCTGTTGCGTGGGCACCGATGCCCAGCAAAAGCACGACGACGACCGCCAGCACCGGCGCCTTGACGCGCCTGGCAAACGGCAGCGCCGCCACTGCGGAAGCGGCCAGGTAAAACGAGACGGCAACGAAGTGAGCGATCGCAATCATGCTGATC
>DASUZC010000084.1:0-3690 GCA_036377095.1 Gemmatimonadaceae bacterium
ATCCGTGAGAATCAGGAACAGCTCGGCGCCCAGCTCTCTCGCAAGAACCGCAGCAGCAAGGTCCTTGTCGACAACGGCATCGACACCCTCGAATCCGAGTACAGGATCCCTGTAGATCGGGATGCCGCCACCGCCGCATGCGATCACGACTGCATCGCGATCGAGGAGGAGTTTAATGATTGCCAACTCGTGAATCGATAGTGGTTTGGGACTGCCGACAACTCTTCGGAAATGTCCCTTTGCATCCTTCTTCACAGGATGGCCCTCACCGCGCAGCTCGCGAGCGCGCGCAACCGAGAGTCCGTGGCCAATGAACTTCTTGGGGTCCTTGAGCGCGGGATCATCCTGCGCGACCTCGACCTGCGTCAACACCGTCACCACTTCGCGCGCATTACGGGCTTTGCGCAGCGCATTCTCGAGCGATTGCTGCAGCATGTAGCCAATCCAGCCTGCCGTCGCCGCGACGAGCACGCCGAGCGGCAGTGGAGCGACTTCGTTGCGAGCCTTTTCGTTGCGGACGAGCTCGTCGCCAACCTGCGGCCCGTTGCCGTGGACCACAACGACGCGCCAGCCGTCGAGTACCAGATCCACAATTGGTCCCAAGCTCTCGCGCGTGTGTCGAAACTGATCGGCGATGGTCGAGCGTTCGCCTGGCGGCGAAAGCGCATTACCGCCAATTGCGATGACCGCGGTCCGCGCACTCATCGATGGCTCGCGCCGATCAACGCGCCGAGTGAGTCATACGCGACACCAAAAGCCTTGAGGTCGGACGCCGCGAGCGCGGCGCGCATTCTGTTGTAAAGCCGGGTCACCGCTGCCCGGAAGCTTGAGTCTTCGGCGCTGATTGGCGGTTGTGAAGACACCGGTTGCCACGGCGTCGCCGTCAGCTCGCGCGCGACTCCCGGCGCCCGATAGTCCGAAGAATTGGGAAACGCAGTCATCCACGCCTGCGCAATCGGATCCGGTGAGGGATCAGCGGCAATCATCACCCGGGATGTGCGCGCATTTACGAGGGCGGTCGCTGCCGGCCGAAAATAGCTGCGATTTTCACCGGCCAGCACTACATGGCTGCTCAACGGATAATCGTCCGATGCAGAGTAGAGCTCGAGTTTCCAGTAAAGCGTGTCGGCGCGAAACATCGGCTCGACCATACTGCCCTGCGCAAAAACAGGAGCGAGCGCGTGCACGCGCGTGCGAAGATCACGCATCGCAACAACCCTTGCACGGCGTGGAATCGAATCGGACAATAGATCGAATGACTGGTAAGCCCAGGCAAGCCCGAGCCGGCCCAAACCCTCACCGATGCGCTGGCCCGCGACATCGAGTTGTGGATCAGACACGACGACGAGTCCGCGCGCGCCCGGGTACACGAGTGAATCCTGACGCATCAATTGCCGTCCAGTGGCGCTGGTGACGACGCTGTCCAGCGCGGCAGAGACGGCGGATTTCCGCAGCGAGTCGTACAACGCGGTGTTCTGCGGGTAGGCCCGACGATTGAAATCCGCGCGGGTCGCTCCGTAAGGTCGCTCGCGGACCATCTGGACTTCAGCCGGCGTGAATCGCCGCACCATTAGCGGAACGATTTCCTGCACCGTCACCGACAGGACAACGATGACTGTAACCGCCACGAAACTCGTGCGCAGCTGGCCCGTCCAACCACTGAGAAGGACGGTGATGGCGGCGGCTGCGGTCGCTATCGACAACAGCAGCAGTCCGGGCAACAGCCATTGATGATCGATCCACGAGAACGCGCCTTCGTCGCCGCTGCCGGTGATCAAAAGATCGTAGGACTGGAGCCGGTAGCTCCACATGGTGATCAGCAGCAGCAACGCCGCCAGCACGCTGAGATGCCGGCGAACGCGCGCGCTCATCCGAAGGCCAGCGCGCTCCCAGCGCAGGCCCGGTGTCAACGAGTAGAGGAGTACGACGAGAACCGAGACGACAACGGTCAAAAGCATCGCCCAGGCGTAAGTCGCCTTCTCGAAGGGCAGCCACGTCGTGTAAAACGAGAGGTCGTGCTGAAAGTAGGGATCGCTCTCACGAAAGCTGACGTCGAGTCTCGCCAGAGCCAGTGACGTCCACGTAGGAAGCACCGGTGTAACCGCTGCAGCGATAGCCAGCGCGAGCACAAATGCAAAGCGGTCGATGTACCGTCTGGGCACCGCTTCGCCGAATTCGACGTTGGCAAGTCGCCGCGGCAACGTCAGCACCCCGATGCTGCGCCCAAGCGCGGAAAGATTTACAAAAGCAAAAACGACGGCGAAGGTGAAGCCGATTCCGTAGACGAGAAGTGCGTCTCCTGCCCGTTCACTCCACAACGGTGTGGCGCCGTGCGCGGCGTACCAGGAGTAGTCAGCATAGAGAGCGGACAGAGCACGTCCGCCGACAAGCACCGCCGCCGCGACGACGACCCCAATAAAGAGGCGCCTGCGGGTGAAAGGTGTCACATCACACCTTCACGCCTTTCGAGCGAAGCCAACCCTCCATCTCCGCCTGTATCTTCTCGAGCTGCTCCTTTGTTCTCGCCTCAAAACGCATAACGAGGACGGGCTGAGTATTCGAGGCGCGGATCAATCCCCAGCCATCCCCGAAGAGCACGCGTACACCGTCAACCGTGATGACTTCGTATTTCGCGCCAAAGTATCTCCTGGCTTCGTCGACAATGCCAAACTTCTTGTCGTCCGCACAGTCGATGCGAATCTCGGGTGTGGAGACGAAGCGCGGAACGTCGGCGAGCAACTGGTGCACGCTCTTGCCCGAGTCGGCGATGATCTTGAGCAGGCGCGCCGCCCCATACAGCGCATCGTCGAACCCGTAAAAGCTCTCCGAGAAGAACATGTGCCCCGACATTTCGCCGCCAACCGGGGCATTGGTCTCGTGCATCTTCTCCTCGATGAGGGAGTGGCCCGTCTTCCACATCACGGGTTTCCCGCCAGCCTTATCGATCGCCTCCGGCAGCGCCTGTGATGCTTTCACATCGAACACAATCGACTGGCCTCGGCCGGTTCGCGCCAGTGCATCACGCGCATAGATGATCAGCAGGTAGTCGCCCCAAATGATTTCGCCAGCGTCGTCGATCACGCCAATCCGATCCGCATCGCCGTCGAAGGCAATGCCGACGTCTGCGCCTTCTTTTTTCACCGAGTCGATCAGATCCTTTAGGTTTTTCGGAACGGTCGGGTCCGGATGGTGATTGGGAAAGGTGCCGTCGCTTTCACAAAAGAGGTATTTCGGTTTGATACCGAGCCGAGGAAACAATTTGGGGACAACCAGGGCTCCGGCGCCGTTGCCACAATCGAGGATCACGTCGAGATTGCGCGACAATTGTCCTACTCTGCCGACAATGTCCTCGACATACCGATCGATGACCGCTTCGTTACGGAGTCTGCCCTTCCCCCGCGGAAACTTTCCGGCGTCGGCGAGCTCATAGATGCGTTGGATGTCGGCGCCGTAAATGGATTTCTTGCACAGCCCAAGCTTGAATCCGTTGTATTCGGGCGGATTGTGCGAGCCAGTGATCTGGATCCCGCCCGCGACGTCGAGGTTATGCTGAGACCAATACGCGAGCGGGGTGGGCACGATCCCAATGTCGATGACATCCACGCCGCTCGACAGAAGCGCGGAGACAAGTGCCTTGTGCAAGGATTCGCCGCTGGGACGGTTGTCGCGACCGACTGAAATCGCGCCGTT
>DASUZC010000085.1:0-10763 GCA_036377095.1 Gemmatimonadaceae bacterium
CTTTGGCGAAGTAGACATGCACAACGGCGAGCTCGTCACCGCCGGGTTGATTGGCTACATCATGGTAGTGACGGGCATTGCTGATTCTATCGAGGTCGCGGGCGACGTCGCCTACCGTCGTGTCCGGAAGGTCGTTATCCCGAACGCACGCTATCGGAATGACATTGGCGTCAAGCTGATGGAACGTGACTTCGCCGAGATGCAGAGACTGGGGTGGCTGGCGTGAGCACTGACACGAAGGTCGAGCCGCCGCTCAGCGCAATACTCGAGCGGTATATCGCCGGAGAGATATCGGCGCCGGTGACGTTGATGCAGCTGCTGATCGAGACGGAAGACCTCGATCGAGTGCGAGCCACGCTGAGCGCGATGGATGAGACGCTATCCGTGGAGCAGGCAGCGACGTTGAATGAATTGTTCAACAACAACGAGGCAGGTTGCGAGCGCATCGCGGCGATGTTGCGTGCCGACGTCGATTCGCCGCGGCCCGCGCGCACCGTCGAAGAAGGAATCGCCTTCTGCGAAAGACTCTTCGACTGGTCGGTGCAACAGTCAGAGGAAGCGAGCGTCGCTCTTTACTCGCTCGGCAATCCGGAGCTGCTCGAGAAAGCGACAGCGGAGATTGTTGCGCAGCTGAGCGATTGGGGCGCAGTGACGCCGGAAAACACCGTCCTCGATATCGGCTGCGGCATTGGGCGCATGTTGATCGCGCTCGCGCCCCGGATACGCCAGGTGATCGGCATTGATCTCTCCGCGAAAATGGTGGATGCGGCCCGGCGTCGATGCGCGGATCTGCCGAATGTCACTGTGATCAAAGGCGATGGCCGCGGACTGACCAGCGTCGAGAATGCGACCTGCGACGTTGCGTTGGCGGTGGATAGCTTCCCCTATTTTCGTCAGTCGGGGTACGAGCTCGTCAATGCGTTCTTCACTGAGTCAGCACGCGTGCTGAAGCCTGGTGGCCAGCTGATCATCCTCAATTACTCCTACTCGGAGGATGATGACGCCGACAGCGCAGAGGTCCGTGAGCTTGCCGTGGCGCATGGCTTCGAAGTTCTGGAGGCTGCGACGAGACCGTTCGAGATGTGGGACGGCGTGGCGTTTCGGCTTCGCCGATTCACCCCGCCTTCTTCAGGTGCTCGGCCAGCCTCAGACTGAGAGCAACCAGCGTTAGCGTAGGATTCACCGCACCCGCTGTCGCATAAACCGCTGCACCCCCGATGTATAGGTTGGCGAGTCCGTGCACCTTGCAGTTCGCATCGACGACGCCTTGCTTTGGATCGGTGCTCATGCGCGTCGTCCCCATGTGGTGCCAGCCACCGCTGATGAAACTCGGCCAGCTGAGATCGTCGCTCAGCAACCAGTCGCGAATCTGCACTCGACCGGTGTCCGTGCGTCCCATTTCGCGACCAAGCAACTGGTAGAACGTGCGCATCGACCGCTTGTCGAGCTCCGTGGCGCGCCAATCGAGTCTCGCACGCGGCACTCCCAACGCGTCCTTCTGCGCGCTCAATGTCACGCGTGAATCCGGATTGGGTGCCTGCTCCTGCCGCGTGGTGAGATGATAGAATCGCTGCGGTCCTCTTGTCCGTGGCGCGGTTGCGGGTGACGCTTCCGCGATTGGAGGCGGTCCTTTTCTTCCGCCTTTCTCCCACGCGCGCTGCGCGTTCATCATCACAGTGTCGACGAACTGAAACGTGCTCTTCACCTCATCGCCGTAATTTCCCGCTTCGACGGAAGCGGTGCCGTGGAGAATGCGATGCTCACGCTGTGCGGCCGGCGTTAGCGTCAGCTCCCCTCGTGGAGTTCCGCCGAGGCCGGTGAACTCATAGAGCTTCGTACCAGTAGACTCCGGTTTGGTGAGCGCGAGCTCGCCGGAAGGCATCTCGAAGTGCTCCATGAAGTATCGGCCGACCAGATCGTTCCCGTTCCCGAGCCCAGTTTTCGCCTGGCGATTTGAAGCGAGGAGTAGTCGTGCATTCTGAATGCTGTGGCAGGCGAGCACAAAGCTCCGCGCGCGCGCAAAATACTCTTTACCCTCAAATGTTCGGATGTGCGCGCTTCGCACGGCGGTTAGTTCTTCGTTCGCTTCGACCTCGACGACGTTGGCGTGAGTGTAGAGGTGGACATTGGGTGACTTGACGATCTCGTCGCGATACTTGGTTCCAAACCGCGTTGGTGGACTGAACTGCCACATCTTGGTCCGGACAACGTCGGACTTCCCGAGCAATGGTTCTCGCTGCGGATCATTCTGCTTCCAGTCGGCAGCGTCGTATGTGTATGGTCCAAGGTCTAGAATGGGTTGCGCCAGCTTGTAATACGGGTCGAGATCGGCGCGCGTGATCGGCCAGCCGCTGTGCGGCACCCAGTCACGCTTTTCGAAATCGATCGGGTCGTAGGTAGAACAGAAACCCGCCCAGTGGTTGGTGGTGCCGCCGAAGTAGTGGAGCGCTGCCGCCTGGAGCGGAAAGTACGGCAAGCCGACGTTCTCTCCCTTGTAGAGATCCTGCATCTGCTGCTCCCACTCGAAGCCGCCGCCTTCGAGCAGCAGAACTTTCACAAGTGAGTTGTTGAACTCGCGGGCGATAGTGATGCCGGAAGCACCGGCGCCGACGATGCAAAGATCCCCTTCGAGGATGGCCCCGTTATCGAGAGTTCTCGCGTCTGTGTGCAAATGCGCGCGGAGCTACGCCGGTGTGAGCGAGAACAGCGCGGCCTGTCTCGCTTCGGTCACTGACAGGACCCAGCCGTCGACGAGCACGGTGCGGTTGCTGTCGAAATCGTCCCGGATCTGATTCGAACGGGAAGAGGGAAGCGGGAAGCGGGAAGCGGGTCGCTTGGAGAGCGCAGCGCGCAGGGCTGCAGCGGAGTTCTCGGCCGGGGTGGTGGCGCGATAGTGAGCGCCAAGCTCACGGACGCGCTCCGGTCCGAGCAGATCCAGCAACTGCGGATGATCGATCGCGTCACTGCGATCGTCAGCGCATGCGGGCTCCGCGACCGCGGCGATGACGCCGATCGCGGTGACCTGAAGAAACCGCCGTCGGTCGAGGTTCATCTCGGTACGATCGAATTACCGCGGTGATCCGTCCGCTTGCGACATCGGCGGCCGTTCGTCCGCTGAATCACCGTACGAGTACGGAACCGGGATGTCGAGCATGCGCAGATAGACGCCGAGCTGCGCGCGATGATGCGCCGAGTGCGTGAAGTACACGGTGCGGAGGATTTGCGCGCGCGGAGCCTTGATCACCGTTTGTCCGCGGATCTTGAGCGACCACGGCGCCTGCGCACGCTCCCACGTCAGTTGCCCGAGCTGTCGCCTGAACTCTCCACTCACCTTATCGAACAACTTCACGCGCTCGGCGGTGTTGGCGAGGGTCGCCGCGGGTGGTCGACTCCCTCCGTCGAACTCATCCTGCGTCAGCTGCATGAGACCGAAACCGGGAAGTTGCGCGAGGTGAGTCGCCAGCTCGCCGAGTGATCTCGATTTGGGATGCGGCTTCCAATCGTCCTTGCCGTCGGGTACCCGCTCGAGCATGCGACGCGTTGTTGATAGCTCGGAGTCGAGATCGGGATAGAGCAATTCGACCGGTGTTTGCAATTCCTGCATCGGAGGCGAAGATGTGTTTGTCATCATAGGCGGTTGTGTCATTGCAAAATTAACATTTCTGTCGCTTCCCGCCTCCCGCGCCCCGCCTCCCGCCTCCCACCTCCCGCCTCCCGCCGCACCATTCAATACCCCCGCCGCGCCGCCCTGCACCGCCATCTCTGCAATCGATTCAATTGCCTTTCTAACGAGCCGGCGGCGCATGAATCACGTGAAAATCCTTACGGGTGTGGCCAGCCTCGCGGCGGTCACCCTCGGCTTGACGATCTTTCGGCCGGCCGCACAGCTCGCAGGGGTTGCCGCGACGAGTACCGATAGGTCAGGAAAGCCCCCCGACACCGTCACGCAGGTGTCGATGCGGAAGGTCAACTTCTACATCATTCCCGACGCCGCTCTGCGGATCCGCACATTGCGCGGGTCGATGCGATCACTCCAGGGCGGGCCGGTCGTGTTCGATGACAAGAACTCGTTTGTCATCCATCTCGACCACGCCGAGATCGGTCTCAACGGTCGCGACATCACGACGTTGATGAACAACTACATCTTCGCATATCCGGGCGCGCCGCTCAAGAAACTCAAAGTACACACGGCCGGATCACGCGTGGTGCAAACCGGCGTGATGCACAAGATCATCGACATCCCGTTCGAGATCACGGCCGATGTTTCAGTAACACCTGGAGGACTGATTCGACTACATCCCGTGACATCGCGCATACTCGGCGTTGATGGCAACGCGCTCATGCGCGCGTTTGGAATGAACCTGCAGAAGATTCTCGATCTTAGTAAAGCGAAGGGCGTCACGGTCAAGGGAAACGACCTGTACCTCGATCCGGTTCGCATCCTGCCCCCGCCCGCTATCGAGGGCCACGCAACGGCGATTCGAATCGATGGTGACGAGCTGGTCCAGACCTTCGGTACTGTTGCCGACGCCACGCCTCTTACTCCGCCCGACACTTTGGCGCCGGCGTTCATGTTCTACAAAGGCGGCACGCTCCACTTTGGGAAGCTGATGATGTTGGACGCTGAGATGCAGATTGTTGACTTGAGGCCGACGGGTTTCTTCGACTTCAATCTCGACAGATACAAGGATCAACTCGTGGCCGGTTACTCTCGCACACTCGCGAATCAGGCGCTCGAGGTTTACATGCTCGGACTCGAGAAGCTGGATTCACACGGTGCGACGGTCGCCGAGGTGCCGCGTTAGATTCTGGGCGTGCTTTCTGCCCGTCGAGTTATAGCGCCAGCTTCCGCAGCTATTCTGTTGTCGGTCGCGATCGCCTGCGGTTCCGACGACCCGATCAGTCCAATTGCTGCGGCGTCGGGCTCTTACACTCTGCAAACCGTCAACGGAGTATTGCCGTTTCGGATTTATCACACCGATGCCTCGGGAGAGACAACGTTCGACCTCGTCTCGGGCGGCCGTATCACGTACACCGACCCTCTATTTAGCGACGTCAGTGGCGGGATAACCGCGATTTACGCCAAATAGAGAAACGTCGCGCGCAATCTTTGCGTTAGGGATGGGGTACAACAGTTATCCCATGAGATTCCCTCGCGAGCCCGTCAACAGCCTGACTCATCTCGCCGGCGCACTACTCGCCGCCGCAGGATGCGTTGTGTTGCTGTTGATTGCAATCGAAAATGAGAGCACCCGACAGATCGTCGGGTTCTCCATTTTTGGGGGCAGTCTGGTGGCGACGTACTGTGCGAGCGCCTTCTATCACTCGCTTCATCTCTCGGAGCGCGGCGTCGACAACCTGCGCCGCATCGATCAGACGATGATCTACATTCTGATCGCCGGCACCTACACTCCGATTTGTCTGATTCTCCTGCGCACTCCTCTCGGGCTGGGTCTACTCATCGCCGTCTGGTCGATTGCCGCGGTTGGAGTGATGCAGACGATCGTGTGGCCGAATGCGCCCCCCTGGGTGTCAAACGGGTTGTACCTCGGGATGGGGTGGATTGCGATCGTCATCGTTAAGCCTTTGCTCACCGCAGCGCCACCCGGATTCTTCTTATGGCTGCTCGCCGGTGGAATCATCTACACGGTGGGCGCGATCATGCTGGCGACCCATTGGCCTCCGGTGCGCAAAGGAGCGCTGCCGAGGTTATTCGGATCACATGAGATTTGGCATCTTTGTGTGATTGCCGGCAGCTGTGCGCACTTCTGGGCGATCCTCGCGTACACGTCTGGTGTCAGGTAGGACGCCCGGATGAAGCTTTGAAGCATGATGCGTCATGGAAAACCTGTAGCGCAATGGCTCACAAGTGCGTATAGTTTCACTGTAGCAAACTCGCGGATGAATGCACCAGCCCGCGAGAAAGCTGTCGCTCCCCACGAGACAGCATTGGCGCTTCTGGCGACGCCTTTCTCATGCCGAGATGGCTCGTATGCCGAACGAAGCGACCTTTCAAGAACAGCATCCGTCCGACGCAGCTCGTCGTGCCAAGACAGCGTGCGATGATTTGCGTCATCTGGCAGACGGCTCAGGCAGAGCGGTGGCGCCAGAGTCGCTGTGTGAAGAGCTGCACATAGCGGTGGAACAGGCCGCTTTGAGAAGCGCGGGCTCAATCAATGCACTTCGTTTAGCGGTAAAGCGCTTCACTGTTGCGCTCAGGGACGATGGAGCGAAGCCTGAAGCAGTACTGATCGCGATCAAGGACGTCATCAACTCTCGAACATTTCCGGTCGACGCCAAACAACAGGATTGGCATCCCGATGAAATGCGACAGCAGATAAGCAAATGGTCGATCGAGGAGTTCTTTAGCGCGAAGCAAGCCTAGCCGCGAGTGAGAGGATAAGAGCGGGACGATCGCACCAGCCCCCTCTGTTCGGCTGTCAACAAACCACTCGTAATTCATGGCGCTTCTGGCGACGCCTTTCATTTTAGCAAGGCGTCACAGTGCCCGGTAAAAACGAGTACCGCGTAGTTCTGGATGAGGCCGAAAAGCTTCTGACGGACGCTACGACTACCGCAGTAACAGACCGTATTGCGCTGCGCGATGCGGTATGCGCGTACCTTGTCGTTGAGCAACGCAACGGCAGCTCCGTTGAGGCAGTTCGCAAATCAATCGAGGCAATCCTGATCCGCGCCGAAGTTCGTGTCGGGAAGCTGAACGGTCACGAAGAGTTGGCAAGAGAATTGGTTGATTGGTGCCTGGAGCAAATTGAGCCGGGAAGGCCGAGGATCGTCTAGTTAGCGGAGCTGAGTGCTCCGGCCTTCGCCACGGAGCTGTTCTCTGGTCATTTTCTCGACCAACGTCGCAAAATCTTCGTCGGACAGGTAGCTGCATGCCCGGCGTAGGCGTTTCGAGATGTCGTCCCGGATTTTCTGAGCCCTGAGGTCTCGCTCTTCTTCCAAGGACCTCGACCTCTGGTGGCTGTTCACGGGCGGGGCGTGAAGTTCGTGATCTCTAACATTGTTACCGTTTTGTAATGAGGCATGAATCACGCCCGACTAGCCGGTTAGGCATTGGAAGCCCCACCGCTATAGCTCGATGTCGCACCATCGCCTATGTTTGGGGCGGCTCCGGTCACCCGTTGCACCATTGTGGAGCTGTCTCGAAGATGCCCTGAGTCTCGATCGACTTTCGGGGGGACTGGGATACGACTTCACTTGCCTCGAGCGATCAGATTGCACCGCTCAGAGCGGCGCTCGCGGGTCGCTACGAGATAGGACGCGAGATCGGACAGGGTGCGTTTGCCACAGTTTATCTGGCAAAGGATTCGAGACACGACCGCCAGGTCGCGCTCAAAGTCCTGAACGCGAATCCTGACTCCGACACCGCCGAGCTCAGATTCATCCGCGAGATCCGCATGCTCGCGCGTCTCCAGCATCCGAACATTCTTCCGCTCCACGATTCGGGCTACGCCGAGAGGTTCCTCTATTACGTCATGCCTTATGTCAGCGGCGAGACGTTGCGGGCAAGAATCGGCAGAGAGCGTCAACTACCGATCGATGTGGCAGTGCAGATATGTTGTGAAGCCGCTGACGCACTCGCTTACGCGCATGGGCAGGGCATCATTCACCGCGACATAAAGCCGGAGAACATCCTGCTCTCGGGCGGACACGCCGTCATCGCAGATTTCGGTATCGCGCGCGCCATCGACGTGGCCGGAGTACAGGCTCTAACCCGAACCGGGATCGGCGGACCAGGCACTCCGGCTTACATGAGTCCGGAGCAACTGCTCGGTGATCAAGCGCTCGATGGCCGCTGCGACATATATGCTCTGGGATGTGTTCTGTACGAAATGCTGACGGGTAAACCGCCTTTCGCTGGTAAGGAAGGTTTCGCAAGGCGGTTCACTGAGTCTGCTCCCGCACCGTCGAACATTCGCAAAGACATTCCGGCCTGGCTCGATGCAGTGCTGGCAAGGTCCGTTGCCCGGAAACCCGAGGATCGCTATAGCAGCGCGGAAGACATGGTGAGCGACTTGTCGCGTCCGCGGACGGCGGAGCGTGCGCTACCCAAGCAAGCTTCAACAGAACAACCGTCGATTGGCGTTCTGCCTTTTAGAAACATGAGCTCGAGTGCGGACAACGAGTATTTCTCCGAAGGCATCACCGAAGACATCATCAACGCACTGACAGGTATTCCCACTCTTCAGGTAGCGGCGCGGACGTCAAGCTTCGCCCTCAAAGGGCAATCTCTGGGGATCGCCGAGATCGGACAGATTCTGAACGTGAAGACGATCCTCGAAGGAAGCGTTCGCCGCATGGACCAGCGCGTTCGCATCAGCGCGCAGCTGGTCGATGCACGCGATGGTTATCAGATCTGGTCCGATCGCTACGATCGAGAGCTCGAAGACGTCTTCCAGATTCAGGACGAGATCGCGCGCAACATCGTCAGCGAGCTCAAGCTGAAACTCACGCCCGCGCAGCATCGAGTGCTCGCAAACCGACAGACGGAGAACGTCGAAGCTTACGAGTTATACCTGCGCGGCCGCCACGCCTGGCATCGCTGGAATGCAAAGGGTGCGCTGCAAAAAGCAATTCATCACTACGAAGCCGCGCTCGCCAAGGATCCCGATTACGCGCTCGCGTACTCCGGTCTAGCCGACGCTTACAACGTGCCCGGGCTGTGGGGAATTCTTCCGGCGTCGGCAGTGCTCTCGAAGGCGCTCACTGCGGCCAGGCGATCGGTGGAGCTCGCCCCCGATCTCGCAGAGTCACGCACATCACTCGGCTTCGTTCAACTCCTCAATTGGGAATGGGACGCCGCCGAGTCATCGCTGCTGCACGCAATCGACGTCAACCCTCGCTATGCTCTCGCACACAGTTTCCTGGCGTGGCTACTCAGCACAGTCGACAGACCGGACGAAGCCGCCGAGTCCGCTCGTATCGGGCTCGAGCTCGATCCGTTGTCACCGGCGACCAACGGGATCGCCGCGCTCGTCTCGTATCACGGGCGCCGGTACGAGCAGGCTGTCAGCGAATGCCACGCAGCGCTGGACCGCGACAAGACCTCTTTCCTCGGGTTGTTGGCGATAACTCTCTCACACGCGGCGATGGGAGAATTCGACGAGGCAATACGACACGCCCGGCGTGGCGCCGAACTTTCACCAGATCTCAATCTGCTTCGTGCGCTGCTCGCCACCGTGTACGCGATGGCGGGTGATCGGCCGGCGGCCGAGTCGATACTAGCGGAGTTGATCGAGCGTTCGAAGCAGACGTATATGGGTCCGACGATGGTCTCCTGGATCTACGCCAACCTCGGCGATGCAGATGCTGCATTCGAATGGCTGCGCGGTGCATGCGCCAACCACGATTGCACACTGGCATTCGGAATAAGAGTTCCACTCTATGATCGAATAGCAGGGGATCCCCGCTTCCAGGAATTGGTGACTTGCCTTCACCTGGATTGAGCCGCACACAGACGCGGTAGTCAGCATAAACCGATGCGCACCACATGCTGGCGACTCGCACTACTCGCGCTACTGCTCGGGTGCGGCACCCCGATCATTATCTCGAGACCGATCCAATCCGGATCGCGACCGGTAGGCTGCGTAGGCGCGGAGTGCGGTGACGCGGACAGCGTAGTCGCGATTACGTATTTGGGAAGTTCAGGGTTAATGATCGAGCACCAGGATCATGTGCTGCTGACTGCACCTTTTTTCAGCAATCCCACATTCGGACAGGTGCGGCCCCGCGTCCGCAAATTGCTTCGCAGCACGCCACGAATATCGGCTGACACCAACGCGATAGAGCAACTTCTACCAGTCGCCGCCGATCGTGCGAGCGCAATTCTGGTCGGACACGGACACTACGATCATCTGATGGACGTGCCGTACATCGCGACACACCGCGCGAAATCAGCTGTGATCTACGGCGGTCCTTCCGTTCGTCACATGTTGATGGGCGATTCGAGTCTGCGCGCGCATGGCGAAAGAGTGATCGCCATTTCTCTGGCGACAGCCGGGAGTCCCAGGCGACGCGGAGAATGGTATTACTCGCCAGACAGTTCGTATCGGTTCATGGCGGTTGTCGCCGGACACGCACCGAATATTCGCGCCTGGAAACGGACTTACACCTTTACCCCGGGTACTGTCGAGGCCGATCTGGACAGTCTTCCGCGAACTGCGGCCGAATGGAAGCTCGGCGAGCCTTACGCGTTCATCATCGATGTTCTCGACAATCGAACGAGAGCGCCGCTGTTCCGGATCTATTTCCAGGACGCTCCCAGCGAACCGCCGCTGGGGTTTCCGCCAACAGACCTACTCGCGGAGCGACCAATTGATCTGGCGGTGTTGTGCGGGGCGACATCATCGAACGTCTCGAACACGCCCGACAGTCTGCTCACCGTTTTGCGACCGGCGCATGTGATGATTGCGCACTGGGAGGACTTCTTTCGGGCGCAGACTCTACCGGCTCAGGTCAGCATTGGCACCGATCTGGATGCGTTGCGCGAAAGCCTGCAGAAATCACTGCCGCCGAGGGCGGATTGGGTAATGCCGTTGCCTCGGACGACCATTCGCTTTCGCGTCGGGTTATGATCGACAAGTTAATGGGCACTAGCACTCACTAACTCAATCGTGTACAACGTGTTGAAAGAATGTGCTGGCGACTTCCTGTGCAAACACTTAACGTCGGCGTAGTAGAATCGCGGAACGAAAACTCAGCAGCCCGCGAACTCAGCTGTCGGCACTCTAGTCCGACAGCAC
>DASUZC010000086.1:0-5209 GCA_036377095.1 Gemmatimonadaceae bacterium
GAGATCGCTGTCTTGCATCTGATATGCGAGACGTTGCGGCCTACACGCGAGTCCGACAAGACCTGCCGCCGACGCGACGACGAATTCACGCCGCGACAGCTCCCGGAATTTTCTTTTGTTCACTTAGTCTTCAAAAATACCAGCCGCCGGGCGCGCGGGTGAGATATCTCGAATCCCGTAACGCCGCTGGCGTCACGCGTGAACTGAATGGTGATCTGACCACTCACGAATGTGTCAGGGAACACCGGACGGGCAGTTATGCCGTTGGAGGTGCCGGTCTTCAAAACGAGTGTGGAGTCACCCGCCGTCACACGAAACACGGAGTTCAGATCCTCGCTGAAATAGTCCCCGGCATAACTGGCCAGTGCGGCCGCTGGCATCGCCAGAGGCGCCTGCCTTTCGAATTGAATTGGTTGGCGATTGGGGAATCGGGCGATGTATCCGGCCGGAGTGAACTCGATTTCCAGCGCGCGATCGGAAGCGGCGAAGCGGTTCTCACCGATTGGCAGAAACTTGATTCCACCCTGCCGCGCGGAATACAAGTCGCCATTGCGGACCGTCATCTCTACGACTTCGAGCGTCCGTGGTCTGAAATAGACTCCAGCGTTGTTCGCCAAAGCTGCAGCGCTCAGCGAAACCTGTTGTGGCGTTGGTCGCTGAGCAGTTTTCCCGAGGATGCTGTCCAGATAAACCGACGCGATCGAGTGGCCGAGCGCCACCGGATTGCTTGGGGTGTTGCACATCACCACGATCGCCAGACCGTACTGCGGATAGCGACCGAGGTAAGAGCGAAATCCTGGATCACCGCCCTCGTGTTCGATTACCGGCGTGCCTCGATCGTTCCACAGCGAAAGGCCGAAGCCATAGTTGGTCGCTTCGCCGGTCGGCAGCGTCGCACTGGTTGCCATCTGTCGAACCATCGAAGTGTCGCCAACCTTTGGATTGTCCAGGTTGGCGGCCCACTTGAGAAGATCGCCGACGTTGCTGAACAGGTTCGTCGACCCATACACGTCGTAATTCGGTGTGCTCGATCGCCAACCCGTTCCGCGCCGTGCATAACCTTCGGCGCGTCCGCGCACCAGCATCGTGTAGTCGTCCCTGAACTGCGTGTTGGCCATCCCCAGTGGACCGAAAATCCGGGAAGCGGCAAAATCGCGAAGCGATTGACCGGATGCGCGCTTAACGACGACTTCCAGCAGCGCATAACCGGTGTTGCTGTATAGAAATTCCTCGCCAGGCTTGAAGTTCAACTTCTTCTGGCGCGTGACTATGTCGAGCATGTCCGCTTCGGTGATGCGGTTCTCTTCGAACCTTCCGCGCGCCAGAATCAGCATCTCGAAGAAGTCGCGCAGCCCACTGGTATGCGTTAGGAGGTGGCGGATGGTGATGCGCGAGCCGTATTCCGGCAGCTCGGGAATGAACTTTCTGACGTCGTCGTCCAGCGACAGCTTCCCGTCGCGCGCGAGCAGCAGCACCGACATCGCCGTGAACTGTTTGGCGATCGATGCCGCCTGGAAGATCGTCGCCGGCGTGATCGGCGTATTCGTTTCCAGGTTCGCCAGACCGAAGCCACGTTGATAAATCAGTTGGGCATTTCGGCTCACACCAACAGCGCAGCCGGGACTCTCCGCGGTGATCCAGCTGAACAGCCGATCGATGCTGCGCGATGCTGTGTCGGATGCGGAAGGCTGCGCACCCGCGATGATGGGCGCGCAGATCAGGAAGAGGACCGGCGTGACTCGAGCCATTCGTCTCCTTCGACAGCAGGGAAGGCGTTTAGGTTTGAAGGAATGCGTAAGACGATCATTCCCGTCAGCCTGGCATCCCTGTTCGCGCTTGCCTGCGCTGCGCCAACCCCAACGCGCGCGATGCCATGTCAGTCCTTGCGCACATTGCGACTCGATAACACGAGCATAGTCTCCGCCGAGCTGGTGGATTCGGGGAAGTTCGTCCCCCCGAGAATCGTGCGCCGGGCATCGCCGGAGTTCTTTACCGCATTCAATGCGTTACCCGCCTTCTGCCGCGTGCGCGCGGTCGCGCGGCCGACGAGGGATTCCGAGATCAACATCGAAGTCTGGCTCCGCGTTGCGGGCTGGAACGGCCGCTACCTCGGCGTCGGCAACGGATCCTACGGCGGCTCCATCGCCTACTACCGGCTCGGTGAATCGCTCTTCAGCGGCTACGCAACTTCATCCACTGATACCGGCCATCAAGGCAGGCCGAGCGATGCGACTTGGGCGGCGAACCATCCAGAGAAGCAGGCGGACTTCGATTATCGGGCAGTGCATCTCACTGCTGAAACCGCAAAAACCCTGATTCAGAAATTCTACGAGAAGCCTCCCACACGATCGTACTTCGCCAGCTGCTCAAACGGTGGCCGTCAGGGATTGATGGAAGCGGAGCGATATCCCACCGACTACGACGGGATTCTATCAGGAGCGCCGGCGACGCACTGGGGATTCAGGACTTTCGTCAACGGTGATTTCGCGGCGTTCGAGAAGCGTGGTGGCAAAATCATCATCTACCATGGCGGCAACGATCACCCCGAAGCAAACCTCGAATTCTTCTCATCGGTGAGAAGGCGGATGGGCGACACAACCGTGCGCAACTTCCTCCAGCTCTACATCGTGCCCGGCATGGGACACTGCGGCAGCGGCGACGAGCCGAACGACATCGGTCAGTGGATTCGCGTCGGTGACAATCCGCAGCACAGTCTCTTCTCGGCGCTCGAGCAGTGGGTCGAGAACGGCGTCACGCCCGACGGAGTGATCGCCACGAAGTTTGCGGTCGACGGCGATCCAAAAAGCGCTGTCGTCAAAACGCGCCGCCTGTGTCCCTATCCCCAGGTCGCGCGAAACAGTTCGGCAAACGCGCGCGATGCGGCGGGCTATGAGTGTCCATGAATGATCGTGGTCGGAATATGACTCGTGATGCCATTCGGGTGAGCGTCCGCCGCGCAACGGAGGCCGACGCCCCAGCGATGGGTCGGCTCGGCGCGCTCCTCGTGCGCGAGCACCACGACTTCGACCCAAATCGCTTCATCGCCGCAGCACCGGAGACAGCTAAGCGATATGGCTCCTTTCTGGGAAGTCAGCTCGAGCAGCCGAACAACATCGTTCTCGTCGCTGAGCGTGAGGGCAAAGTGGTCGGGTACACGTATGCCAGCCTTCAGGGGTTTGACTACATGGAGCTGCGCGGTCCTGCCGGCGTGCTCGAGGACATTGTCGTCGATCCCGACCATCGCCAGCAGGGCATCGGTCGCATGCTCCTCGATGCGACTCTGAAAGCACTCGCGGCACGCGGAGCGCCGCGCGTCGTACTGTCGACAGCGGAAAAGAACGAAGCTGCGCAGCACTTGTTCGAACGCGCCGGTTTTCGGCGCACGATGATCGAGATGACTCGCGAGCTCGACGATTAGAAAACATCATTTACCGACCAACGCAGCGGGGGATCGCAGGATGAAAGTCTTCAGGGTTGTCGTCACCGCCACCGCACTGATCTTCGCCACCGGGACATTCGCGCAGCAACCGGCAACACCGCGTCCATACTTCGTCGGCAATGCTCTCGGGCTTCCTGTCGAGCCCGCCGCCGACGGCACTTTCGCTGGAACAACTTCGAACGTCAAAGTCTACGGCGCCATCTACTCGGCGGAGAGCTGCTCTTACGATCCGTCGCGCGATCTGATCGTAGTCCCCAATCGCGGTGTTCCGCAGAGTGTGCAAGTCAACAACGCATGGGTGTCGTTCATCAACCATGATGGATCTGTTCACACCGCGCGCTGGATTGGCGTGCAGAACGCTCCCGACCGGGCCAGTCTTACCCCGCCGCTGGTGTTGAACGAGCCACTTGGTAGCGATATCGCCAACGGGATGTTGTACGTCGCCGATCGTGACGGCGGCACCGCTCCGACGGAACCGAGCGTTGCCGTCATTCGCCGCTTCGATATGAAGACGGGTGCGCCCGCGGGTGAGTTCCGCGTCGAGAAATCGGCCTGGTTCAACGACATTGAGGTTGCGGACGATGGAACGATCTACGCCACGCAGACCGGCGATCGCGGCGCCAATCCTGATGCCACGACCTGGCAGGTGTGGAAGATTACACCGCAGGGCTCGTCATCGATCTTCGTGCAAGGCGCCCCGCTCCGTCAGCCCAACGGGATCGCCATCGATCCGCAGGGCAACATCGTCGTCGTCAATGTTGGCAACAACGAGGTCATCACGTTCTCGAAAACGGGTCAGGTGCTGAAGACCGAGAACGCCGTGCAGGCAGGCAATGATGGTCTCGTAATCATGCCCGACGGAACCAAGTACGTGAGCAGCGTGATCAACGGCGGTGTCTCGCGCATCCGCCCCGGCAAAGCCGCCGAGCTGATCGCGCGCAACATTCCGAGCGCGGCGTCGATGTGCTACGACGCTGGCGGGAAGCAACTGGTGATTCCGATGAATGCGAATAACGCTCTCGCATTCATTCGAATCGACTGATCAGGTCGAGATCTCGACCAGCAACGGAAAATGATCTGACGCAGTGACGGTCGTCTCTGGCGTCCGCCGCACCTCGCAGGCAGTGAAACGCGATTTGTAATCGGCGGGAGTAAAAACGTAGTCCAGTCTCACGTGTGGACTCCAGACGGGGAAGGTGTAGCCGGGCTCGCCCTCCTGATCCGCGTGCAGCGTGCGCCATGCGTCTGCGTAGCCGTCCGACTGCATCATCTCGATCGTGCTACGCGCGATGTCGCGTCCGCTGAGCCAGATCATCCCGCGTATCCACGCCGGCATCGGCGAGGGGTCGAGCTTCTCACCCGGAGCCAATGCGTTGAAGTCGCCGGCCAGAACATGGAACGCGAACGCATGCTTCTCTTTTATCAGCTGCTCCTGGATCCCATCGAGCAGGCCGCGGAGCTCCCGTGCACGCTGCCTTTCACTCCACTTGGAGAACCACGCGCGCAGATGCAACACGAAGACGCGTGGATATCCATCTGCAAGCGCGACTTCCAATAGCGCGTGGCGCGTTCGCGGTGGATGACGCCAGCCGTAGTTGATGACGGGGACGTTGCTCAGGAAGCCCGTCGAGTGTGACCGTCGCGATCCGAAGAACTTGAATCCGGCCAACTGAGCGATGCGCTCAACAACCGCGGGTTCTCTTGCTTCCTGCAGCGCAACGACATCGGGCTTCGCCGCGCTGATTACCTCGGCGATCGCTTCAGCGCGAC
>DASUZC010000087.1:0-8625 GCA_036377095.1 Gemmatimonadaceae bacterium
GACTTTGTGACCTCCGCAGGATTGCTCCCGTCAGACGCCTGCATCTATTAGTAGGCGGGTAGGCATGATCGAAACCGAGCAAGCTACAGAGACAGAGCAGGCTACGACGATCGAGGCGACCGACAACATCGCGATCGCGCGACGCTATCTCGAGGCAATCGAGAATGGCGCCGAGGGCGCCGGATTGGCGGAGTTCTTCACCAAGGACGTCATCCAGGAAGAATTCCCGAATCGCCTGTCTCCCATCGGACAGCATCGCGATCTCAAGGCACTCCTCGAATCGGCGCGTAAGGGAAAGCGAATCATCCGCGCCCAGAAATTCGAGGTGCTTAACGCGATCGCCGACGGTGACCACGTCGCACTCGAGGTTTTCTGGAGCGGGCTCATCGCTGTTCCGGTGGAGGGACTGCCCGCCAATTCGCAGCTCCGCGCCCATGTCTCGATCTTTTTCGAGTTCAAGGACGGGAAGATCTGCCGGCAGCACAATTACGATTGTTTTGATCCCTGGTGGGTCTAGCGCCGCGCTTCGCTTGGAACCGCCGTAAGCAACGCCGCACCCGACAGGCTGCGGCGTTCGTGTTTCCGTCGCCTGACGCGACACGTTTTAGCTCTCTTTACGGGGCATGCTTTCTGCCGATTCATGTACTCGCTGGTTACAATCTTCAAGCGAGGCTCACATGACGAGCGCGAACGACAATCCCAACGCGAATTTCTCCGACGTCAGCGGAACGACTCCGAATCCGCCGGGCGCTGTGACGAGCAGCGGTGCCGCGGATTTTTCAGACGTGCGCGGCGGCAGCTCGACCACCGCTCCAGTCGGCGGCCAGACCTATACCGTCAAATCGGGTGACAGTCTGAGCAAGATCGCCAAACACTTCTATGGCGATGCCAACAAGTGGAAAAGGATTCACGCGGCTAATGCCGACAAGATTCCCAATCCCGATCTGATTCATCCCGGGCTGCAATTAACCATTCCCGAAGCCTGAGAGGAGATTCTTCCATGCTAACGAGAGCTCGCATAGCAGTCTTCGCCGGTGCGCTGGCTGTCGGCGCAATCGCGGCTTGCGGGAAGAAGAACGAGGGGACGGTGGTCGACACTACTTCTGCCGGAACTCAAACGGCGACGGTTTCAGTCGACACCGCTCCGATTCGCGTCAGTGACATTCAGGTCGGAAAGGGCGTGGGCACAGACATGAGAGTCGCCAACCAGACTACGGATTTCGGAGTACGCGACACGATGTACGTCGCGGTTATCACCGACGGCGCGGCGAAGGACGCCAAGATCGGGACCAAGTGGACCTTCAACGGCAAACAGGTCGTGAATCAGGACACGAAGACGATCTCGCCAACCGGCGGCACCAACGCCACTGAATTTCACGTCACCAAGAAATCCGCATGGCCGAAGGGCAAGTACACCGTGGAAGTGACGCTCAACGGTGTAGCAGCGGGCACAAAGGATATAGAGGTTAAATAACAGGTACCAGGAACCCGGTACCGGATACCTGGTGGCGGTACCTGATGCTCGTACCAAAAACACAAACGCCGCAGGCTCATTGAGTCTGCGGCGATTTATTTTGGCGGTTTCCCGCCGATACGTGCCACGCGCGCCGTCATTGGAACTCTACGTCCTACCGAGCGGCGGCGGGCATCTCTCAAATTTCAAAAAAGCAGTGGAGCTGAGGGGGATCGAACCCCTGACCTCTGCAGTGCGATTGCAGCGCTCTCCCAGCTGAGCTACAGCCCCGCGCGGACGCGACGGACTGTCCTCGAACTGCTCGAGCTGACCCGTCGCACCGGATCAAAGCAAAGGCCCCGCGAGTTCTTGGGCGGGGCCGCTCTTATGTGAACCTAGCGGATCCACCCTCAAAGTCAAGACCAAACTTTAGTATCGACCCTGTAACTCTTTGCCCGGCTTCACGATACAACCAGGCGAACCAGCATATAGACGCGCGGGTCGGTGAATGGTAACAGTGCTCATATATTTCGCCGCCATGTCACTCGCCCTCCGCTTCCTCGGCACTTCCGCGTCGCGCCCCACCGTCGAGCGCAACGTGTCATCCGTCGCGATCATCCGCGAAGGCGAGACGCTCATGTTCGATTGCGGCGAAGGCACCCAGCGGCAGATGATGCGTTACGGAATCACCTTCGCGCTCTCCGACATTTTCTTCACCCACATGCACGCCGATCACATGCTGGGGGTAACCGGATTGCTGCGCACCCTCGCGCTCCAGGGCAGAACCGAGGCGATGAATCTCTATGGCCCGGCCGGGTCGGAAAAACTTCTCTGGCGTGCAATTACACTGGGAAGCGAGAAGCAGCATTTCGAGATCAAGGTCGTCGAGCTGACTCCCGACGCACCGCTCAAGCGCCAGGGTTATTCAATCGTCCCCTTCTCGGTCGAGCATGGTGACCGCACCGCCATCGGCTATCACCTCGTCGAAGAAACGAGGCTCGGCAGATTCAATCCGGAGAAAGCGCGTGCGATGGGCGTGCCCGAAGGTCCGCTCTGGGGAAAAATCCATAAGGGCGAGACGGTGACGCTGCCTGACGGTCGCACCATCAAACCGTCGGAGCTGGTCGGCCCCAGTCGACCGGGACGACGCATTGTGTTGACCGGCGATTCACGTCCGTCCGAAGCAACCGTTACCGCCGCTACTGGCGCCGACGTTCTCGTGCACGAAGCCACTTTCGCGAGCGAGGAAGCTCCTCGCGCTCTCGAGACCGGCCACTCGACCGCCCGCGAAGCCGCCGAGGTCGCAGCCAAGGCCGGCGTGAAGCGCCTCGTGCTCACGCACGTCTCAGCTCGCTACTCGCGCGACACTACCGAGCTCGAGCGCGAGGCGCGCGAAATCTTCCCGTCGACAATCATCGCTCGCGACGGACTCGAACTCGACGTCCCGTTCGAATCCACGACTGCGGACTAGGGATCTCTGCGCGGTCGGTCGGCGAGGGGCGTTCCCTGAAAGCTTCTCGACCCGCTACGGTTCGAAATCCGTATGAGTGGCGCTCAGAGATGGGCGGGTCTGCGCGACCTTTCAGGGAACGCCCCTCGCCTCCCTCCCCCACAAAAATCTCGAAACCGCGCCGTGAATCTCACTCTCGCGCGCTGACCGCGCACGACGAATCGCGGGACCACGCGAAAACTAGATGCCGCTCTGGGAAGGAGGCGAGGGTCCTCTAAGGCGACTTAAGGGAGCGACCAAGGAGACGCGCGAGTGAGCAGAGCGAACGAGCGTAGTTAGCGGCGCCGCCCGAGCGACCGTTGTCGCCGTGAGGACCCTCGCCGACTGACCGGCGCGACGATCTAATAGTTCGCAGTCAGTCCGGAGAACTACGACGCGCGGTTAACGCGCGACCACTGGCTCGACACGGGCATAGATCTCCGGAACAGCGCGCCCATTTTCTCGTCAGTGAGCGTGGCCATGATTTTGTCAGTCGTCACACGGGATGTGACGCTGCGCGACTCCGGCCCGTTCCAGATATCCCACGCGTAGCGATCGAGACGCGCGGTCTTGCCCCCCGGATGATGAAACACGATCATCGCGTTGCTCGCGCCCGGCACCTGCACCTCAACGCCCCAGTTCGTTCCGTCCGGTCCGCGAAACGGCTTGATCTGCCTCGCCATCGATCTCGCTAGTTGGTGGCCAATACGAGCGGATGCAGACGCTGCCGCCCGACAAATCCTGCATCAACCTCGTGCCAGTACATCACTTCCGGCTCGCCCAGCTTCCAGCAATAGAAAACCTCATGGCCATCAAGCTGCCCCCGAAAATCGACCAGCCCGACGTTCATCCCTTTGCAGATGACGCCGAGGTCATTGAGCTCGGCGATGTAGCTCTCGATGTCCTTCGCCAGTCGCTGCGCCTCGACCTGCAGCAGCTCCGCGATCACGTCCGGATGGTCGGGACTCGAGCCGGCGCTCGCCACCTCGAACTCGCGCACCTTCTCCTCCCATAGGTGATGATCGCGGACGAGATCCTCCACAATCCGCCTTACGAGCGGAAGGGTGCGGTTGGCTTCATCGACGGTGAACGTTCTTTCCATTCGGGTACTCTGTAGTAGCGGGAACCGAGGGTCAAGCCCGAGTGACTACTTGCGCCATTTCTCTTCCGAGATTCGCTCAGCGAGTCTCCGCTCACGGCGCAGCTTCGCAGCGTCGTACCGCCTCTTCTCGTCCGGCGTCTCCGGCCTCAGCGGCGGCACCGGCACCGGTTTGCCGTTTCGGTCGACGGCGACGAATGTGAGATAGCACGAGTTGGTGTGACGACGCACACCCGTCAACAGATTCTCCGTCTCGACGCGCACCCCAACTTCCATCGATGTGCGACCGACATAGTTGACGCTCGACTTCATGATGACGAGATCGCCGACGTGGATGGGCTCACGGAAATCGACTCGATCCACCGAAACCGTTACGCACGCCATTCGCGCGTGGCGGATCGCCGAGACGGCAGCGGTCGTATCCATCATCGACAACACTACGCCTCCGAACACGTGGCCGAGCACGTTAGCGTGCTGCGGCAACATCAGCTGAGAAGTTTCGTGCTGCGTCTCGCTCACCGACCGCGCGCCATTCCCATCGGTGGCCGGTTCAGCAGCAGTCTCCGTTGTGCTTTTCCGCGTGGACGAGCGCGCCGTTCGACTCAAGTTTGCCGTCCGGTCGCTTTGCCCTCGGTGCGTCGCACTTTGTGCGACGCCTGCTGGATACGCTCGCCGTAAGTGGTCGCGTCGTTGAAGGCGTGGGCGAGCGCGCGTCGTGTGCGCGAATCGATGCGCGGCTTGTCCAGCCAGAACACCTGCACGAAGCTCGACTCTACGAGGCCAAGCCTCCACTCGCGACCGCGGCGGTCGCGCAGTAGCAACGCGTTTGCCTTATGGAGGGAGTCATACCGCGAGACGACGTCGTAGCCGTCGTGTCTCCAGCGGCGATTGACGAGCCCGCCTTCCCCCGCAGCTTCCTGGACCGTTGAGTCGCGGAGCATGTGCTCGAACGCCACCGTCTTGCCGTTCCGCAGATCGATCACGGTGCGGGTGGTGTCGTCCTGATCGTGGTCGTCGTTGCGATCGATCGACAGCCGATGTTCGATCGCGATGTACGGTCCCAGAACGTTGAGAATGTCCGTCTCACCAACGGCAGTAATGTCGACGTTGTCCTCGGGATCGTCGTCCGGCCCGAGCGCTGGGGCGGCGGGATGCTGTTTGTGGTACAGCTCGGAGAGGTGGACGATCGCCGTGTCCTCGTAGATCAGCGTGGAATCGCCTGTCGCCAGGTCGCGCCGGAAGATGCGCTCGCCGCTCAACAATGCTTTGGGGAATGAGCGATCGATTTCGCCCACGAAAAGCTCATAGTAGCGGCCGCCCGTCCGTGCGAGGATGAGCGGCGAGCCGCGAACCCTGAGGCCGGAGTTGTCGCTGCGGACCCAATAGGTCTGATCCCCAGCCGAAACCAGGAATTCGGCCAGCGGAGGCGGTGGCGGTGGAAGCGCGCAGCCGATGGTGATCGCTGCGATGACGAGCGTAAGGTGGCGCATCAATGCCAAATATACGGGGGTGTTAAAGTGGGGGTCGACGCGGAGCCAATCTGTCGCGCGAGTGACAACAAGGGACCGGTCGGCATCACGACGTTCATTGGACCAATTTCGCAACCAGGCAGTACTAGAGGGTGCGATATCGGCTTTTTTTCGCCGCGGTCTTATTAGATTGGACCGTCCTTCTCCAGGTCCCCGAACACTCGAAGATGCGTTTCAGTAACTACACCCTCGCGTCGGCTGCGATGGCGGCTACGCTCACGCTTGCGTGCACCGGCGCCCACGAGGCAGGCGCCAGGAGCGCAACCCCCGAAGTCCAGGCTGCAACCGTTGCGCGTCTCCCGGGAGTCCCGGTATCAGCGCCTGCCGACACCGATACGACGAAACGACAGGTCATCGTCGGCTCGCATCCGACGCCGCCGGTTCTGGATTCCCTCATCAAGGGCACACTGCCGGCACGCGGACTCTATGTCTTCCGGTTCGCCGCCAATCCCCGGCGGATGAAGCATCTCATCGGCATCGCTGACTCGACCGAAATCAACGCGTTCATCATCGATGTCAAGGACGAGTTCGGCCTCAACTACGAGTCCAGCGACCCGCTGGTGAAGAAGAACGCGGGGACACAGGTCAAGGCGCACAATCTTCAGGCTCTCGTCGATACGATTCGCGCGCACGGAATACTGCCTGTCGCTCGCATCGTCGTATTCAAGGATTCGGTGACTGCGCGCAACAATCCGAATCACACCATCAGAAAAGCGGACGGCAGCGCCTGGCATGACAAGAAGGGCCAGACGTGGGTGAACCCATACGCCAATGCGATCTGGGAATACAATTTCCGCGTCGCTGAAGAGGCGATCAAAATGGGATTCGGGGAGATCCAGTTCGATTACATCAGATTCCCCGAGCCATTCAAGAGCCTGCCGCAACAGGTTTTCCCGGAGCAGGCCGGCCGCTCGAAGCCGCAGGTGCTCGCCGAATTTCTCAAGACCGCGCGTGAGCGCTTCGCAAAACTCGGGGTGAGAACCACCGCCGACATTTTTGGGCTGGTGACCACTGTTGGCGGCGCGCTCGAGGTCGGCCAGCAGTGGGAGCACGTCTCACCCAACGTCGATGTCGTGCTGCCGATGGTTTACCCATCGCACTATCCGCCGGGCTCGTTCCAGCTGCCACACCCGAACGCCGCGCCGTACGACGTGATTCACATCGCGATCTCGCGCGCGCGCGAACGTGACCAAAAGCTCGGCATCACGGGCGACCACATTCGTCCGTGGCTGCAGGCGTTCAGCCTCGGCAAGCCGCCCTACGGTGCGCACGAGATCGAGGAACAGAAGCGCGCGGTCTACGACTCGGGATATGACGGGTGGGTGATGTGGGAGCCGGGCTCCCGCTACGACAAATTCATTCCTGCGTTCGAGAAGACCTTCGTCTCGCGGAAGAAGATTCCTCCCGTGCCGCGGCCGGCGAACAGACTGGACTGATTTTCGAGGTGAATATTCGTCGTAGCGCCACAATCGCGACGCCGAGATATTACGCCCATGACGACCACCGTCTCCATCAACGGGATGTCGTGCGTGCACTGTGTTCGCGCGGTATTTACTTCCCTCGCGGGAGTAGAGGGGATCAGGCGCGCTGACGTCTCGATCGGCCGCGCCGTAATCGAGCACGATGGTAGCGTAACGCCGGAACAGATTCGCGATGCGATCGCGACGGCCGGCTACGAAGCAGCTGATTTCACCACCGACCGGCGCACCCTGCCGATCGCGCCATGATGACGCCGACGCATAACGCCCCGGTCGATACCGACAACGAGCGCACGCTCGGCGCGCTGCTGGCGCCCGACATCCTCGAGCTGCTGGAGGAGAATCCGGAAGCAATTGGCGCCGAGACCGAAGAGCTGCACGCGAGAGATCTCGCCGATGTAGCCCAGGCGCTGCCGCGCGAGCTCGTCGCTCCATTCCTCTCCGCGTTGGCGGTCGAGCGCGCGGCGGACGTACTCGAGTACCTCGACGAAGAGCTGCGCGCAGAGATCCTCGAGACGATGAACGTCCGCCAGGCGGCGGAGCTCGTCTCGGAGATGACGCCGGACGATCGCGCTGACACGCTGGAGACGCTCGAGGAAGCAAGCGCCGAGGAAATCCTCCAGGAGATCCCCGCCGCCGAGCGCGCCGAGACGGAGAAACTCCTCGCCTACGATCCGGATTCGGCGGGCGGATTGATGACGACGGAGTTCGTCTCCGTATCGCAGGACACTCCGGTTGACGAAGCACTGGCGGCCGTTCGTCGCATTGCGCGGTCGGAGCGACGCGAGGCGATGAACACCATCTACACCACGGATTCGGCGGGACGCGTGCAGGGCGTGATGGCGCTACGAGAGCTGCTGGCTGCGCCCGAAGGCGCCAAGGTGTCGGATATCGCGTGGCAGAAAGTGCAGACCGTGCCGGTGACGGCCGATCGCGAAGAGGTCGCGCGCGTGACCCGTGAGTACGACCTCGTCGCCGTACCGGTCGTCGATGAGAATGGAGTCATTCAGGGCGTCGTGACTGTCGACGACGTCATCGACGCGCTGGTCGAAGAACACACCGAAGACGTGCAGCGATTCGGCGGCATGGAAGCGCTCGAGATGCCGTACACGCAGATCGGTTTCTTCTCGATGATCGGCAAGCGCGCGCCGTGGCTGGCGGCGCTTTTCCTGAGCGAGATGCTGACGACAACGGCGATGGGACACTTTCAAGGCGAGCTGGAGAAAGCGGTGGTGCTGGCGCTGTTCGTGCCGCTGATCATCAGCTCGGGTGGCAACTCCGGCTCTCAGGCAACTTCGCTGATCATCCGCTCGCTGGCACTCGGTGAGATCAAGTTGCGGGATTGGTGGAAGGTCGTGCTGCGGGAGCTGCCGTCCGGCCTCTTGCTTGGCGCCATTCTCGGTACGCTCGGCATCGGGCGGATTCTATTGTGGCAGCACCTCGGGCTTGCGGATTATCCGCATCCAAACCTGCTGGCGCTGACGGTCGGTTTCGCCCTGGTCGGCGTCGTTACCTTCGGTTCGCTCTCCGGATCCATGTTGCCGTTCATCCTGCAGCGGCTCGGCTTCGATCCTGCC
>DASUZC010000088.1:0-3891 GCA_036377095.1 Gemmatimonadaceae bacterium
ACTCGCCACGACGTCGGCGGCAAACTTGCCACGGAAGACGCCTTGGGCGGTTCGCCAGACAACTGGAAAGCCGGCACCGATCAAACCGATTTCCCACAGAACCTTCGCGTAGTACGGTTGGTCGACGACGTATTGCTCGAATGCACCGATCAGGATCATCGCGATCGCGAAGATCGGAACCGAGAGTTGGCCACGGTTCTGAGAGAATTGAGTTGGGCGGCGATCGGTTCTGGTGAGAGGCTCCCGTGAGGGCTTCGATTGCACAGCTGCTGGCTTGGCGCTCGCAATCATCTTGAAGTCTCCTTACTCCGATCCGCGGTGAATCTGGATTCGATCGATCGCTCCGCGAGTGCCCTTGACCGCGCGCAGAGACCGGATGACCTCATCGCGCTGCGCGTCGTTGTCGACGGTGCCTTCTACGCGCAACCAATCGTTCTCGACAACGACCTTAATGTTTCTGTGGGCGCGCTCGTCGAGGCTCTCGAGCGCGTTGAGAGCTGATCGGGCGATGTCCGCCGGCTCCGGCTGCTCGCGGGCAGGAAAAGCAGTCTCCAGCTGCTGAACAACCGCCTTCACATTCTCCACCCCTAACACTTCACGCTCGATCAGACTTCGCTCAGCGGCGGTCTCGGCGAGACCACTCAGAACAACCACACCGTCAAAAGCGTCGATATGCACGCGTGGCGTAGAGGTCGGCACCGCCAGAGAAAGAGCGACGATGACGCTGGCACGAAGCAGTTCATCCGCTCCGGGCTGCGCAGTGTCGTCCCGCATCGTGTCGGCCCGCGGCGCGATCCGCTTGCCACCGAGTGACGCCGAGCGGCCGGACATTTCCGACACCTGGATGCGAAAGAGCTGATTGCGGAATGGTACCGGATCACCTTTGCCCAGGGTGGACGGAAGAATTCTTCGCAGAAGATGCAGCGCGTTGGTATAGACTTCCTTGTCCTTTTCGCCGCGCTCGGGATTGATCAGGTATAGTGCGCCCTGCGCGACGACGCTTCGCCAGCTGAACATCCCTTCGTGCTCATCAACTTCGAAGGCAACTCTTCGATTGCGAAGAATCGGGACGAGCTTACCGCCCGGTTCGGTGCGGCCGTAGATCCAGCCCTCGTCGTACACATAGTGCACGGGCACAATGCTCACATGGTCGTGCAGCGCAAATGCGAGCCGCCCGACCATGTTTCTCTTGAGAAGCCGCTCACAATCCGCCCGTTCTAGTACTCCGATCGCGGGGAACATTTCCAGCGAGGAGACCGGTCCGTGCGTTGTGAGCGGCATCGTCGACTCTTGATCAGAAGGCAACCACGCCTTCGACCATGAATCCCTTGAACTTCCCGCCGCTACGGATATCGGTCGTCGGGAAATCGAGGTACTTCTGGTTCACAAACTCTGCCTTGGTCAGGATGTTCGGGGTCATGAACCAACCACCGCCGAACTGCGCGCGGTTCACTTTGACCTCGGGCCCGCCAACCGTCAGCTGACCCTTTACAGTGTTGTACCGGGCGGCGACGTACACACGCTCGTCAGGCAGGAAGCGATAGACCACTTCACCAACGTTCTGCTTCCAGGTGCGGTTGTCCGCCTCGCCCTGTGCGCGTCCCTTTGCTCTCTCAATGTTGCCGAAGAGCTCGAGTCCACCGACCTGCACGAACGGGTTGATCACGAACGAGTGAATGCTGTTCTTCAGTCCGGGCTGGATCGATCCGGACCAGGCTTGCGCCGTCTCGCTCGCGCTCGTGTTTTCCATCACGTCGTAGTACCGTGAGCCTGCACGGTCACCGCTGAACAGCGTGTTGTTTACCGAGCTGGCAGTCGCGTACTCGGAACCAGTGAGACGGAACCGAACTGCATCCGTGAACTGCTTGTCGAAGCCTGCCTTCAGCAGGTAGCTCGGCGCGCGCCGATCCGGGTTGGTGATCATGCCGCGGCTTTCGCCACCAGTGACGCCGCCCATGAAGAGGAACGGGCCAGGGCGAACGTAGATTTCGCCGCCGACTTCTGTCGTGAAGGCATCCATGATGTAGTTGCCAACGAGCGCATTACGGATCGCGTTGCCGTTGTCGGTGCGACGGAAGTGTGCATCACCGTAGTTGATCTCGAAGTGACCAGCCTTGATGGTGACGTACTTCATGACATTGTTGAGCGGCGTCCAATCGATCGGTGAAGCATCGATCAGCAGGTAGCCATCCTTGACCCACGTCTCCTGGTGATGGCGGGCCGAGGAGTAAATCGTCGTCGCAACGCGGATACCCTTCGCCAGCTGACCGTTGAGATACAGATTCGCGACGGCGTTGTTGGGACCATGTCCGATACGAATCAGCTTGTTCGCGTCGGTGGTGACGCCGTTGGTGGTCACCAGGCGTGGCGCAGCGGTGTTGCTGTGATCCAGGCCCTGGAACTGTTGGGTGAATGCACCGCCCCATTGCAGCTTGAACCCGGTGTAAGGAACCGATTCGTCTTTCGGCGCCTCGAAGATGCTGATGCCGCGCTTGTCTTCAGGGCGAAAGTTCTGCATTTCGACGGCTGGTGCCATCGACATGAACTTGCTGGGCTGGCCTTTCAGGCCGGCGATTTTCTTGAGTGTGTCGACCGGCGTCGAATCGGGCAGCGTAATCCCCAGCTTTTCGGCCAGGTTGATCGTGTCCGTGTCACGCACCGCGCTCGAAGCGACGGTGGCTGTTGCCTGCTGCGCTACCAGGCGCGGCGCGACGGCAAACGTCACGGCGGCGGCGGCGAGGGCGAAGTGATAGCGTTTCATAGTGGGCTCCTTGTGTATTAAAACGTTGAGTAATCGTGTGGTCGTTAGTCGCCGTTGATCGCAGCAGTTAGCTGTGCGATGAGCTCAGGTCCTGCCTTTAGGTTGAACTTCACTTTCACTTCGTTACCGACCTTCAGCCGGCCGAACATGAAGCTGGGCGGATCGATGCCGAAGTCGGTGAGCTTGATCGTCTCCTCTCCCTGCGCGGTTGCCTTGCCTTCGGCGAGACGAGCAGCGTTGATCTTGATGTCCACGCCTTTGTCCTGACCGGCGATCTCCAGCGTTCCCTTGGTGTTCGCCGAGAAGGAGCTCTGAGTCGCGTCGAGCAGGTCGTAGCCGGACATCGTGTACTTGATCAACTGGAACTGATCGGTCTTCAACGTCTTGTACATGTTGTTGTCCATCGTTCCGTTGCCGCAGGTGAGCGTCTTGGCAACGACATTGACTTTCACGCTGACGAGTGGCTTCGCGACTTTCGTCAGGTCTTTCGTGTACGACGGATCGACATCGACGTAGGCGAGGATTTTGTCGGTCTTGCAGTGCCAGTCGTGGAGAGTCGAGGTGCCCTGAATGGTGATTTCGCTCCCCGGCTCCAGACGCAGGCGAATCGCGGACGGTCCTTGCGCCACCGCTGCAGTTGCGCCGAGTCCGATCGCCGCGGTCGCCATTAAAAGGGTCTTTTTCATTTCGTCTCCTCGATGGTGCGTTGAGTGTTTCAGTACGCACCCAGGATACGATTCCGGCGACGAGGCTACTGTCGGTCTTAGCCTCAAATTTCGGGTGGATATTTCTGAACTTCCTGGGGAATTCGCGGGCGTCGGAGAAGGGGATTCCCCTACAAAAGGGAGCCGTCGCGAGGCGGTTGGGTGCCTTAACTCTTTTGTAGTTAACCCCCAGACTCCGCTTCGAACTCAGAAAAACAAGGAATCTCCTACAGTAAATCAGCGAAGCGCTGACTAATCCGTCCCACTCCCAATCGTATTCTGATCGCACTGAGGTACTGGACCTCGGCTTTCAGTTACGGAGGAAGTCATGTACACAACTATTATGGTTCCGACCGATTGCTCGGGGTTCGACCGTGAAGCGATTCGCGTCGCGCTGCGGCTTGCAGAACGCAGCAATGCGAAGGT
>DASUZC010000089.1:0-10742 GCA_036377095.1 Gemmatimonadaceae bacterium
AGCCAACTGATGCACGGCCACGGCTTGACCGGGCGTCGTTACGCCGGGCGTGTTCAGCAGATCATAACCGGCGCGATCGGACTCGATGCATGGGAGTGGGGGGTCACGCTGTTCGCGAAAGATCCACTCGATTTCAAGAAGTTGGTGACCGACATGCGCTTCGACGAAGTGAGCGCGAAGTACGCCGAGTTCGGCGACTTTTATGTGGGGAAGATTATTTCCGCTTAGCGCGCTTGGGCGGCGTCCGCTGTCCCTGCAAGAGTGGTCGTGGCAGCGAGAGCGTGAAAGTAGACCCCTTGCCCGGCTCACTCGTGACGGTCAAATCACCGCTCATCGCGCGCGCCAGATCGCGACTGATGGCGAGGCCCAGCCCGGTCCCTTCGTGCGCGCTCGACAGTGAGCGACCGAGTTGAACGAATGGCTCGAAGATGGCGTCGAGCTTGTCATTGGCGATCCCGATCCCGGTGTCGCTGACTCGCATCTTCGCAAACTCGTGTGCCTCGCACCTGACGCGGACGCTCCCGCCGACCGCTGTAAACTTGACCGCATTGGATAGAAGGTTGAGCAGGATCTGGTCGACCTTTGCACGGTCAGCGAGCGCGATACAATCCTGGTCAACCTCATCGATAGTGAGGCTGACGCCCTTTGCTTTTGCCTGCGGCTCGATCAGCGACACGACAGCACTGATGGAATCGCGCAGCTCGAACTGAGAGACATCGTAGCTTAGCTGACCGGTCTCGATGCGACCGAAATTCAACAGGTCGCTAATGATGCGCATCAGGTGTTGCTGGCTCTTGCGAATGCGCTCGAGATATTCAGTCTGCTCATTCGTGATCGGGCCACCGAGACCCAGACTCAGCAGATCCGTAAAACCGCCAATGGCGTTGAGAGGTGTGCGCAGCTCGTGCGACATCGCCGTCAGAAACTCGCTCTTGGCGATGTTGGCTGATTCGGCAATAGCGACTCTGCGGGCGTCGGCAATGGCGCGCATATCGGCGTTGCGCCGCTCGGTGAGATCGCGGGTAATCTTGAGAAAACCAATCAGCTCGCGCTTCTCGTCGCGCACTGCCGTGATCACCACGTTTGCCCAAAACGCAGTTCCATCCTTGCGAATGCGCCAACCCTCTTCCTCGAACTTGCCCTCTTTGGAGGCTGTCTCGAGCTCGCGCTGTGGATGTCCGATGGCAATCGCTTCCTGTGGATAAAAGACGGAGAAATGCTGCCCGATGATCTCGTCGGCGGTGTAGCCCTTGAGGCGCTGGGCTCCCTCATTCCAGGTTGCGATGTAACCGGCCGGGTCGAGGACGAAAATGGCGTAGTCACGCACCGACTCGACCATCGACTGGTAGATGCGTCCGCCATGGCGAATAGTCTCGGCAAGCCGCGACTTGCCGATCGGGGTGATCGGCGTCTTGCCGCCGTTCGGCGGCTCGTCGGCCTTTGGCGGTCGGTTCGCGAGCGGGTGGTTCTCTGCGTTGTCAGCCATGCGCGAGCATTGAGGTACAGACGTGCACTACCACGCCGGTCTCACTAGCTGAGATGCCAGCTCTAAGTCGGCTCAGAAATGACGAAGCCGGATGTTTTGCCGCAACGACCGTGCTCAACTTCTCGAACTAGCCCCCGGAGCCCCAGATCTTGGGAAGCCCCACCCGCAGCTGAGATGATGACCCGGACGCTAAGACTGTTGAGGCGTTCAACCTCGCCAGCAAAATGCGCTGTTGAAACGCGTAGTGACAGACGCGGAGTGACAAAAGAAGTCGCGTCCTGAAAGTCGCTTCGTAGTATGAGACACAACCTGGACGCAGTCGATGTAGTCCTTAAACGACAGTCAGGGCTGTAGAAAAAGAAAACAGTAACCGGGATCTCAGAAGTAGTCTTCTTGGCGCCCGACCCGTTAGGGATCTTGCCGCCCACTGTCACCCAAGGTTGTTTTCCTTGACGCGGGAGGGTAGATGCGGGAGCACGTTACGCGTTTGGGATTGTCCTCGTCGTCAGCGCGTGCCATGCGGATTTATCGCAGCAGGCATCTCTTACGGACCTGTCGATGGCCAAGAAGAAAGGGATTCTCAAACCAGGTGCAACTCCGATCGTCGAGAGTCCCAGCGGGTTCAAAGTTTACGGTCGTGAGGCCGTCGATCCCGACAAGCTGCTCGCCATGGAAAGGCAGGCGGAAGGTCCCGAATTCAAGGCAAAAGTTGCTAGGGACAACGCCCATCCAGCAATTCGGTACGCCGTTGCAGAAGATGCGCTGCCTCAGAAGGCAGATGCCGCCGTGTTGCGCGACGCCACGGGCGCGGATGATCGGATAATCGTTGTCTCACGCGGCACGGCGTCAGACCGCATTCTGTCGATCTCTCGTTTTGCGCTGTTCCTGGATGAGGGCGACGATCCTGATTTCCGCGGACAAAAAACCATTCTTGTTTGGGATGATGGGCGCATCGCGGTGGGCACCACCGTCAAGAGAATCTCAGCCCACTTTTCGGAAAGTGCAGGCGAAGCGCACGAGTTGCTTAATCAGCCGGGAGAAACGACCCATCTCCGAGGAATAGGGAAAGTCAGAAGCGTTCGCGGCCAATAAAAAACACTCACTTCCACCGAGGGACAACACCTATGCTTAGCAAAGCTAGATGGTGGCGTGTGTGGATCGTTCTACTGGTCACCGCCGCACTTGCCGCCGCCCCCGCAACGGCAGTTGCAGCATGCCCGTTCAAGATTTTGGGGGGTTTTCGAACGCCCAAGTCGTTCAGATCTGGCTCCCGCGAACAAAAAAGCCGAAATAGCCGGACGCGGAAGGCGAGTAATGGCTTCGGCCAAAAGTTTGGCAACTCGACGCTCATCTTCATCCAACTCGTTCAAGACAGACCCGAACGCACGGAAGCGGCCTAAGCACTTGTGAGCCCTAGGTTTTATCTCAATCGGGACGGCGGGATTTGAACCCGCGACCCCCTGAACCCCATTCAGGTGCGCTACCGGGCTGCGCTACGTCCCGTGCCGGTGAGTCCTGCATTACAGGACTGCGCATAATACTTGGCAGCGAACGCCGTTACAACCTTCATCGACGCCGCTCAACACATCCGTCCACCCGTGCGCAGTCGGGACCCCGACGGTGTCGAGTCGGACTTTTCTATTGACAGATTCCGGGGCAGACTGTAGAGGTGTACCGCCCACCCTACTTCAGACCAACGCGCCTCCCCTGACAAATCATCGTCCAGGTGAGTCGCCGCAGCTGGCAGCGTGCCACTCTCAAACCTACAGGAGGCTGTATGCGATTGAGTTGTGCCTTGGTTGCCGCCGCACTGTTGCTGGGCTCCATTCCGGCTGCCGCGCAAACGCGCACGGTGACGGGAACGGTCATTGACGCTTCCACAGGTCAGCCGCTCGAAGGAGCCCGAGTCTCGGTGCGCGGTACTACGCTCACCACAACTACCGGAGCGTCCGGTCAGTTTACACTCGGTAGCGTGCCGCAGTCCGGCGTCACTATCACGATCAGACGAATCGGAAGTAATCCTGCCGAGCTCGTCGTCTCTCCCGGACAAAACGATGTACGGATCACGCTGACTCGCGATCCGCTTCGACTCTCCGACGTCGTTGTGACTGGTCAGGCGACCGGTGTCGAGCGGAGAAATCTCGCCAATGCGGTGGCGACGGTAAGCGGCGAGGACGTCTCGCGCGTCGCGTCGCAGACGGTGGAGCAGGCGCTGCAGGGCAAAGTCGTTGGCGCCTCGATCCAGGCCAACTCCGGCGCTCCGGGCGGCGGCATGCAGATGCAGCTCAGAGGCGTTACATCGATCAACGGATCCTCGGAGCCGCTGTACGTCGTCGATGGCGTAGTGATCAGCAACGTCGCGATTCCTTCGAACCAGAATGCGGTCACGAAGGCGACCCAGGGTTCGAATCAATCGCTGACCCAGGACAATCAGGTAAACCGAATCGCCGACATCAACCCGAACGACATTGAGAACATCGAGGTGCTGAAGGGCGCGTCGGCGTCTGCCATCTACGGCTCGCGCGCGTCGAACGGCGTCGTGATCATCACCACGCGTCGCGGCAGAACCGGCGAGCGACAAGTCAACGCCACGCAACGACTCGGCTTCTCGAAGGTTTCCAAGACCCTCGGCTCACGGACGTTCAACAGCCTCGCCGAGGCAACGAGCGTTTGGGGTTCATCGGCGTCGAATTTCTTTCAGCCGGGCGTTGTGTACGACCATGAAGAGGAGCTTGCCGGCCACACACCGCTGTCGAGTGAGAGCGTCGTCGACATCAGTGGCGGTGATGCGGACACACGGTACTTCGCTTCCGGACTGTGGCAGAATGATGGCGGTATCATCGACAACACTGGCTACCAGAAGCGTTCTGTACGCGCCAACCTCGATCAGGATTTCGGGAAGCGACTCAATCTGAGTATTCAGACGAACGTGCTGAAGTCACTGGCTCAGCGTGGTCTGACCAACAACGACAACGCCAGCGTCAGCTTCTGGATGGTACTGCCGTTCACGCCAAGCTTCGTCAACCTCGAGCCGACGAACGGCGCCTATCCCGACAATCCCTATGCGATCAGCAACCCGCTGCAGACTGCGGCGCTCATGAAAAACGACGAGAAGGTGTCGAGATCGATTCTGTCGGGGAGATTGAGCTTCACCGCCATTCAGCAGCAAAGCTATAACCTGCGGTTCGAGCTGAATGGCGGCGCCGACCAATTCAACCAGGAGAACTCGCTGATCTTTCCGCCGGAGCTTCAATTTGAGCCGATTGATGACGGCGAGCCGGGCACCGCACTTCTCAGCAACAGCAACAACCTGAATCTCAACCTCGGATCGAACGCCGTATTTACGCTCGCTCCACAGAGCGGAGCGTTTACCGCGACGACGTCGGTCGGCGTCAACGGATCGAGTCGCGATCTGCGCATCTCACGCATCGTCAGCCGGAATCTCGTCGGAGGACTGACGATCGTCGGTGCTGGAACCGATGTTCGGGTCGTCGAACAGCGTCAGCGCGTTGAAAACTTCGGATTGTTTGCGCAAGAGGAGTTTCTAACCCTCAGCGAGCGGCTGCTGTTGACCGCCGGCATCAACGCCGACCGCAGCAGCGCCAACAGCGACACCGAGAAATACTTCTACTATCCAAAGCTCTCAGGGTCGTTCCGTTTCCCCCAGCCCTTCCGCTGGGTGACGGAGGCAAAACTGCGTGCAGCTTACGGACAGTCGGGTAATGAGCCGCTGTACGGTCAGAAGTTCACGCCGCTCAGCGCGATCAACAACATCGCTGGTTTGCCGGGATTGACCGTTCCGGAAGTTGGGACGGTCGGTTCGTCGAACCTGCATCCCGAACGACAGCGTGAGTTCGAAGCAGGAACCGATCTCACGCTGGCAGGCGGACGCGCAGGACTAGAGCTCACCGGGTTCAGGAAAGACATCTCGGACCTGATCCTGACTCGAACGCTGCCGCCATCCTCGGGCTTCACGTTTGAGAACTTCAACGGCGGCAAGCTCCGCACGACGGGAGCCGAAGTCGCCCTGACACTCGTACCGATTCAGTTAACTGACGGGGAGTGGACGTTCCGCACTGCGTACGCTTCGACGCGGAGCAAGATCGTCGAGCTGCCGGTGCCGACGTTCAGAGGGCTTGGCTTCGGAACCGCGCTCGGATCGTTCCAGTTCGAGGAAGGCGCATCGGCGACTCAAATCGTCGGCAACGACAGTCTTCCCGATGGATCAACTCTTGTGCGCAAGATAGGCGACGCCAACCCCGACTTCACGATGTCGTTCGTGAACAATCTCCGGCTCGGGCGCGTGCGCCTGTACGGGTTGCTGGACTGGCAGCACGGCGGCAGCCTCATCAACCTGACCAAGTTCCTGTACGACCTTGGACAGAACACCGCGGATTACGCCGATCCGATTACTTACGGTGGATTGCAGACCACCAAGGGAGCGAATCGGCTGCGCTTATTCCCGAAACAGACCGCGATGTACGTTGAGGATGCGTCGTTCCTCAAGCTGCGGGAACTAACGCTCTCGTTCGAGCTCCCGGGGACGATGGTATCACGGCTGGGACGTGGCATCCGCACAGCTGATATCAGCTTCAGCGGTCGCAATCTGTGGACGCACACTGATTACACCGGCATGGATCCGGAAGTCAGCAACTTCGGTAACCAGCCGATCGGGCGAAACATCGATGTCGCACCATTCCCGCCCAGTCGGAGTTTCTGGTTCGCACTCAACCTGGGGTTCTGACCATGACTGACATTCGACCGATGACAGTGAGAGCGGCGCGCATCATATGCGCGAGCGTGACTCTGCTGGTTGTCAGTGCCTGTAAGGATCTGGTGGTTCCGGATTACAACAACACCAGCATCAGCGACCTCATTAACAATCCTACGCCGACCAAGATCGCCCAGGCCGCGCAGGGTCTGTTGGTGGGAACACGCGTCGGAATCGCCGAGCAGAACGGCTATGTGTCACTGCTAGGGATTCTGGGGCGAGAGTCCTACAACTTCGATCCCGCCGATCCGCGTTTCATCACCGAAATGCTGATCGGCCCGCTCGACGGCGGAAGTCCAGCCTTTGGCGGAAATCTGTTCGGTGATCCCTATCGCAACATTCGCAACGGGAATAATCTCCTTGCCGCTGTTGAGAAAGTGACGGGGCTATCCGACACCCAGAAAGCCGCGGTGCGCGGCTTCGCCGAGACGATTCAGGCGCTCGACTACCTGAACGTCATCAACACGCGCGACGACCTGGGCGCGCCGCTCGACGTGAACATCGGACCAACGGAAACGCCGGCTCCGATCGTTTCGAAAGCGGAAATATTCGCGGCGATCTCGTCGCTACTCGATCAGGGATTGACCGATCTGAACGCGGGCGGAGCGGAATTCCCGTTCACTCTCAGCCCCGGTTTCGCCGATTTCTCAACCCCGGCCGATTTCACAAAGTTCAATCGTGCGCTCAAGGCACGAGTGGAAGCATATCGTACGAATTACGCCGCCGCTCTTACAGCGTTGAGCGGCTCGTTCATCAGCACGACTGCACCGCTTACGCTGGGGGCGTACCACTCGTACAGCACCGGTTCGGGCGACACGCCAAACGCGCTCTTCGATCCTAATGGCCGGGCAATCCTCGCCCACCCGTCCATTGAGACAGATGCGGAGCACAAACCCGACGGCTCGCTCGACGCGCGCGTGCTCGCCAAGGTTGCGCACCTTCCCGAGGAGCACACGGTCCAGGACATCACTACGGATCTGGTCTTCACGATCTACAACTCCCAGAGCGCGCCGCTGCCGATCATTCGCAACGAAGAGCTGATTCTTCTCCGCGCCGAGGCACGCTATTTCACTGGCGATCAGGTCGGCGCATTGAGCGACATCAACTTCATTCGCACGACGTCGGGTGGGTTGGCACCGCGTGGTCCGTTCACAAGCAATGCCGATTTCATCGCCGAGCTGGTGAAGCAGCGTCGTTACTCGTTGCTGTTCGAGGGCGGTCATCGATGGATCGATGCACGCCGGTTCAACTTGCTCGGCACGCTGCCCAAAGCGCTGCCGGAACACAACATCTTCAGTCGCTTCCCGTTCCCGGAAGCGGAGTGTCTGGCGCGAGTACCGGCACCTTCGCAGGGCTGCACATAACCCTCAGGATACGGGCAAAAAAAAACGGCGTCGGAGAGATCCGACGCCGTTTTCTTTTTTGCTGCAGTTGCAATTACCGTCCGCGGTGGGGAAGAGCGAAGGTCATGCTCAGACCGAAGATAGTGTCGTCGGGATTATCAGTAGCCGCCGCGAGTGAAATCGAGGGGCGAATAACCAGCGACGGGGTGAGCTGGAATCCAGCACCGAACCCGAGCAGCAGGTAGTTGTCGCTTGCCGAAGTGGAATTGCCGTTCACATCGAGCGCGACGCGAGTGTGCGCGAAGGCTGCCGAACCAAAAGGCAGCAGATTGACACTCTTGCTGAGCGGAAGTGAAGTACCGATCGACGTACCCATGGTGACCGTCTGGGTCGACACCTTGGCGCCGTTGTTATTCGGACCAAACGTCAGAGCCAGCGTGCCGCCCGGGCAAAGCTGCCAGTTGCTTCTCGCCTGCAGCGGCATCTGATAGCCGACTCCGCCGCCAACAGCGACAGCGTTTCCGGCGCCGCCGTCATAATTCAAGATACCTACGGACGCACCGCCATAGAGACCTTGACGATGTCCCCAGGTCGCCCCGCCAGCAAACGAGGTGGCGTTATCGCTCATCGCGAGCGCCGCACCAAGATGCGTGGGGCTGCGGAAAGCAAGATCACCCTGACAAACCTGAGCGGTTGCACCGGTCGCGCAGATGGCGACGCCGGCTACCGCACTAACCAGTAAACCAAACTTCATAAGGGCCTCCAGGCCGGTTCCAATAATCGTGAGGCTCGAGAAACCGAGCCTGCTTTGTCATTTGGACGCGCGCCCTATACCTGGAGTCACCTGAAATTATCACGAATGTGTCTTTGGCCTTCCTCGCGTGGTGCTAGTAGCGAACCGCGACACCCGTCTGAATGCTCCGCGCCGGCATCCGGTAATACTGCGCGTCGCCGAATTCACTTTCGGCAACCGGATCTCGGCGATTGGTGAGATTTCGCCCATCGACACGAAACTCAAACCGATCGGCACGGAAACCGACACCTGCGTCGACAGCTGTGAACGCTTTCGCCAGTGCGGTGTTCCGCTTGTTGAGGTATCGATCGCCGGTGTAATTCACCGTTGTCGTCGCGACCAGACCGCTCTCGGGCGCAAACGTGAAACCGGCTGACGCAAGATGCCTCGCAGACATCTCGAACCGGTTGCCAGCGAGCTGAGTCGGCACGCCGCCGAAGTCCTGCACGAAGTCAACGAACTTGCCGTCGTGGAAGCTGTAGGTTGCACGCGCGTAGGTTGAGTAGGGCAAGCGAATCTCACTCGCCAGCTCGACACCCTTGAAGCGCGTTTTGCCGGAGTTGATGAGCGCGGGCAGGTTGTTGACGATGGTGGCTGTGACAAGGTTTTCGAAGTCCATCCGGAAAGCGCTCGCTTCAAAATCGACTCGACCATCGAGCGCTCTGACCTTCAGCCCGCCCTCGTAGCTGCGCGACGTTTCCGGATCCAGCACTCCTTCATTCTCGGCAAGGCTGAAGTCAAACGCCGCCGGCTTGAAAGTATTTCTATAGTTGGCGAACAGCCGAACGTGGTCCACGCTTCGCTCCAACAGACCGAGCAATGCCCCGACGCTGCCTGCCAGCCGTGTATGCGTGACCTCTTCTCCCTCGCCTCTTCGCTCTGCCGTTGCGTTCAAACGCAGGCCGCTGCTCAGCGAAAATCGATCGATGGGCCGCCATTCTGCCGAGCCGTACGCGCCGAGGAAACGCCGCTCGTCATCTGCATCAAGATTGAGTGTACCCGGCTCCGCGACTGACGCCTGGGTCGATCCGCTGAGTGGCGCCGTGTATGTAAATGTGGCTCCCCGCGCTTCTCCAGTCGCCAGCAATGCGTCGGCGCCGGTCATGAACCGGAGCTGCGACATCACCGGCCAGATGATGTGTGTGTCGGCGTAGAAGTCATTGATGTCGATGTTTTCCTTGTAGCCGGAAGCGTTGTCTGGCGTGTCGGAGACATCGGTTAGAAATCCGCGGAACTGGCTTTCACTGGTGAATGCGTAGGACGCCGTCGTGCCCCACGTCGCCCGTCGGAAAACCGGCCGCTCGAAACCAGCTGAAACCGCAATCTTGTTGTCGTCGAGATATGCGCCTGCCGGGTTGTGGTTCGCGTCGAGCGGCACCGCCGACGTGAGCTCGGCGCCGACCCGCGGATGCGGGCTGGCCGGATCCTGACGGAGCAGATTCAGGTCGGTCGTCAGACTGAACTGTCCGCCGGCGAACGGCCTCCCCGTGCGCAGCAGCGCGTGCGCTTTTGAGATCGAACTGTGCTCATCGCGGAATCCCTGGCGATCGAAATCGCCACTCAATCTGGATGTCCACGATCCGATCGCGGGCAGCCCGAGGTCGATTCCGCCTCCGCCGGTTCCGAAGCTGCCACCGTGTACTTCAGCGAAGGTCGCCCGCGATCCGGCTGACGCGTGCACGACATGAATCACACCGACAAATGACGTTGCGCCGTAAGTCACTGGCGCAGGCCCGCGCAGTACCTCGATTCTTTCGACATCGCGCAAACTGAGCGTGGCAATGGCGGGATTGAGGGCGCCTCCCCACGGAACTCCGTCGACGACGAGCAGGAACGCGTCAAATTCGCGGAGGCCCCAGAACTCCGGTACCGCGCTCGCCGGCCCGGCGTCTCCACCAGGCGCAACCGCCACCCCGGCGGCAAGGGACAGCGCGTCGCTCAGGGATCTCGCGCCGCGCGCCCGAAGGTCGGCACCGCTTATCACCTCGATCGAAGCCGGCACATCGTGTGGCGCTTCGGGAATGCGCGTGGCGACAATCTCGATCGGCGGGATGACGACTGGTGGCTGCTGCGGCGGACCCTGTCCGGCTGCCGGAGTGGAAACGCCCACAGTGAAAACGGCGAATAGTGCCGCGAGGTTCGCTGGCGATCTCAGAGGATGCATATCAGGCAGAGGAAGGTTGGACCGAAAAGCAGCCTGAAAACTAACAAAAAAAAACGGAGCGTCGTTTCCGACGCTCCGTTTTCCCTTTCCTGGTGACTATGATCAGGTGCAGGTAATTACACCGTTGGTCATGTCGCAGGTCTTCGCCGACTGCGAGTGCGTCGCGGTCGCGCTCCATGACGGAG
>DASUZC010000090.1:0-2647 GCA_036377095.1 Gemmatimonadaceae bacterium
TCTCACATCGAGCGCTCATTCTCGCATCGCTCGCTGAAGGGGAGTCCGGGATTCGAGGAATTCTGGAGTCAGAGGACGTCCACTCGACTGCTGGAGTCCTGCGCGCGCTTGGTGCATCAATACCTCCATTGGCGTCGACAATTCGCATCAAAGGAAACGGCGTGCGCGGGCTCAAGCAGCCGCGTAGTGTGCTGCAATGCGGCAACAGCGGGACGACGACGCGGTTGATGGCGGGCATTGTCGCCGCTCATCCAATGTCCGCGCGCTTCGAGGGTGACGAGAGTTTGAGTCGGCGGCCAATGAAGCGAATCGCCGAGCCGCTGAGCTACATGGGCGCGAAATTCGACTTCGATCGCGGGGACGGCTTGCCAATGACCGTGCACGGGATGGATTTGCGCAGCGTCGATTGGGACACCAAAGCATCCAGCGCTCAGGTCAAGAGCGCAATTCTGCTCGCCGGCCTTGTAGCCGGTGTAGAAGTGCGCGTCACCGAGAAGAGTCCATCCCGGGACCATACCGAGCGCATGCTTCGCTCGATCGGCGCTGATGTCGAGAACGCTGGCAGACAGGTCTGTTTGCGACCGTCGCCGCGACTGAGGCCGATCGAGATCGATGTGCCCGCCGACCCATCATCAGCCGCGTTCCTGGTGGCGCTCGCTGCGCTGGCAAAGGAAGGCGAGCTGTTGCTCAGCGACGTCTGCCTGAATCCGACGCGCACCGGTTTTCTCGACGTGATGAACAGAATGGGTGCACGAATCGATGTCGTCGAGCAAAGGGAAAGCGGCGGTGAGATCGTTGCGCTGCTGAGAGTTCGACCGAGCCAGCTCACCAACGCGGTTGTCGGCGGCGGCGATATAGGTTCGATAATCGACGAGCTTCCGTTGCTGGCCTGCGTCGCTGCCGGAGCCGGCGTCGAACTGGAGATCACTGGCGCCGAAGAGCTGCGCGTCAAGGAAAGCGATCGCATTGCCGTCGTTGTCCAGAATCTTCGCGCGGTTGGCGCGGACGTCGAAGAGCTGCCCGATGGACTGCGGGTCCACGTGTCGCGCGCTCCCCTCGCCGGGACAGTCGATCCGCGCGGTGATCATCGTATTGCGATGGCGTTCGGGGTTCTGTCCGCGGTGACCGGCAATCGGATCAGCGTGGCAAATCCGCAGTGCGTGGCGGTCTCGTATCCGCGGTTCTGGGAAGATCTGCGCACGGTTTCGGCATGACTCCCCGGAGCTCAGTCATTGCGATCGATGGCCCGGCTGCTTCGGGGAAATCTTCTACCGCGCAGATGGTGGCGGAGAAACTTGGCTTTCTCCACATCGATTCGGGGTCGTTATACAGAGCGGCGACAGCGGCGGCATTGCGCGACGAATCGGATGCATTGCGTTGGACCGAAGATCACGTACTGAATGCCGCGCGATCGATCGAGCTGCGTCCCGCACGCACCTCGTTCTATCCGGTGCTCGACGGCCACAGCATCGAGGATGAGATTCGCGGCGGTGAAGTGACCCGGCACGTGTCGCGCGTTGCACAGATGCCGCGCGTCCGCGAGTGGGTCAACGACAAGGTGCGTGTGGCTGCAACCGGCAGAAACGTAGTCGTCGATGGTCGGGATATGGGGACGGTCGTCTTTCCCGGCGCAGACCTGAAAATCTTCCTCACCGCAGACTCGCGTGAGCGGGCGGCAAGGCGCCTTCGCCAGCGGGGTACGCCGACCTCGGAACAAATGATCGTTGACGAGACTATACGGATCAACGAGCGGGACGCTCGCGATGCCCGCCAGACCGTTCCGGCTGCAGATGCCGTTGTTATCGATACGACGGCTTTAACTCAGCAGGAGCAAGTGGAACGGATTGTGAGTCTCTCGGATAGACGCGCCAGCTAGCGCGGCTCCAGTTTCCACTTACGGAACGAGGAGGTCGTCAGTCGATGCGCCGTTTCAGTGATCGCGCAGGGCTAGAATGGAGTGCGTTTGAGTCACCGCGACCGAACGGTCTACCCGATCGTCGCGTGAAGCCTGCGTCCGTGACCGTCGCTTTCCACTGCGACGATGGAAGCCAGGTTGCGATGGACCTTCCCGTCGGCGCCCTCGAGGGATTGAGCGACGAGGAGCTGATCTTTCTTCTCGCTAAAGGTCTGAAATAGAGTCAGCGTCGAGAATCGGGTACCTGGCACCGGGTACCTGCTACCGGGTACCTGACAACCGAAGTCTGAGCTCGTCTCCTTCAGTTGACCCCGACGGCGGGTGCGTCTACATTTAAAGGCTTGATTCGAACGGACTCAACCCTTTAACCAGCAACATGATAGACTCTCCCAACCAGAACTCAACTCAAACCGGCACGACCCTGACTGCGCGCGAGAAACGTGATCTGCAGAAAGCGCAGCTGCGGCCGCTTGCCAACCTAAGACCCGAGCTCTACGACGAGGAGGATTACTCCCAGGACGAGCTCGAAAGCATGATGGAGATGTACAACGGGACGATGGCCTCGATCGAAGAAGGCGAGATCGTCAAGTCCCGTGTGCTCGATATCCGCGACAACATGGTCGTCCTCGACATCGGCTTTAAGTCCGAAGGGACGATTCCGCTCGAAGAGTTCAAGGATCTTCCTGACCTCAAGGCGGGCGACGAAGTCGAAGTTCTCCTCGAGCACCTCGA
>DASUZC010000091.1:0-4180 GCA_036377095.1 Gemmatimonadaceae bacterium
TCGTCGCACCTCACGACTGTCCAGCGTGCGGTGCGCGGCCGGTACGACGTGGCAGCGCTCGAGGAATGCGCGCCTCACGTCTGCGTTTGTCGCTTCCAGGAGGAACTGATACGCCTCGGCCACGCCTTGCTCGGTGAGAAAGAGGATCGCTTTGCAGCTTGGATGCGTGTACGCCGCGAGCATCCGCGCTGACCGGTCGAGTAGCGTGCGCTGCACGAGCGTCGACCCTCCGCGCGCGAGTTGTCGCCGTTGCCGCGGATCGATTGCTGAACGACCCCAAAAAACAGGATAGCCGAAGTCGTCGAAATCGACGACCCAGCTGTTCCGGTTCAATACCGGCCAGCGCGCCGAATGGAAGATCGCGTGGCCTGGTCCGGGGTCGATTGCCTCGAGTACGGCAAAATCGCGGCTCGCCCGAAATGATTGCTGACGCGATCCCCGCGTGAGCCGCGCCGGTACAAACACGTGCTCGGGCAGGGACACGCGATACCGGGTTCCTGCCGGCGGATCTTGTAGCAGGGAAGCGTGGATTCCGCTATGGAAGTCTATGCTGGAGCCGATGTCGATCGTGCGTGATTTGCCGGATGCGCGCGCTGTTTTCAATCTGCCATCACCGGGAGCAGCTCCGCGATTTGGTCGACGCTGAAGTCGTGCGACGTAAAGTACTCGTCGATGAAGTTGCACAGCGCGTAGCTGTAGTTGCAGCGGCTCTCCTGTCCGCCGGCCAGACTGCCGTCGAAAGCGGGCAACATCGAACAAGCCGTCTTCCAGCGACATCCAGAGCAGACACGCGTCGCCAACGCCTTGTCTCGCGCAAACGACGCGAGGTAAGCGGGAGAAGCCAACACATCATCGATCGACTGCGCGAAGATGTTGCCAAGTTTCCACCTGTCGTCGTAAGCCTCGTGCATCTCGAACAGATTGCCGTCAGTGTTCACGATGAACGCCCACTCACCAAGTGTGCGATCCATCTGCCACGTGCGCGACCCATGGCGATGGCGAAGCACGGTCGCGATACAGTCGTCGATGGGAAGCACGCGCACCCGCTTTGGCCGTTTCACCCAGTGAAGAAAAAGCTGCTTTAGCGCGTTCTCCGCTTCAGGTGTGGCGAGAGCGAAGGGTGCGTCGGGCGTGTTTAATGGCGCGGCAAACAGCGGAAGCACCCGCAGGTCAACGCCCAGGGACTCGTAGAAGTCGTAGATGTCGATGATGCGGCTGACGGTGTGCGCCGCGAGAACCGTGATAGCGCCAAAGTCCAGGTTCGCTGCGCGGACCCGGTCCATGTTGCGCACGACCTGCTCTTCAGTTTCGCGGTTTCCCAGCGAGAGTCGCACGCCGCCTACGACATCACACGAAACGCCGAGTTGGACCTTCTCGGCCTTCAGGAGCGCTATCTGATCGTCGGAGATGCGATAGAGGTTGGACTGCAGGGCGTTCACGACAGCGCCGCTCTCGAACAGCCCTCCAAGCATCTGATGCTGCATCTCGAACACCGAGCGCATGTACGAGAGCGGCAGCAGCAACGGCTCGCCGCCATGCCAGATGATGGTCGTTTTGAAATCTCCGCCGACCTCGGCGGACCGACGCTCGTGATATTTCCGGATGGCGCTGAGCAAGTGCTCCCACTCGCTCAGCTCGATCCGGTTGGTGCGGTGCAACTCATTCCACTCGTAGCAGTATCTGCATCTGAGATTGCACAGCTTCGAAACCTTCACCACCCAGTTGACCATTCTGAGCGGCATGAGCGTTTGGCCGAGCGAAGGCCTCCGGCGCGGAGAAACGCGACGTCGCCGTGAACGCGTTACAGCCATTTCAGCGCTTCTTGAACTTCCTGAGTGCCTTGATTGCCTGAGCCTTGGTTTTCTTACTCAGCTTCTTGTTCGACTTCCACCAGTTGATCGGCTGGATCAGGAGCCAGACGCCGCCGTCGGTGCCATCAGCGTGCGGGGGATTTTTGCGGACCTTGGCGCTCTGTGTACCTGTGAAGTGAATGAGCGCGCCCTTCTTGCCGGGTTTTCTCCGCTTCGTCGTCTTCTTGCGCGTAGATCTCGGGGGCATGTGCACCCTCCCGTGGAGGTGGTGGCACGATCCAGCGACAGCAATAAGCGCCTAAATAGTCATGTTGTCAGGCAATCTTGTCCAGTATGAATCGTCATGTCCCCGTTGGCGACGGTCCGTTCAACCACCGCTGGAACCAGTCGCGCACCTGCTGATAGAAGAATCGACTGTCCTCACCGTTCGTGATCCAGTGATTCTCGTTCGGCCAGATGATCAGCTTGCTAGGCACCCGCTGACGCTGCAGTGCAGTCCAGAATTCCAACGCGTTGTTCATCGGCACCCTGAAATCCCGCTCGCCGACTGACACCAGCACCGGCGTCTTGAGATTCGCCGCCAGTCGCATCGGCGATTGCACTCGCCATAACGAGACAGTGTCCCAAGGCGGACCGCCGACGTTGCGCTCGCGATCGTAGTTGTAATCGCTCGTCGCCCACTGCGTCTCGAGATCCCATTCGCCGGCGTGACTGACGAGCGCGCGGTAGCGAGTCGTCGTCACCGCCAGCCAGTTCGTAAGATGTCCGCCATACGACGCGCCGCCCGCGACCTGCTTCGATCCGTCGATGAACGGGAATTGTTTGATCGCCGCGTCGGCTGCTTCGTTGAGATCGTTCGCCGGACCCTTGAGCGGATCGAACTGGATGTCCTGCGAGAACCGCTCGCCGTAGCCGGTCGATCCTCTGTAGTCCGTCATCAGCACGACGTAGCCCGGCGCGCCGAGCAAATGCGGATTCCAGCGCAGGCCAAAGTTGTCGGTCCACATGTTGGCGGCACCGCCGTGGATCAGCACGAACAGCGGATATTTCTTCGTCGAGTCGAAGTTGGGCGGCAGCGCGTAGAAGCTGTGAATCTTCTCGCCGCGGCTGTTGGTGAACCAGAACTCGCGCAGCGGCTGCCAGTTGATTTGCGCGACGCGATCGTCGGTGAAGTGCGACAGCGCCGTCCACTTGCCGGAGTTGATGTCAATTCGTCCGATTTCGGGCGGATGAACCGCGCTCTGCCAGGCGGCCACTACTATAGGAGTGGTCGATCCACCGACGCTGAGTCCGCTGTACGCGCCGGCTTTGGTGGTGCCGACTTCGCGCGTCTCGCCGCCAGTCGCCGCCACGCGATACAACTTCACATATCCCTGATTCTCGGCGGTGAAGAGAATCGTTTTGTCGTCTTTGGTGAATTCCCAATCGCCGACGGAGAGATCGGCACCGCCGGCGATGATCTTCGGCGTGCTTTCCATCTGCCCCATCGTCCACTTCACGATTCGCGAGTTGTGGAACGTCTTGCTGTCGGTCGGCTGCATCGTCGCGTACAGCGACTTGCCATCGGGACTGAACTTGGGCGAGCCGTAGTCTGAATTGTCGGTGGTGATCTTGCGCGGCTCACCGCCATTGGCGGGGATCGCTGCCTTGGTCTCGTCGGTGACCACGAGATAGAGTCCCGTCACGACGTCCTTGTACGTCCACTCGTTGCGATTGGTGGTCGCCGCGAAGACGACGGCGCCGCCGTTGGGCATCCACGTCGCTGCGATCGATTCACCCGCGTTGCCGAGCTGGCCGCCAAAGCCCGCGTTTTTGACCAGCTGCGTTCCGGCAAGGATGTCGCGCGCCGGTCCACTCGGCTCGAGCGGTTGAATCCACAAGCTCGGCTTCCGATCATCGAGCCAGTGATCCCAGATGCGGATCGGCGAGCTCTCGAACACGCGCGCGACATGTTTTCTGCCGCGACGTTCCGCCGCCGCCGCGCGATTCGCCGAGTCGGTGAGCGCGCCCGGATAGATCATGGTGCTGAAGAGGATCGCGCGTCCGTCCGGTCGCCAGTGCGGCGACGACGCGCCGGTGCCGACGTTGGTGACGCGCGTCGCTTCGCCCCCGCCCGCGATGTCGAGGACGTAGATCTGCGACACGTCATCGTCTTCGCGCCGCGTGCTGAACGCGATGCGTCGTCCGTCCGGACTCCACTCGACGCCGCTCTCGCCGGCCTTGGTGCTCGTCAATCTCCTCGGCGCCGTCGATCCGTCAGTGGGAACGATCCAGAGGTCGCTGACGGTTTTCGACTCGTCGTAGGACGGTTCGGTGACGGAGAAGACTGTCCACTTGCCATCAAGACTCACCACCGGCGCGCCGACGCG
>DASUZC010000092.1:0-7260 GCA_036377095.1 Gemmatimonadaceae bacterium
GGACTTCGGCATCGCCCACGTCTCCGCCTAAACCGCCGGGCGTTCGCTCACTGGTGGTGGGCTCGCTCTTGGCACGCCGGAGTACATGAGTCCCGAGCAGGCCGCCGGTGACAGCGAGATCGGCGTGCCTGGCGATGTCTACGGGCTCGCCTGCGTCGTGTATGAGATGCTTGCCGGCGAGCCGCCGCTGCGTGGCGCGACAGCACGAGCGACGATGGCGAAGCAGGTGACGGAAAAACCGCGGCCTTTACGCACTCTGCGGCCCGACGCGCCGGCGGGCTTCGACCGCGTTCTCGAGACCGCGCTGGCCAAGGATCCGGCGCAACGCTATCAGAGCGTCGTCGAGTTCTGCAGCGCGCTCGATCGCGCGCGTCAGGAGCCGGCGCGTCATTTCGCGATGACGACCCGCACCATCGCGGTGCTGCCATTCGTGAACTCCAGTCCGGATCCGGATAACGAGTATTTGAGCGACGGCATCACCGACGAGTTGATCAACGCGCTCGCCAAAGTCGAAGGGCTGCGCGTCGCTTCGCGCACATCGGTGTTCGCGCTGAAAGGCAAAGCGCAGGACGTGCGCGGCATCGGCGCACTGCTCGAGGCGACAGAAGTTCTCGAAGGCTCGGTGCGCCGGTCGGGGGACAATCTGCGCATCACCGTGCAGTTGACCTCGACCGAGGATGGACATTTGATGTGGTCGGAGCGCTACGATCGAAAGCTGCACGACGTATTCGCGATTCAGGACGAGATCGCGCGCACGATCGTGACGACACTGCGCGCGACGACGTTTGCCGACCTCACTCCCGCGCCGCCCAACCGGCATACCGCCAACGTACAGGCGTACGGACTGTATCTGCGCGGCCGCTACGAGTGGAACAAGCGGACATCGCAGGGAGTCAAGGACGGGATCAAATATTTCCAGGAGGCGATCGCCCTCGATCCGACTTATGCGCTCGCCTACACCGGATTGGCCGACTCGTATTCTCTTGCCCTCGACTACCGTAACGTGCCCGTGTACAAGGGCCACGAGATGGCAAAGTTCTACGCGCGCAAAGCAATTGCGCTCGATGAATCACTCGCCGAAGCGCATGCATCCCTGGCGTGGAGCCTGTTCATTTACGACTGGAAGTGGGAGGAAGCAGCGCGCGAATTCCGCCGCGCCATCGAGCTGGACCCGCGTTACGCTCCCGCGCACCAGTGGTATGCCTTCCAGTTGGCGTCGCAAAAACACTTCGACGAGGCGCTGATCGAAGCGCACACGGCGCAGGAGAACGATCCCGCGTCAGTGTCGGTCCGGCGTAGCCTCGGTTACTGCTATTTATACGCTCGGCGATTCGATCAGGGGCGGTATCACCTCGATCGCGCCATTGCGATGAATCCGACCGCTGAAGAGAGCTATCGAATTCAGGGCCTGATGCTCACGTTCCAGAACGATTTCGCTGCTGCCGAACGCATGCTGCGCGAAGGACTCACCTTGGCGCCGCCCAATGGCGCGACGACCAAGGCAACGCTCGCCTACTCGCTGGCAGCCGCGGGCGACCTTTCGTTCGCGCGCGAGGTCGCAACGGAGTTTCAGAAGCGGCTGGAGAGTGAATACATCTCCCCGGTCGACCTGGCGATGGTTTACATCGGACTCGGCGAGAAGCAGACTGCACTCGACTGGGTGGAGCGCGCCATTGCAGAGCGTCGCGGCTGGGCCGCGTACCTGCGAGTCCACCCGATGGTCGATTCACTCCGCGACGAGCCGCGGTTCGACGAGCTGGTAAAGAGCATGACGTTCAAAGCGGCGGCCGGGCCGCCAGTTGTACTCCCGGAGTCGTTCGTACTTCCTGTCGCTTGATCTACCGCGTTCTAGCGGACCTCGTACTCGTACTCCATCTCGGATTCGTCCTCTTCGTAGTATTGGGAGGACTTGCGGTCGTGCGCTGGCCGTGGCTGGCGTGGGTGCACATTCCGGCAGCCGTGTGGGGAGTTTTGATCGAGTACAGCGGGTGGATTTGTCCGCTGACGCCCCTCGAGAACTCGTTTCGCATAAGAGGCGGTGAAGCAGGCTACAGCGGCGGCTTCATCCAGCACTACATCCAGCCTTTGCTGTACCCCAACGGCCTGACGCGCGGAACACAGCTTGTGCTGGGGAGCGTCGTGTTGCTGTTGAACATTGCAGCCTACGCCGCTGCGTTTCTTCCGCGCGGTCAATCGGGCTATAGATAATCGGTCAGGGAGACAGCTCGAACTTCTCGATCTCCTCGTATCGCGCCGGTCCGCCCCCCAAACGGCTGCGATAGAGAGCGACGCGGGTAACGGGCATGTGCATGCCGAATTTCGCCTTGCTCACAAGCAGCGTTTTCACCGACTCCGGCGGATCGATGCGGCTCAGTGTGAGATGAGGCCGGTATTCCTTGAGCTCGGCGGAGAATCCCGCGCCGCGTGCCGTCGCTTCGGCAATCGCCGCCAGCTGGCCCATTCGCTCTGCACCTTCGTCGACGCCCAGCCACAGAATCCGCGCGCGACGCGGGTGTGGAAACGCGCCCAGCTCGTTGAACCGGACGGTGAATGATTTGCCGCAGGTCGCCGCTTTCAATCGGGCGACGATGTCTTCACGCGCTTCCGGCATTGTGGCGCCGAGAAATCTCAGCGTGAAGTGCCAGTTCTGTGGCGGAACCTTTTTGCCGGGCAGGTTGTTGGGCAGCGCCAGTTCAATTTCGCGGCGCGCCTGATCGGTGAGCGGTACGCCGATGAAAAGCCGCTCCGGCTTGGGTACCGCTGCCGCATCCGTGCTCACTGGCTGATTCAACTAGAGTATGTAACGGCGCAAATCTTCGTCGTCGGCGATCGTCTTCAGTCGGTCTCGCACGAGCTGTTGATCAACGCGTATTGACCGCACACCGCTGTCGGGCAGACCGAAAAGAACATCCTCGAGCAGCGTCGTCATCACCGTGTGCAGCCGCCGCGCACCGATGTTCTCCATCTTTTCGTTCACCTGCGCGGCGATCTTCGCAATCTCGGCGATGCCATCGTTGGTGAACTCGAGCGTCGCACCTTCGGCTTCAACGAGAGCGGAGTACTGCTTGGTGAGCGCGTTCTCCGGTTCGCTCATGATCCGCACGAAATCCGCTTCGGTCAGCGAGTCCAGCTCGACACGAATCGGAAATCGACCCTGCAGCTCCGGAATCAGATCGCTCGGCTTCGCGACGTGAAACGCGCCGGCGGCGATGAACAGCACGTGATCAGTCTTCACCATGCCGTGCTTGGTCTGGACGTTCGAGCCTTCGACGATCGGTAACAGATCGCGCTGCACGCCTTCGCGTGAAACGTCGGGTCCGCCGGTGCTCGGTCCGCGCTGTCCGGCAATCTTGTCGATTTCGTCGAGGAAGATGATTCCCATCGTCTGCACACGGTCCAGCGCGTCGGCGGTGACGTCTTCCTTGTTGATCAACTTCTCCAACTCTTCACCGAGCAGAATGCGCCTCGCTTCGGCGACTTTCACCGTTCTCTTCTTCTTGCGCTTGGGCAGCATGTCCTGGAGCATCTCGGACAGGTTGTCCATTCCTTCCGGTGCGCCCTGCGGCACCATCATGTCGAACATCACCGGCGCCTGCTGCGTTACCTCGATCTCGACTTCGCGCTCATCGAGCTCGCCGTTGGCGAGAAGTGCCTTGAGCTTCTCGCGCGTCCGCTTGTAGCGAACCTCCGACGCATCCGTCTCACTCGACACAGATCCCGCCGGCGACACCACGAACAGGTGCGTTCCGCCGGCGGCCGCTGACGAATGGGTCGATTGTTTGATGTCCGGTGGGACCGGCAGCAGCAGATCGAGCAGACGCTCTTCGACTTTTTCCTTCGCCGTTTCCTGAACCTCCGACTCACGTTCGCCGCGCACCATGTTGATCGCGCTGTCGACCAGGTCGCGAACCATCGACTCGACATCGCGTCCGACGTAGCCCACCTCGGTGAACTTCGATGCTTCGACTTTCACGAATGGCGCGCCGGCGAGCCGCGCCAGGCGTCGCGCGATCTCCGTCTTACCGACACCGGTTGGGCCGACGAGGATGATGTTGTTCGGCGAGATTTCCTCGCGAATCTTTTCCGGCGCGCGCTGACGCCGCCAACGATTTCGCAGCGCGATCGCCACCGCCTTCTTCGCGTCGCCCTGACCGACGATGTATCGATCCAGCTCCTCGACGATCTGTCGGGGCGTCAGTCCGGCCAGTTTCTCCAATGCCTGCTGCGTGCGCGGCGATGCCATCAGCTCGGCTCCAGCACGGTGATGTTGGCGTTGGTGTAGACGCAGATCTCGGCGGCGATTTCGAGTCCACGCTGCACGATCTCGCGCGGTTTGAGATCGGTGTTCTGCAGCAGTGCCCGCGCCGCGGCCAGCGCATAAGATCCGCCCGATCCAATGGCGAGAATGCCGTCGTCAGGCTCGATGATGTCGCCGGTGCCTGAGATAACGAAGCCATGCTCGCGATCGGTGACGGCGAGCAATGCTTCGAGACGACGCAACACGCGGTCGCTCCGCCAATCCTTCGCCAGCTCGACCGCCGCGCGTGGCAGATTGCCGGGATAACGCTCGAGTTTTTCCTCGAATTTCTCGAACAGAGTGAACGCATCCGCCGCAGCGCCGGCAAATCCGGCGAGCAGCTTGCCTCCGTGCAGCGTGCGCACCTTTTGGGCGTTCGATTTCATCACGGTTTGGCCGACTGTGACTTGTCCGTCACCGCCGAGTGCAACCTGTCCGTTGCGGCGCACGGCCAGGATAGTGGTCGATCGTACTCGTTCGAGCATTGTTAGAAATTAACGCTTCGGCTGCGTTGTGACGCTCTAGGCGGGGCAAACTGCCCTTATCGCCCTACAAATCCCTCCCGCCAAGGCGTCTGTTTGCGTGCGCCCCGATTTTGCACTCAAGGGGAGGCATGAAAGTCGAACAATTCCCGCTTCTACTCGGTGTGCTGGTGGCGCTCGCCGGCCTGACGATCCTGCTGGACGCGTGGCAGGCCGGTGGTGTTGCCCCTCTTCGCGAACGCCGCCGTCGCGCGCGCGCTGTCCCCAACAAGGCGGGACAAACTCTGATTGCACTGGGGACGATGTGCATGGCCGCCGCTCTCCTCGGCAGGGATACGTGGCGTTGGGGGACGATTTCCGTACTGACCGGCGCCGTTCTTCTCATCCTCGGCGCAACGATGAATCGCGCCTACCTCAGGGAAGTCCTTCTCTTCCGCGGCGCCGCCCGGCGTGGTCAGGGCGAGAGTCATTCGCAGCTGGATCAGCCAGCGCCGAGGACGAGGATCAGGTAGAGCGGGAAGCGGGAAGCGGGAAGCGGAAATCAGGAAATCAGGAAATCAGGAAATAGTCAGCCCTCTACCTGTCACTAATAAGAAAAGCGCGCAAGGGACTACCACCTGCTGCGGCGTCTGCTGCTACAATCGTCCGGCCGCCACCAGCGGGAAATGGCGTTGGAGTCGCAGGTGGTGTGAAGTTGATAACGGCATTTGTCGAGCGTAAAGCCGGGGCGGTGCCTGCTGGAACAGCACGAATCTGATATGTGCCTGCCGGAAGGTTTACATACGCCACTTCACCGTGATAGGGAACATTCGCAGCGGTCGGGGTCGCGGTCGAAAGATCTGCATTTGGCGCTGTTACGAAGAAATCCAGTGCGCCCCCGGTTGGACTCATGTTGACGATCCTAACGGCAACCTGCCCCGCACCAGGTGCAGGCTTGGGATCAGTCGTCATGAAGCCGCTAATCGGGCCGCCGGCGGTGCCCCCTGTTGAATAGACGGTGTGATCGTTGTCCTGCACGATCGTGAAAGTCAGCGTAGCGACGTTGGCTGATGGATCGGCGGTCCTAACCAGAACCAGCGATCTGTCGCCAACGAGAATGGGCGAGTAGTTGGCTGTCGCCGGACTGGGTAGTGATGAAGGTGTCGTTCCCCCGTAACCCAGGTTTACGCCGAACGGTACGCTCTCGAGGATCGCATTCACGGGTAGACGCGCCGGATCGGTGATCAGGTTTACAAACCGCACGCGTCCCGTCGCCCCACTGGGTTCAAGCGGCCCGGGAGCTTCCTTCGTTCCGCACGCCGCGCCAGCAATCACGCAAGCCGCGATCAAACTCAGGGACCTGATAGACATTTTTCGCGGCCTCCTCAGTAAGTGCAGCCAGATGGGAATGTGGTCGGCTCGGCGGGATCGGCCGGCACGTTTGGATTGGCGTTGCGATCGCCGATGGCATACGGCAGCCAGCATCGCTGTCCGTCGAGCGGAACTCCGGGTGCAGCGACGGGCCCGCGAATCAGGCTGCGGCGACGCGAATCCTCCCAGCGCAACCCAGTACCGAGCAGCTCGTAACGCCGCTGTCTGTAGATCTCATCGATCAACTGCGGTTGCGTCAGCGCTCCGGCCAACGGCGTCAGGCAGGCCTTGGGATCGTCGATGCCGCGATTGCCTGTGCAGTCCGTTCTCACGGAATCCAGTACCGCCTGGGCTTGTGCGAGCTGCCCGGTGTTGGCCAGTGCTTCCGCCTTGATCAACAGCGCCTCGTCGGGGAAATAAACCGGTAACGGAGCCTGCGGACTCGAGTAGCGATTCCAGGGATCCAGTAGCGCGCCGACACGGCCGGTGGCTGTCGTCGACGGAACTACAAACCACGTGAAGCGCTGATCTCCGCCGGTCATCGATAACCTCCACTGACGCCGGGGATTGATTCCGTTCGTGCCACCCGTGACGTTGGCGTAGAAGTTCACTGCCGGCGCTGGAAATGTGAGCGTCGACATTGCCGCCGGGCCGGAGCGAGCAACCAGATCCGACGCCGCGATGGCTGTCGCGTCATCCCCTGCCATGCGCGCATAGCGTGCGCGGAAGAGATGAACGATGTTGGGAAGGCTCACTCCAGGCGTGAGGATATTGTTGTTGAAGAACGCACTCGGGGGTGTCGACGCGAGCTCGGCCTCGGCCGAATCAAGAAGGCCGCGCACGAACGGAAGCGCCGCTGCACGGTTCTCATACGTCGGCGCTGTAACACCAAAAGTGTTGATTGGAGTTTGCTGGTAGGATTGGAGCGCTTCGCCAAGCGACTCGGCCTTGAGTGCGAAAGCGAGGGCCTTGAGGCCACTGCGAGTTCCAGCGTCGAATTCACCGGCCAGAGTATTCGCGCCGGTAAGCAAGTCGTCTGCAGTTCGAACGGTTCGATAAATCGAGTTGAACACGTTCTCTGCGATACCGGTTCCCGGCGGCACCGACCCCTGCTCAGCGTCGCTGATCGAA
>DASUZC010000093.1:0-8180 GCA_036377095.1 Gemmatimonadaceae bacterium
CCGGCGTCCGCCGCACCTCGCAGGCAGTGAAACGCGATTTGTAATCGGCGGGAGTAAAAACGTAGTCCAGTCTCACGTGTGGACTCCAGACGGGGAAGGTGTAGCCAGGCTCGCCCTCCTGATCCGCGTGCAGCGTGCGCCATGCGTCAGCGTAGCCGTCCGACTGCATCATCTCGATCGTGCTGCGCGCGATGTCGCGTCCGCTGAGCCAGATCATCCCGCGTATCCACGCCGGCATCGGCGACGGGTCGAGCTTCTCACCCGGAGCCAATGCGTTGAAGTCGCCGGCCAGAACATGGAATGCGAACGCATGCTTTTCCTTTATCAGCTGCTCCTTGATCCCATCGAGCAGGCCGCGCAGCTCCCGTGCGCGCTGCCGTTCACTCCAACTCGAGAACCACGCCCGTAGATGCAGGACGAAGACGCGCGGGTAACCATCGGCCAGCGCAACTTCCAACAGCGCGTGGCGGGTTCGCGGTGGATGACGCCAGCCGTAGTTGATGACGGGGACGTTGCTCAGGAATCCGGTCGAGTGCGACCGCCGCGATCCGAAGAACTTGAATCCAGCCAGCTCGGCGATGCGCTCAACAACCGCGGGTTCTCTTGCTTCCTGCAGCGCAACGACATCGGGCTTCGCCGCGCTGATTACCTCGGCGATCGCTTCAGCGCGACCAACCCCACCTTCGCGAATGTTGTAGGTGAGGAATCGCAATTCTACTCACCCTCGTCGGCCTTCGGCTTTTTCAGCAGCACGAGATAGGGTTGATCCATCGCTGCATCGCGGACCGACTGCACGAGCGACGTGGTCGCCTGGAGATTGACAGCGCGTCCCGCCATCGCGCAGAGCCGCTTTCGCAGCGGAACGAGCTGTGGCGAAGCGAAGGGGTGCTGCTCGCTGAGTGGCGCTGAATGAATGCCGGGAATGTGGAACTCGCGGAACAACATCACCATGTCGCCGCCGACGAATGTCACGTCCATATCACTCGTGCCCGGCCCCTCACCGTCGAAGGGCTCGTCAGAACCGAACTTGTGTCCGGTTACCGAGCTTCCGCGAAGGATGACTTCGACACCCGGTGGCGTTGCGTCGCTGAGCTCGCGGACGAATTCGTCGTAACGCTTGCGGTCCCCGCCGAAGACGAGCCGGGTTACACGGTCGCGAATTTCGCGTTGGCTCGCGGCATCGGACGCATTGGCATTGAAATCGGCTCGAGTGTTCCGATCATCACCTTCGGACGACTCGTTGCGTGCTTCATCGCGCACGCGGGTTACCTCGCCGCGTCGACGATCTGCGCTTCCAGCATTGACAGGGTGTGTGCGGCAAGCGACGCGGTGTCGTATCGCGTGCCGTCCGGCGCCCGCCAAATCAGATCCTCTGCTGGCGGATCGATCGGGCGGAGGACCAGCTCCGTCACGAGTGTCGCGTTCTTTGGACTGCGAGGCACCCCACGCCGTGCGACCTTGCCACGCCAGACAAGAATGTCGAGCTCACCGAGCGCGGCACCTTCGGTCGCCGCCGGGAACCACGACACACTCACCGCGCACGACTCCGCCTGCAGGACACAGCCTGTTGGTGTGCGATGCTGCTCGACAGAGCCCTTTAGCTCGTCAATGCGCTTGATCGCTCGTTCAGGTGCCAGCGCATCGAGTAGTGCGGTCACGGAACGCGCGACCGCGTTCTTGGTCTTGGTAGTTGGTGACGTGCTCCACTGCGGAGTTTCGGGGCTCGTCGGTTCTTTGAGGTCTTTGATAATTCTTGTCGAGTCAGGCATTACCGGAGGCTAGTCGGCGGCAGAGGTGACAGCAAGGCATCGCTGTGTTTTATCAGCGTTAATTGTGCGAAAATCGAGCCTTGGCAACTCCCTGAATGAGGGCGGTGTCCAAATGTCTGCACAAAGATGCAATCCATGGAATCCGTTGATTGGTGAAGGAGGGTTGAATGACTTACGCGCGTCTAAATGCGGTTCTCGCTCTCACCGTATGTATTCCACTGGTTACCGCCTCGGCGCAGTCGGACTCGGTGTCGGTCGCCAAGATCGAGCCGCCCAAATGGTCTCTGTCGCTTGGCGTAGATCCGACAGACTTCGATCTCAGAACTCGCGATCCCGGTGTCAATGCGCGAGTCGTAGGCACTCTCACGCGCAGCTGGCAGAATCCCGGCAGTCGCTTCAGCCGGCAGCTCTCACTTATGGTAGGTGCAGACGCGCCACGCGGAGGTCTGGAGAACTGTTATGGTTGCTGGTCTCGCGTAACCAAGCAATACACGGGAATGACCGGAGGCGGTGCAGCTGACTTGTTCCGATTAGGCCGATTCACGCCGTACCTTCACGGCGGCGTCGGATTGTACTACACCCGCTTGAGCGGCAATCCGTACAACGGCGTCGTTCTGTCCTACGATCCGCAGTTCAATCGCAACTATTTCTCATTAGGGGTGAACGGCGGCCTCGGAATCAAAGCTCGTGTCGGCTCGTACGAGTTCTTCATCGATCAGACGTTGCACGCCTTTGACGCGCACACGATCGACCGCGGCGTGTATCCGCTGAGCATCGGCATCCGATTCTAGTGCTTGCGAGCGTAGTGTAGACCGACGACGCAGGTCGGATACGGCGTCGCCGAGATCAGCTCGAATGTCGCGTTGACTCCATCGTCACGAACTCGGAAACAATCAGCTTTCTCATCGAACCTTCGGGTGGCTTATAATGCGACGAACGCGGACGCCAGTTTTCGACACGTTCGATCAAAATGCGCATCGAGATTGCGACCTCCAAAGACCTTCCGGGCATACTGAGAGTGGTCAACTCCGCCTTCGTCGTCGAGACATTCATCGAAGGCACTCGCACCGACGCTACTCAGCTTGCTGCGCTCCTGCAGAAGGGAGAATTCCTGCTGGTCAGGGAGGGCGAGACTATTGTCGCGTCGATTTACACCGAACTGCGCGGAGATCGCGGCTACTTCGGAATGCTGGCCGTAGATCCTTCGCAACAAGGAAAAGGACTCGGCCGGACGATGGTCGCCGCCGCCGAGGAGAAGTTTCGCGCCAGCAGGTGCCACTATGTGGACATCAGCGTGCTGAGTCCGCGACTGGAGTTATTTCCTTTCTACCGGATGCTTGGATACGCCGAGACGGGCAACAGCAAGGACTACCCTTCGCCGGATAAGCTCAAGCCCGGCGTGGTGTGCAAAGAGATCTGGATGTCGAAGGATCTAGGCGTGCCCAAATAGCAGCATATCTCAGGGCGTGGCGGTGAGCTTCGTGATCGGCGTCAGCGCGAGCTTTCGGAATTCGACTTCGGATCCTTCCGACTGCAGCGCGATCTGACCGTGATCCGCGGTGGCATCGAAGCCATCGTTGACCAGATCGCCATTCTCCCAGACCCTGATCGATCGGCCAACGGCTTCGATCACCATCGTATTCCATTCGCCGACCGGCTTCTCGGAATTGTCAGTGAGGTTGATAACGCGGCGCGCCTTACCCTCCGTCGTCCCCCACTCTGATGGCGGACCGCGCCGGCGCTCCATGTCGGGCACGTGGATGTCTTCGAGGATGCACCAGAAATCGCCGGCGTTTCCGTGTTCCAGCTGCACCTCGATCGACCGCGGGAACATCGCATAAAGCGCTCGCGGGGTCGACGAGTGTACGAGCACGCCTGAGTTGCCCGGTGTAGCAGGGAAGCGGTACTGCACCTCCAGCCGGTAGTTCTGAAAACTGGCGTTGGTGATGATGTGCCCGCGCGGCTCGCCGAGGCTCACCAGCATGCCGTTGCGCACGAGGAAGGGATTTCGCAGGCGCACATTGGAATCGGTCGCCGGAACATCGATGTGCCAACCGGAAAAGTCCTTACCGTTAAAGAGATCTCGTGTCGAACTCGCGGCGATGTCCTGGCGCGCCTGTGTCTGCGTGCATGCACTGCAGAACGCTGTGATCAGAAATGCGGTGAACTGACGCATATGCTCCTTTGATTAGTAGCAGTTGCGCGGGCGATACCAATCCTGTATTTCGGTCCTCCTCAACGGCAGTGATATCGTCGGTCGTGAAGAAATGTCCGTCAGGATTTCGAGCGCTGCCCGATTTTCCGCAATTACCTCATATACGCCACCGAGACTTGGGGAGGTCTCACCACCACGCTGTGCGGTGTTCCCGGCCGCAATAAACGGGGAACTTGGCGAATCCACTGGAATCGGTACGCGAACGCCTGAAGAATTCCCCGCATCGACCAAAGCGATCGATGTCACGTGACCCTTGAGGGCCCCTCCGATAACCCAATCGAGGTTCTTCAATTCGATGGACCCGCGGTCTGCGGCGATGTGGACATTCGCGCCGACCGTCGTATCACCATTTTCGATCAGTTGCCCTGTTGCGCGCACGAATCGCGTCTCGTAAGTGCATGCGGTAAGTATCGCACATCCCTGAGCGAGCAGAGTCCCTGCTAATCCAAGGATGGCAAAGATCGTTCGGCGATTCGATCCAGCAGACTTAGTTTCAGTTCCAACCATGGGATTGGTGACGGCGTCTTATGGGAAACTCTAATCGGGGAACAGGAATATGACAGCTCACAAATTCCTCATCCTTCTTACCGGGGTGAATGTCGGACTCTTCTCCTACCAGTTCCTGAAGCCGGAGCAAGGCTTTGCCGCGCAAGCGCAGGGACCGGGCGTCCTGCGCGGGCGCGCCCTCGAAATTGTCGACGATCGCGGTCGTGTTCGTGCCAGTCTGTCTGTGCTGCCTGAAGATCCGAAAGTGATTTGGAAAGGCAAACCCTATCCCGAAACGGTCCTGTTGCGTCTGATCACTGCTGAGGGAAGACCAAACGTGAAGCTCGGTGCATCCAGGAGCGGAGCCGGCTTGGTGATCGGCGGCGAATCGAATCCGACCTACGTTCAGCTCCTCGCCGAGGGAGGGGAGACAACGGTCAAGTTGATAAACAAGGACAGCGCTGAGCGCGTGATCAGACCGTGAGAATCGTAACGTTAGGCCGGCACGCCATCGCGACCGCGGAGCAGCAACCGTGCAAACGAAACACCGGCAACGAAGATGAGAATGTTCCCGATCTGGCTAAGGAGAACTTTCGCCAGGATTATCTCCCCCATGATCAGGATTGCGCCTAGCGCGAAACAGAGTGCCGGCCAGCGAAATGGGCCAGCACTGGAAGCGAGCGGTGTTACAAACAGCGCGGTGCCGATGAAGAATGCGAGCAGACCCGGCATCAATGCGCCGAGGACCGCACCAGACTGGAAGGTCTTGAAAAGCGCGACAGCGGCCGCGTTGTCGGCGCCCTCGGAGACAAAACGGCCAAGCAGCATCTCGCACACAAAGACGGCCGACAACGCGCCGACCGATGCGAAAAGGAGCACACGCGCCGCGTAGCCGATCGCTGGGCGGCGCTTCGCTACCTCCTCGCTCAGCGCGAGGATACCCGGGACGAAACAGAGCATTCCAACGAACAACAGCAGGTGCGCTAAGTACCATCGCGAGGCAGACTCGGCGACCATGGCCACCTGTGCCCCCGCATCCCAGCTCTCGTGCGGATGCATGAGGTCGCCCACACTCATCAACCCTGGGGCCACGATCAGGCTCGCGGCTCCTATTAAGGTGCGATACCGGCTGGGGGGCGGTGCAGCATCCAAGTGGCACCTCCTGTAGCGTGCTCCTTCATAACGCACCCAGCGCTGTTTGGACAGGTGTCGGGAGTGGCGACGATGGTTGCTCGTCCGACTGCCTTGGTCACTGACCGGCGGGCGGTTGCCAAAGTTCTACCTTGTTTCCCTCCGGATCGATGACCCAGCCAAACTTTCCGTACTCGGAATCGTCGACCTTCTCGAGAACGTTGCACCCTTCTTCGCGTAAGGCTTCGAGCAAGCCGTGGAGGTCTGCCACCCGATAGTTGACCATGAACGGAGCAGAGCTCGGAGCAAACTGCTTGCTCTCTTGCGGGGCGATGAGCCAGGCAGTAGTTCCGCCAACCGGCTTACCCTCACCGTCCGTCCACTCGAATGCGGCGCCACCCCAGTCCTGAACATCGATTCCAAGGTGCCGCTTGTACCACGCCTGCATGGCCTTGGCATCTTTGGCTTTGAAGAAGATGCCGCCAATGCCAGTGACTCGCTTCATATCGATTGCTCCGCGGGATTGAGATCGGCCGAATTTACACCTTGAGCGAGCATCGGAATCCCCGCGCAGCATAGTAAGACTCGGCACCATTTTGATAGATGAATACAGTGTCGTAGCGCCGATCGCAGAACAGCGCACCGCCAAGCTTCCGGATCTTTGGAGGTGTTTGCACCCAGCTGGACGTCTTGGTATCGAATTCACCAAGCTCCTGGAGCCGCTGGTACTCGTCCACGGTGAGGAGAACCGCACCCATCGCAGTTGCCATATCAACTGCGCTGCTCTTTGGTTTGTGTTCCTTTCGTGCATCCAGCGCCTCGCGGTCGTAGCAGAGGCTTCGGCGTCCCTCAGGGCTCTGCGCTGAACAATCCACAAAGATGAATTCGCCCGTCGCCTTATCGATACCAACTACGTCCGGTTCGCCTCCAGATCGTTCCATTTCATTGAGCGACCAGAGTTTCGCACTGTTCGACTCGAGTCTGGCTTGTATCGATGTCCATTCGAGACCAGCGTGCCGTTGCTTGTGTGTTTCGAAGCGGGCACTCAATGTCTGCAGCAAGGCATCGCGTTGCTTCCCGGTTAAAACTTTTGCTTTCGCCATCTGTATTCGGTTCCGCTCGCTGTTAAGGTGTGCTTTGTGAGCTTCGGTGGGTCGCTTACACAGGCGGCTTACCGTCGGCGGCCGACCCTCGCGCCACGACCCGACCCGCCACCCACCAGGCGAGGCCGATCGCGAGGCAAAGTGTAATGAACCAGAGAGCCGCGGAAACTGCCGTCGAATGTTCGAACACGCGGTGATGGAGCTCACCCAAGCTCAAACTATGCACGTACGCGAGCCATACCATTCGCACCACCAAAAAGGCAGCTGCGAAAGCGGGCAAGATGAGCACGACCGCCCACCGCCACTGTTTATTCAAAACATTCCTCCGTGAATCTCTCTCGGCCTAGCCCTCACGCTTCATGCGCTCCCGGCGCGCGCGTTCGGCGTCGCTCGGTGAATCGAGCGCGGTGTCGCCGATCCTGATGTCGCCGGCGCGCTCGTAATGGCCGATCAGGAGGCCGGTGGTCGAGACCCGTGATCTGGTCAACTTGAAGCTGTGTGGAATCGAGCCGTCCGCGAACAGCTTCTTGCCGCCGCCGAGCACGACCGGCACGGTGAAGGTGCTGATCGCGTCAACGAGGTCGTTGGCGAACAGCGCGTGGACAAGCTCCGTGCTACCCTGTGTGACGAGGTTCGGGCCGTCCTCCTGCCGCAGACGCTTCACATCGGCGATATCTCGCAGCAAGACCGAGCGCTCCCAACTAGTGTCGACTGCCCCGGAGCGCGAGACCACGTACTTCCTGATGTCCTGGAACAGCTTGGCGATGCCGCCATGGGGATCGCCTTCGTCGTAGTAGGGCCAGTATCCGGCGAAAATCTCATAGGTCTTACGTCCGAGCAGGAGATCGCACTTCTCTCCAAAGACGCGGTCGATCTCTTCGCCAAACACGTCATCGAAATAAGGCATCACCCAGCCACCGAACTTGAAGCCTTTTGTGGGATCCTCCCACGGCCCACCAGGAGCCTGCATGACTCCATCCATGGAAACCTGCGCGCCGACAATGATCTTACGCATGGTTCACTCTCATTGATTGCTCAAAGGACTCAGCGCCCCGCTTCCAGCATGCTTGCCGTCGCCGGGATCTCGTCCGGCGGTAATCCGGATGCGGCCTCGAGACGGCCGGTGAAATTGAAGAACGCGATCAGCGCAGTCGCCTCGTAGATCCCTTTCTCATCCCAGCCAGCCGCCCGCAATTTCTCGAAGTCATCGTCGTCGAGCGCAGCCGGATACTCGGTGAGCTTCGAGGCGTAGGCGAGCAGCGTACGTGTCTTCGCGTCCAGATCGTACTCCGGCCACGTGGTGGCAAACTCTCCGGTCAGGTGTTCGTCTCCAGTCAGACGGCGCACGGCCGCTGTGTGCAGGCCGAGTCAGGGGGCGCCGCCGACTTTCCCATTAACGACCGTCGCCAACATCTCCCGTTGCAGACGTGACAGTGGTGAACTGCGTCGGAGGTGAAGGTGGGCGTAAAGGCGATC
>DASUZC010000094.1:0-17456 GCA_036377095.1 Gemmatimonadaceae bacterium
GTCAGGAATGCGCCCTCGAGCAGTGCCTCTTCGACATTGCGCACGGAATCCGCGACGCGCTTACCGGCGTCGCGCACGATGTCCATCTTCACACCCGGCGGCAGTGTTTTCTGAATCTCGTCGACCTGCTTGCGAATCTTCGAGCTGACATCGGTCGTGCTGTAGCCTTTCGACTTCACGATGTCGATGCCGATACCCTCGACGCCGTTATATAGAGCGATCGATCGCTGCTCCTGCGTGCCGTCGATGGCATCGGCAACCTGACCAAGGCGGATTATCTGACCGTTGCGCTCGGCGACGACCAGATTCTCGAAGTCTTGTGGACCTTCGAGTCGGCCTTGAAGTCTGATTGTACGCTCCTGCAGATCGCTGTTCACTCTCCCGACCGGTGCGGCAAGGTTTTGCGATTGCAGAGCGCCGACGACTTCACCCACGCTGACGCCTGCAGCTTGCAGCGCTTCCGGCTTGAGTTGAATCGTCATCTCTCGCTTCACACCACCGACCAGCTGGACCTGTGCTACTCCGGAGATTCCCTTGAGCTTGCTGGTGATCGTCGGATCAGCGAGTCTGGTCAGCTGTGCCGGCGTCATCGTTTGCGAGTTCATCGTGATCGACACGATCGGGATGTCCGCCGGATCGAAGCGCTGGAGCACCGGCTCCTTCATCTCGACCGGCAGATCCTGTCTGATGCCCGAGATCGCGTCGCGAATGTCCTGCGTTCCGACCTGCGGATCCTTCTCGAACAGGAAGAGCGTGATGATCTGCGCGTAACCGTCTCCCGCGGTGCCGAAAATCTGATCCACGCCCGAGATGCCTTTGATTGCATCTTCGACCGGCTTCAGAACTTCGCGTTCCACACCTTCCGGCGATGCGCCGGGATACGGGATGAAGGTGAGTACGACAGGCTGCTGGATGTCCGGGAACTCGTCGGTCTGGAGTCTCCACAGAGCGAACAGGCCAAAGACCACCAGCGCCACCATGGTGACGACGGTGATCATCGGCCGCTTGATTGCAAAATCAGAAATGACCATTGGTTACAGCCCTCCCCCTGCCGTCACGCCACCTGGTACGGCCGGCGCGCCCGCCGGCGCCGTCACTCTGATCGGCGTGCCCGACGTAATTCCCTGCGCCGCACCCAGTAGCACTGTATCACCCGCCTGAAGCCCGGAGAGAATTTCCGTCGTCTCCGAGTTCTTGTCGGTGAGTCCGATCTGGACCTGAACCTTCTCAACTTTGCCGCCCTTCACACGCGTGACCATCGGTGCAGTACCACGCACATCGACCGCTGATGCGGGAACGACCATTCCCGTCTTCGAGGCAGTGGAGACGCGCCCCGACGCGAATAATCCACCAACTAGTGTGCGCCCCGCGTTGGGGATCGAGACATAGATGCGCACCTGCCGCGTTGTCGGATCCGCGGTCGGATTCACGCGAATGATGTGGCCGACGAACTGGCGGCCGGGATAGCCGCTGACTGTGAACACCACTGGTACTCCAACGCGAATCAGTGACAGCTGTTCTGCGGGCACGGACGCTTCCAGCCGCATCCCGGAAGGATCGACTACAGTGAACAGCGCTGATCCCGGTTGCACTACATCGCCCGGCGAAACCGGACGCTCGCTGACAATGCCGCCAAACGGTGACGTTACCGTCGTACTGCGGTACTGTCTTTCAGCGCTCGCCAGCCGCGAGTTCGCATCTTCCAGTGTTGCCTGCGCGGCAATCGCCGCGCGACGTGACTGCTCGATGTCACGCTCGGCGATCGCGCCGGCCGCGAGGAGTTTTTCGTTGCGAGCCAGGTCCTTGGTCGCGATGTCGTAGGAGTTACGAGCTGCGACTACTCCAGCCCTCGCTGATGTGTAGGCGTCCTGGATTCCTGTCGCGTCGATGCGCGCCAATACCGTTCCGGGGCTGACAGCCTGGCCTTGATCAGCGTACGTCTGTAGAACGCTGCCTGCAACCTGAGCGCGCAATACCGCCTCACGCTCCGGCTCCAATGTTCCGGAGACGGCCGGACCACTCATGATTGTCGACGTATTGACTACGGCGATGTTCTCCATTCCAACGGTGATCGTCTCCAGCTTCGTCGTCTCGGCGGCTGACGCATTGTCTCCCTTGCTGCGCGAGAAGATCGCGAAGAGGATGAGAACCGCGACCAGTACGCCGCCACCAATCTTCCAGGTCCTGCTGCTGATTTTCTTCATATGAGTCTCGTCTTTGCTTTTTTTACTGGGGTGGTATTCCGGTCTGCTGCTGCGTGCCCTGCGCCTGCTGCTGGGCAGACTGCGTTGATTGACTGTTCTGCTGCTGCGTCGATTGCTGCTGCTGCGCAGCCTGTTGTTGTTGCGCTTGCGCCGTATTGCTCGATTGCAGCGGAAGATTCGGCAACAGCGCCAGCTTCACTCGGGCGACCTGGAGGTTCCGCGCCGCAAGTGCTCTGTTCGCCACCGCCTGCTCGAGTAGAATCCGCGCATCGTTCAGTTCGATCTGCGTCGAAATCCCCTCTTTATATCTGACCGTCGCGATCGAATAAGCACGCGCTGCCTGTTCGGCCGTACCGAGGCTCGCCAGCCATGCCGCGCGCGCCTGCTGGAGATCGTTGATGGTGACTCGCGCGTCGAGCGCCGCGAATTCGCGCAGCTGATCGTAGCGGGCCTGAGCTTCGCGCAGGTTTGCTTCAGCTACCATCTTGTCGCCCTTGATCCTGCCACCCGTGAACAGCGGAATCGTTGAAGCCACGGCTATCGTCCAGTTCGTGCGGAACTGTCCTGCCTGCGGCAGCCCATTCAGCGGAAATGCAACTTTGCCGTACTGTGACGTGAGCGCCAGAGTCGGAAGCTGCTGGGCCTTCGCGACGCGCAGCAATCCCCGCTGCGCGTTGATTGCTTCCGCGGCCTGTCTCACGGTTGCACGATTGATCGCGGTGGTATCGCCCTCCACACCAATATTTGCCAGGGCCGCGTTTGCCGCCGCGGAATCATCGACCGCCGTCGTGAGCTGAACCTGTTCGTCGAGCGGGATGTTGAGCAACTGCTTCAAACGCAGATACGCCACTTCACGATCGCTCCGTCGCTGAATCACGATCGGTCGTTGATTGGCGCTAGACACCTGCGCACGCAACAGCTCGAACTCGGAGACATTGCCGACGTTGCGGGCAAGCTGAGTTTGTCTGAGGACGTTCTCGGTCTGTACAGACGATGACTCGGCCAGTGCAACGAGGCGATCGGCTAGCGCGGCGTCGAAGTAGGCCTGAGTCACATCCAGCTGTAGCTGAGCGCGCTGCGCGGTGACCTCGATGTCGGCTGAGCGGCGGCCGGCATTCGCCACCGAGTTCTGCGCGACGATTCGTCCGCCGGCAAACAGATTCTGCGAGAATGCCAGCCCGAAGTTGTACTGGTTCTTCGCGCCGAACCCGAGATTGCCGAAGGACGAGAACGGATTCTGCCCGAGCGCGCAGCGGGATGCGTCCTCGAGTCCGGCCAGACGGTCGTCGGTCGTTGCCGTTGCATCGCGCAGATACTGGTCGCACGGCGTTGGCGGCGCCGGCGGCTTCGTCGTGTCGACAGCGGGTGCGCTGCCGCCAACGTTTTCGAACTGCGAGGCAAGAGTGCGAGTGTAGCTCGCCGATCCGTTCAGCTGAGGAAAAAGCTGGCTGCGTGCCTGCCACTGCTGTCCGTGCGCGCGCTCGACACCTGCGCGTGCGATGCGAATCACCTCGCTCTGTGATTCCGCGATTCGCATCGCTTCATCAAGCGTCAGAGTGCGGTGGCCGGTGGTGCGGACGGGCGGAAGCTGCGTCACCTGCGCGAGCGCGAGCGACGGCAGCAGTATCGCGGCGGCGAGCAGGGACGATCCAAAAATTCTGCCGAGCCGCCCGGTGCGGCGTCGGTTGACTGGGAAAGACACGTTTTCAGTAGGAAGGTTGTTTCGTCAGGTGGCTCTGCTTCTTCGTCGATCGAGATGATCCGTTTTCGACAGCAAGCGCCCGCAAGAGAAGCTCGCTGTACTTGTACGCCGCCTCTGACACCGGTTGCGGGTAAACGTCGGGCATCATGTCGCGACCCATCGCGTCGGCGAAGATGGCACCCATCAGCATCGCGGCGGCGGTTTTTGGCTCGAAGTCGGCGCGGACCGTTCCCTGCTGCTTGAGTGCGCCCAGATAGTCGCACAGATCATTCGATGCCTGCCTCGGCACGTAGCTCGCACACTCGGACATTTCCGGCCGTTCCTCTATCTCACCCATCGTCTTACGGATTATCGAGCTGCGAAGTCTCAAATGCTGAATGAAGCTTTCGCTCCACTCCGTGAGCTCGCGCAGAGGCTCGGTCGGTTTCTCGGGGAGTGTCGCCAGGTTGGCTGACTGCGTGAGATGCTGCATCGCCTCGCGCATCAACGCTTCCTTCGACCCGAATTGACGGAAGATGGTGATCTCGTTGACGCCCGCGGCATCAGCAATGCGCCGAGTAGTGGAGCCACGGAATCCGTGTTGGGCAAAGACTCCGGCGGCCGCGTTTAGTATTTCATCTCGTTTATTCACGGCGCGGATGATATAGCCGTTTGTTCCTCCATGCAAGTAGTCACTTACTTACACAGCCGTTTCCACACCCCGTCGCATATGCCTAATGCTGAGCTGAGAAACGCCTTTGATGCGGCCATCAAGGCCACAACGAGATGCCGTGCTTCAGGAATGAAGTGCCTCGACGACAGCTCAGCCGCCGAAAATCTTAAAAAACTCGAAGATGAGCTAGCTGCTGAACGGGACCGCGCGGTGTCACGCGGTTTCGTCGACCAGGAGTGGTTTCAGAAAACGGTGCGGTGGCTGGTCGAGTGGGTTCCTGAGACGGAGGTAAATCTGATCGCGGCGCTTGGTCGTATCGCGCGGGCGAAGCCGCTGTAACGCCCTTATTTTTCCGGCCGAAAGTGAATCCAGAAAACTCGATAATGTCACTACTTCCGCGTGTCGCGTGCGGACTGATACTCCTGTGCCCATCGCCCGCTTTCGCGCATGCGAAGCTCACTCGAAGCGAGCCGGCTTCCGGCACAAACGTCGAATCACCGCACTTCATTCGCTTGTGGTTCTCGGAACGACCCGAGACACGACTCACGACAATTGCTCTCCGTGATGAACGCGGAATTAGCTATTCCGTTCTGGCTCCACAGAGCGTATCAGAGAATCCTCTTAGGGCCTCATTCGCGATCGCTGTGGTGTTGCCGGCTGGCAAGTACACGGTTGATTGGCGAACGGTATCGTCGGATGGTCATCCATCGCACGGCCATTTTGCATTCACGGTTGTCGGCACGCAAAAAGTACAGGTAAGCGAGTCCGCCTCCGTATTACGCAGCTCGGCCAGTACAACTCCATCTCGGGGCGTTTCAGTTCACGAAATGGACGAGTCGGGAATGCATGACACCAGTACGTCATCGATCGAGCACTCCGTCACTCGTGCATTGTCCTTCGGTGGGATTGTGTTCGTAATCGGGGCGATTGTGTTCAACCTGCTGGTCGTCGCACGCTCGGATCGGATCGGTGACGAGCTCGTGTGGCGCATGGAATCTCGTGCAGCTGTTACCGGTGTGAGCGCCAGCACGCTGATAATTATCGACGCATTCATCAGAGTCGTTCTTGAATCGAGAATGATGAGTGCGATGCCGGGCATGGAACCGATGGGCATCACCGATGTGCTCATGAACACCGCGTGGGGATTCGCGATGCGACTGCAAATCATAGCCGCGTCTGTGGCGTTGATTGCGTTTGCTATCGCGATTTCAAGAGTTCGGGGCGCCTGGGTGATCGCGAGCCTGGCAGGCGCAGTACTCTCCCTGACGCCCGCGCTCGCGGGTCATGCAGCAGCGACACCTCGATTTCATTCGTTGATGATTCTGACCGATGTCCTTCACGTCATCGGCGCGTCGAGCTGGCTTGGCAATCTCGCGTGCGTAATGTTCATCGGTGTTCCCATCCTCCTCCGCGCCGGAGGCGCAGAACGGTGGCAGTCAATCGCCGCTTTGGTCAACACGTTCTCTCCAATAGCGCTTGCCTCCGCAACGCTCGTCCTAGTTAGCGGAGTAATCGCATCGTGGATCCATCTCGAACGGCTGTCCGCTCTTTGGTCGACTAGCTATGGTCAGGTTCTGCTGTTGAAATTGGCCCTCGTTGTCGTAACGCTCGTCATCGGTGCGTACAACTTTCGACGTGTGCAACCGCTGCTCATTCAGGAAGAAGGAGCCAGCCGATTACGCAAGTCCGCCACGCTGGAGCTCACAGCTGGAGCGTTGATCATCCTGGTTACCGGGTTCCTTACAGGCATCTCTCCGTAAGGGTAAGACGTGACCGTCACGTTCAGGTTTTGCGGCGAGCGCCGGCTCATATCACGAGGTAGATTCCAGCGCTAATGCGCAGACTGTTCTCCATCAATCTGCTCCTGACGCTTTTTGTGTCGTTCCTTGCCGGCAATCCCGCCGGCATGGCTTGCACGATGCACCTGGCCGATACACGCGCGGGCGCTCACAGCCACCAGCAGCACTTCGCACATCAGGCCGCCTCTGAGCACCATCGTGATTCGCAGGAGAGTAAACCCGCGCATGGTTGCAACTGTCCGGGCGAGTGCAGCAGCTCACGCTCTGCTTTCACCGCGTCAAGTCTCACGCTCGAACCCGCCGTTTCAGTCGAGACTTTCGTAGCGCAATTCGCATCTCTGGCGGCGCCTTACACCAATCCCACCGAGCTTCTTCCCCTCCCTACCGGGCCCCCTCGCAGTCTCCGCAGCTGAAGAATGCTGATCTCGCCGGCAAACCGCCGCGAGAACTACACAATCGGAGACATACGATGACAAAGCCGAGTCCGACCGGATCGGGCCGCAGCACATCGTACCTGTATTTGTTGGGTATCATCACCTTGTTCCTTGCCAAACCGCTCGTTCTCAGAGGACAGGAGCATCACGACGAAGATCACGACCACGACCACCTGCATTTTTCCCATCCCCTGGTCACTGAATCTCCAAGTCCGGACACCAAGGTTCGCCTGGACTACATCTTCGGCTGGATAAACACGGATCCGGAAGTTCGCGAGACCGTCCTGCGCGTCGAAGGTGAGTATGCCTTCACCCATTCGGTAAGCTTGGCGATAGTTGCGCCGTTCACATTTCGCACCGCACCAACGACCGATCGCGCAAACGGGCTGGGGAACGTGGAGGTGTCACTTAAGCTCGCGAGTCTGCGCTACGGTGAGCACGGCATTCTTGTGGGAGGAGGGTTGTCGGCTGGACTTCCCACCGGTAGCGATGCGAAGGGAATTGGCAGCTCGCACGTTGTCGAGCTGGAGCCATTCATCGACGTCGGCTACAAGAAGGACAGGCTTGAGCTCGTTGGATTCGCGCGAGTGGTATCTACTGTTAACCGTCGTGCGGGAGAGGAGGCAGAGCGCAATCTAGGCGCCGATTTTTCGGCGCTTTACAGTCTAAGTACGCGGCTCGAGACACTGCTTGAATTCACCGCCGAAAAACCACTGATCGGAGATGACAGAAGGTTTTCGGACACCTTTATCGTGCCTGGAGTGAAGCTCTACCCATTCAAGAATCGACAGGTGATGTTTGGCACGAGCGTGGAGCTCGGACTCGGCTCGGCAAGTGATGCCCGGGCCGTCTTGGTTTCGGCTTTCTATCACTTTTGACTAGCGTCTGACGGTCTCCCGATGGAGGCCTTGACGTAACAAGTTTTGTTGATATATTAGCCTTATGACCGTTGCCACGCACCGTCCCACCGAACGAGCCGTCCAGCTCTTTCACGCACTTTCCGATGAGACGCGCCTGCAAATCATCGAGCTGCTGCGAAAGGGCGAGCGTTGTGTCTGTGAGCTAACCGATTCGCTCGATGCCGCCCAGTCACGTTTGTCGTTCCATTTGCGCGTCCTCCGCGACGCGGGAATCGTGCGCGACCGGAAGGACGGGCGGTGGGTGTACTACGAGCTTGACCCTGAAGTGTTCGAGGAAGCGGAAACGCTACTCGCCGATCTGAAGCCGCGCACGCGTCTGCAGACGGTAAAAGATGGATGCTGTGCCTGATTTTTTTTCCGGAACATATCAACAAATTTTGTTGGAGCTGAGATAACCATGATCGAACAGAGCCTGAAGGAATCGATAAAGGAGAAGTACGGCGAGGCTGCGCTACGCGTTCAAACGGGTGATACGCGCGCGGATTGCTGCGGCTCGAGCGCATGCTGCGGAGCGACGACCGCGACATGGGATCCGATCACCGCCAACCTTTATGACGAACAGCAGAAAGCAGGTCTCCCCATTGAGGCAGTGTTGGCATCACTCGGCTGTGGAAATCCTACCGCGCTCGCCCAGCTCAATGAGGGTGAAGTCGTTCTGGATCTTGGTTCCGGCGGCGGAATTGATGTTCTCTTGTCGGCGAAGCGTGTTGGCCCGACCGGCAAAGTCTACGGCCTCGACATGACCGATGAGATGCTGGCACTCGCCAATGAGAACAAAGCGCGCGCCGGCGCTGAAAACGTCGAGTTTTTGAAAGGCGACATCGAGCAGATTCCGCTGCCCGATGCCTCGGTCGACGTCATCATCTCCAATTGTGTGATCAACCTTTCTGCCGACAAGAGAAAGGTGCTGGCAGAAGCCTTTCGCGTTCTGAAACCTGGTGGCAGGTTTGCGGTATCCGACGTTGTCGTTCGCGGGTACGTTCCCGAGGCGTTAAGAAACAGCATGGAGCTGTGGATCGGGTGCGTTGCCGGCGCGTTGGACGAGCAGGAATTCATTCGCTTGCTCAAAGAGGCCGGTTTCGTCAAACCCTCGATCGAGCCCACGCGCATATACAAGTCAGAAGACGCCGCCGCATTGCTCGTTGGAACGAACATGAGCGCACTCGAAGTAGCATCACAGATCGATGGCAAGTTCATGGGTGCGTTCGTGCGCGCCACCAAACCACTTGCACAGTGCTGCGGCCCCGACTGCTGCTAGTATAGAAGGTTCGGAGCCATATGCTCCGAAAGGAGGTAGCCATGAAAATCAGGAAAGCGCGAAAGTCGGATTTGCCCGCTGTCGAGCAGCTTCTCACCGCCAGCAAGCTGCCCCTGGAAGGGGTGAGAGATCACTTTGCCGACTTTATTGTCGCCGAGGACAACAACGGAATTGAAGGCGCAGTTGGTCTCGAGAAGTACGACTCTGTTGCTCTGTTGCGTTCGGCCGTCGTTGCGCCCGAGCATCGTGGCAGTGGCGTCGGCAGACGATTGGTCGAGCAAGTGCTCGAGCGCGCCGAGGAAGACGGGATCGACGAGCTCTATCTGCTCACGACGACGGCGGAAAAATATTTTCCGCGGTTTGGATTCGCACCGACGACGCGGGCAGCCGTTCCTCGGGAGCTGAAATCTTCTGCTGAATTTCGCGGCGCTTGTCCCGATACCGCGGTCGTCATGAAGCGCCGGCTCGGTCGTTCGACGGGTACGACGTGACCACGTACGTACTCATCTCCGACATACACGCGAATCTGCCAGCACTTCAGGCAGTGCTTGCCGAAATCGATCGCCATCCCGTCGATGCGATCTATCACCTTGGCGATTTGACTGGTTACGCGCCGTGGCCGAACGAAGTGGTGTCACTACTTCGCGAGCGCGGAATTCCCGGCATTGCCGGCAACTACGATTCAACCGTCGCCACTGATTACAAACATTGTGGCTGTCGCGCCGACTCTCCTCAGGAGGAAGAGTTGTCCCACATCTCCTACGAGTGGACTCGGCAACAAGTCAATCCACAAACCAAATCCTATCTCGCGGGATTGCCGTTTCGCCTCGACATCCGCCCCCTCGGCGGCCACCTCAGCGGCGCAACGATCTATCTAGTGCACGGCAGCCAGACGTTGAACACCGTCTACGTCACAGAGGACAGACCTGACTCTTTTCTGGAAAAGATGGCGGCGGGTCTCGGCGCGCGATCAGGCGATGTCGTCTGTTTTGGCCACACACATAAGCCATGGCAACGAGTCGTCAACGAAGTGCGATTCGTAAACGCCGGTAGCGTGGGACGACCAAAGGATGGAGATCCAAGACCCTGCTATGTCAGAATCGCCGCGGACTCTTCCGGGATAGGCGCTGAGTTCGTACGCGTACCCTACGATCTGGAGTCAGTTGCCCGGGAAATCGTCAAGGCAGGATTGCCGCACGAATTCGCGGACGTCATTCGCAGCGGTGGCAAAATGCAGCTCGAGGCGGCTCGCTAGGCGCTATCGATTCTCGCGCTGCAACCGTTTGGCGACTGCTTCTGCCTGACCAAAGACGCGAAGAAGATTCTCACCCGCCAGCTTTCTGAGATCCGCGTCTGACCACCCGCGCCGCGCCAGCTCGGCGAACAGATTCGGGTACTTCGAAACATCTTCCAGACCTTCGACTACTTCGGTGATGCCGTCGAAGTCGCCGCCGATCCCGACATGGTCGACACCGGCCACCTTACGGACGTAATCGATCTGATCGGCAACCTGCGAAAGCTTGGCCCTCGGCTCGGGGTGCGTTGCGCGCCACTGGTTGATCTCTCGCGTGATGGCAGCCGTGTCCTGACCGTATTTCTTCTGCAGGTCAGTAATCAGTGGACGAGTTGATTGCTCGTACAACTGTACGGCGGGCGACACGAAGCTGGTAACGAACGGAACCATTACGATTCCGCCGTTCACCGTAACTCTCCGCAAAATCGAGTCGGGAACGTTGCGCGCAACATCTACCAGCGCGCGTGCCCCCGAATGGGAAAAAATCACCGGCGCCTGCGTGACGTTGAGCGCGTCGATCATCGTCGCTGGCGATACGTGAGACAAATCGACCAGCATTCCCAGCCTGTTCATCTCACGAACCACGCTGTCACCAAAAGCCGTCAGACCGTTGTGTCTGGCGGAATCGAGTGCTGCATCAGCCCAATCGAGGGTCACATTGTGAGTCAGCGTCATATAGCGTACGCCGAGGTCGTAGTACGCGCGCAGCGCGCCGAGTGAATTCTCGATTGCGTGGCCGCCTTCAAGGCCAATCAGCGAAGCAATCTTCCCACGCTTGAATTCGCGTCTGATGTCGTCGCTGGAAAGCGCCAGTGCGAGGCGATCCGGATATCTGGCGATGACGCGCCGGGCGATCTCAATCTGTTCCAGCTGCACCCGCGCGTAACCGGAGTCGCGGTACTCGCCCGGCGTATACACCGACCAGAATTGTGCCCCGATCATGCCCTGTTTCAGCCGGTCAAAGTCGGTGTGGCCCGGGGTGTGGCGGCGGAGATCGTATTTGTTGACGTCACCGCGCGCGATGCTGTCTTCGCGTATGCGCCACGGCAGATCGTTGTGGCCGTCTATGAGGGGAGTCTGGCGCAGGATTCGTTTGGCGCGCGCCAGATAAACGTCGTTGGTTTGTGTTTGCGTCTGAGCGGCGAGGGGTATCGCGGTGAGGACCAGGCTCGCGAGAATTACGATCGATTTCACTGGGTGGACGTCGAATTAGGAGGGAGACAGCGGTGGCGGTGAATCTGGGCTTCAGCCTCGCTGCTAAACGTTCTAATGACTGTGTTGAGCTCGGCTTGTTCGTCCGCCATCTCAATTCATAGGTTTGTCAGCGATTCTGTACCACGCTTCGAAATCTGCTTCGATGACGCGTCAATTGCATCTGCCAGGCTAAAAATCGGTGCGGCAGATGGCACGCGGTCTGCCCGCCAAGTAGGTTAAGATGCCAGAGCAGACAAGCAATATGAGACCAGCCGTCAGAATATCAGCGGTGATTTCGCTCGCGCTCATCGGGGTTGTCATGAGCTGCCGTAAGGAGGGCGAGGCGAAGTCCAAGGCGCAGGTAGCGCAAGTCGCGCAGGACACCATGCTCCTGCACGACCTCGCCGAGGCGAACAAGAACACCGCGGCCGCGTCGACACTCGACAACAGCTTGAACACCGTCAGGACTAACCCTGATGGCTCGACCACTCTCGTATCATCGCAAACCGGCACGGGTGCGCGAGTGCCTTCGCCGGCTAACGGCCTTACTCCAACGCCAGCCAACAGTCCACGTCTGACTGTGCCGACCCAGGCGAATGATGCGGCGCCAACGACCGTTCCTCTGACACGCTCACCGGCGTCTAGTGCCTCAACGCGCTCTACGGGCGATCCGTGCGATTCACCAACAACTACGGACCAGCGCTACTGCCTGAATCGGTCGATAGTGTCCAACGACGCCGATCTCAATCGCACCTATCAGGACCTGATCGCGCAGGCGCGGAAGTCTGGCGGCTCGGAGCTGGAGGACCGTTTCCAGCAATCGCAGCGCGAGTGGGTGAACCAGCGAGACTCGGAGTGCACTGCTCGAACTCCGTCGGAGGGGGGCAAACTCTGGGCGCGTTCCCGCGCGCGTTGCCTTGCTGATTATTCCGCGAAGAGGACGGAGGAGCTGAGGCGGAATCTGAGTAGTCTGAGGGGGCAGTAGTTACCTGAATGAACTGCAACAGAACTGGTTGTGGGTTGCCGGTTCCAGGTTGTGAGTTCTGGGTAGCTGTCAGCTAACCCACAACCCGCAACCAGCACCTCGCAACCCACAACCAGTTCTGTTGCCTTTGCTCGCAGTTTCACCGAACGTTGGCGGTCATCTTCGTCCCTACGCTTGCCAGCGCGCGACCCTGTAGCAAGCCATCGATTTCGGAGGCAGCAACCGGACGCGGCCCAATCCACCCACCACTGTAAGAGCGCGTCGGCACTGTGATTCCGGCCACACCACCGTTCGCGCTGATCTCGACGACCGCTGTCGCATCGACAATTCCCTGATTCCCGCTGTTGATGACGAGAACCCAGCGACCGGTTGCCGGCTTCTGCCAGAACACGACATACGTACCGGCCTGCGATCCCGGACGAATGTCCAGTCTCATCGTCTGGCGCTTCCCGTCAACGACTCCCTCGGCGGTGCCGGTCAACGTCTTCGCCATTATCTGGCCGTGGTGATAAGTGCGAACGGTGAGAAACGCATCTCGTGAGGCGCGATCGAATGGATTCGCCGGATACTCAATCGCGATCCAGGGCGGGCCGGCCAATGCCGTGCTGAATGCCGTCAACGTAAGCGCGGTCACCAGCGCGAAGGAGCGGAGCAGTTTGCCTCTCATAGAAATCTCCTGAAGAAGTTTTTTCGAGCGCCAGTACGATGCCGCTCGCATCTCCAGGGTTGAATTCGGTGTTAGGGTCTCCGCAGAGTCACCGGACCTTTGAACGTCCGTACCGAAACTTTTGCACCGCCCTGGCCTGTTTCGAAATTGAGCTCAGTGCCGCGACCGAATCTTCCGGAAACCGGTTGGCTTCTCGAGATCTTGTTGGTGATGTTCCCCGAAATGGTCACCACCGAAATGTCCGCGTTCACTTTGTCGGGCATTACAACATCGACGGAACCGCTATGGGTATCGAACTCGAACGTTCCGCTGCGGTCCAGCATTCCCGCGAACACGATGTTGCCAGTAACGGTCTCGACTTTGGTTCGCTCGAAGGTTCCGCCATCAACTCTGATTGGTCCACTTACCGTAGATAGCGCAGCGTCCGAGCTACTTCCCCGCAGAGTGATCGCGCCGCTCGCGCTCTTTGCGCGCAGCCACGGCGGAGATCCGATCACATGGATGTCCCCATCGATTGCCTCGGCATTCAGCTCGCGGGGATTGCCGTTCACATCGATTGTGCCGCTGACGACATACAAGTCCAGTTGACCATCGACACCTGTTACATCGATGTTGGCAGTCGCTGTCTTGATCCAGAGGCGAGCTCGCGCCGGCAGCCAGACCTCGAGGCGTGTTGGCTTGGGATCACGTTCATCGGCGTTCTCGATGAACATCTTTGCGCCGGTGTAGCTACCGCCCATCCTCAGCTTGTCGAGCTGAGGCACTACTGCGCGGACGAGGACTGTGTCCTTGTTCCAGCCGTGCACGGTCACGCTTCCCACCATGTTCATGATGCGGAAGGCGCCCTCCATGCCCAGCGGTAACCGTTTCTCGACTTTCTGCTGGCCGAGAGCCGGTGTTGCAAGGAGTGCGGCTGCGATAGCCACGCGCAGCAGATACTTAGCTACCACGGGTCAGCTCTGTCGTGCGACGCAGGAGATCGACCTTCTGCCGATAGCTCGCCGACAGCATATCGATCAGGACCTTATTCGCCGGATCGCGCGCGAGCGCATTCCTCGCTTCCAGAATCGCCTCGTCGATCGTGCGCAAACTGGCTTTGAGCTGCGCGACTGTCTCCGGGGCCAGCACGGATTCCTGTTGATCGAGAATATCCTGCAGCACTCCTACCGTGCGCAGGTAGTTGTTCTCTTCGATGGTGAATGCGGCAAAGCTGGCAGGTGTTCCCGCTCCCTGATTCGCGACGTTCTGTGTTCGTGTCTCTCGCGAATGCAGGTACGCCGCAGTTCCGATCGACGAGAGAACAGCTACCACGATAGATGCCGCTGCGGCGAACACGACTGGATGACGCCACCAGAGGGAACGTCCGCCGCCGCGCGCAGGCGTCAGCGAGGATTCATCCCTGAGTATGGCCGACTTGATGTTGTCCCACGCTTCGGGGGGCGGCTCGATCGATTTGGGCAATTCTGCCGCACGCGCCAGAACACGCTGTAGCCCTCGTACTTCGTCCGCACAGATGTCGCACGCTGCGACGTGCTCCGCGACGGGTGCTTGCGCATCCTCCGGCAGCTCACCCGTCACGTAGTCGTCGAGCAGATGTCTGATCACTTCGTGTGTCATTACTCCTCCTCCCCTCCCAACGGCTTGCCTTCCAGACGCTCGCGCAGCAACCGGCGCGCGCGATGCAACTGTGCCTTTACCGTTCCTACGGAGACGCTCAGCTGCTCGGCGATCTCCTGGTGCTGATAGCCTTCCACGTCGTGCAACACGAACGCGGTGCGCGCTCCTTTGGGCAGCGAAGCAACCGCCTCCTCCATTTCCATCTTCAGATCAATACCGCTCGATCGTGCCGCACCCGGTAGCACCGACGTATCCTCCATTGACAACACCCGTGCGGTACGACGCTTTTCGGTGCGCGCGTTCTCGAGCATGGTGTTCACTGCCAACCGATGCAGCCACGACGAAAAAGCGGAATCACCGCGAAACGTGGCCAACCGGCGCCACACTCGAACGAAAACGTCCTGCATCAACTCGGTGGCGTCAGCGCGATCGCCACCCTTCAATCTGAGGCAAAGCGCGAAGATGCGTCCCGAGTGCTCTCGATAAAGAGTCTCGAACGCAGCGACATCGCCCGCCTGCGCGCGCCTGATGCACTCAAGCGTCGCAGACTTTTCTTCACCGGACGTGGACGGGTACTGCCCGATCGTGTCAGATACCACTGCGCTCATCTTCATCTCAGGCGGCAATAGGATGCCGGTCGGCGGGGGAGGGTTGGAATGGGTGGGGCCGGGTGGGAATGCGAGATAGACTGAGGGCCGAGGACCAAGTGCATCTATGATCGCGGACTAATTGAGGAACGAGGACAAAGGCGGATAAGCAGGATCGAGGACAAGATTTGTCCATTTTGTCATCCTCAGTCCTGCGTGTCCGCTTAGGGTCCTCGGTCCTTAATTAGTCCGCGATCATAGATGCCGTTAGTCGTCGGCCCTCGGTCCGCCAGCCCCGCTATTCTATATCCCCGCCCAGGTTGAACTCGCCGCGCGTCTGGGCGAGGATGCGATCCAGTCCTGCCTTGACCTCAGCGGGCAGATCCTTCCGCTTCAACAGGGCTTCGGCCTCCCGGCGAATGGTCTCCAGCGCCTCGATGAAGTTGCCGCCCTTCAGTTTCCCGGAATCGTCACGCATAAGCTTCTTGACCAGAAGTGGTTTAGGACGCGGCGAGCTGAGCCGGCCTCGGAGCAGGTGGAAGCTGCGGCACACTCCGCCGCTCGCCAACTTGCTGACGCCACATCGCGTAGTAAAGACCTGTGCGCTGGAGCAGTTCCTCGTGCTGTCCGACCTCGACGATCTTGCCGCGCTCGAGCACGTAGATACGATCAGCGTGCATTACCGTCGACAGCCGGTGCGCGATGAGGATGGTGATGACTTCGCGTGAGCTGGCGACATCCCGCATCGTCCGGCTGATCTCTTCCTCGGTCAGTGAATCGAGCGACGATGTCGCTTCGTCAAACACCAGCAGATGCGGATTGCGCAGTAGCGCCCGCGCAATCGACAATCGCTGCTTCTCTCCGCCTGAGACTTTCACCCCGCCTTCGCCAATAACAGTGTCGAGCCCCTTGTCGGCGCGGGCCAGCAGCGCGTTGGCCGCCGCCTTGTGGAGCACGTCGAGGCATTCTTCGTCGGTCGCGTGCGGATTCACGAACTTCAGGTTCTCGCGGATCGTTCCCGAGAAGAGCTGCGCATCCTGCGTTACCAGACCAATGCGTTCGCGCAGCCGATCGAGATCCACTTCGCCGCCGGGTACGCCGTTGTAAAGGATCTCCCCGTCCTTCGGCGTATAGAGTCCGACGAGCAGCTTCACCAGCGTTGTCTTCCCTGCCCCCGATGGCCCCACGAACGCGATCGTCTCGCCGCGTTTCACATCGAACGAGATATCGGTGAGCGCCGGCGTGCTGGCACTCTGATGCTGGAAGCTTACACCATCAAAACTGAGGGTCTCGATGTCGGTGAGCGGGAACGGCGCCACCGGCTTCGGATCCTTTGGCGTTTCCAGGATCTTGCGGAAATTGCCGAGTGAGACTTCGGTCTCCCGATAAACGTTGATGATGTTTCCCAGCTCCTGCATCGGCCCGAAAATGAAAAACGAGTAGAAGAGCAGCGAGAAGAACTGTCCGACCGTGATCTTCTGGGTGAAGATCAGGTACAGCATCATGAACAGGATCAGCGTGCGCAGAAGATTGACGCACGTGCCCTGGATGAAGCTCAGGCTTCTGATGTACTTCACCTTTTTCAGCTCGAGCTTGAGAATCTTCTCCGTCGTCGCATTGAGTCGGACTACTTCCTGATCGGCGAGGCCAAGACTCTTCACCAGCTCGATGTTGCGCAGCGACTCCGTCGTCGAGCCGGCCAGTGCCGTCGTCTCGGCAACAATCACCTTCTGGATATTCTTGATCCGTCCGCTGAGTGCCCAACTAAGAGTCCCGAGCAGCGGCACGGTCGCCAGGAAAGCGGGCACGATCACCCAATGGACGCTCAGCGCATAGATGACAACGAAAACCACGCCGACCAGCGTCGTGAAAATCAGGTTGATCGAAAGCGAGATGAAGCGTTCGACGTCCGAGCGGACCTTCTGCAGCTTGCCGAGTGTTTCGCCGCTGCGCTGATCCTCGAAGACCGAATACGGTAGCTCGAGCGAGTGCCTGATACCATCGGAGTACATCTCAGCTCCAACGCGCTGAACGATGACGTTGACGTAGTAGTCTTGGAAATTCTTGGCGACGCGCGAGACGAAGGCGACCCCCATCGCCATCAGTAGCAGGGTGCCGGCGCCTTTGATGAACGTTCCGGTTT
>DASUZC010000095.1:0-9389 GCA_036377095.1 Gemmatimonadaceae bacterium
CCGACGTCTCGCGCGGCCGGTTCGCGACGTCCGCCATCGATCTCTACATCCGAAGGTGGCCTGGCCTGTTCGACGGCATCGACATCGACTGGGAGTTTCCGGTGCAGGGCGGGCTCAAGGGGAACGTCGAGCGGCCGGAAGACAAGCGCAACTTTACACTATTTCTGGCTGAACTACGGCGGCAGCTCGACGAGCAGGGCAAAGCAGACGGGCGTCATTACGAGCTGACGATCGCCGCGTCGGCACGCCCCTCCGAAATTGCGAATATCGAGCTGGCGCAAATCACGCCATTGCTCGATTTCATCAACGTGATGACCTACGACTATCACACCGACGGTCCAATCGCGCACTTCAATGCGCCGCTGTTTGCCGCGAAAAACGACCCGACTCCCGAGCTCAACGTCGATGCCTCGATGCGTGCGTTCGAGCAGGGCGGAGTACCTCCACAGAAACTGCTTGTCGGAATTCCGTTCTTCGCGCGCGCGTACGGACGAGTGCCAAAGACAAACGCCGGCCTTTTCCAGCCATCTCCCGGTCGGCCACGCGACTGGCGCGAGTCGGACGGCGACTGGCGTCGGCTCGTCGCCACTCGACTCAGCGATCCGAGATACGTGCGGCACTGGGAGTCATCAGCGAAGGTGCCGTGGCTCTATGATGCGCTCAACGGCACGTGGATCAGCTATGACGATCCGCAATCCGTACGCGCGAAAGTCGACTACATGCGCGAGCACAACCTCGGTGGCGTGATCATATGGGAGATTGGCGCTGACGATGGGCAATTAATGCGCGCGATTACCGGGGTGCGTTGATGCCGACTCAAATATCCCATGATTTTGCGATTCGTCGCTGTACGACCGAAGACGTACATATGATGGCCAGCCTCGGGGCGCGCCTGTTCGCCGAGACGTACGGGCCAACGCACCCTGAGCCGGAGCTGAGTCGATATCTCGCTCGTGCTTTCGGTGCCAACGCCGTCCGCGACGCTCTCGCCGACAGCGATGTCACGATGTTCGTCGCCGAGGATCTGGCGTCACGACCGATTGGGTACGCTTTCCTGCGCAGAACAGTGGAGTTACCCGAAGGCGTCACCAACGGGAACTCGTTCGAGATCGTTCGCTTCTATGTCGATACCGCTGTGCAGGGACGCGGCGTGGGCGCGGCGCTGATGGAGGAATGCTTGGCCGATGCCAGACGCCGCGGGGCCGACGTTATCTGGCTGCAGGTCTGGAAGCAGGCGCCCTGGGCGGTGGGCTTTTACGAGCGGATGGGCTTTGCAGCGGTCGGGTCGGCGCAATTCTATTTCGGCGATCAGATCGGCGACGACCACATTATGTCAAAAGCGCTCTGATCGGTTACGAGCGTTAGTCCCGTTCGGCGACGATGATGATGTCGGGAGAGTCGTCCGTCAGCGGCGAGCGGTCGAAATCCCCGTAAATCGCGCTCACTCCGAATCCGCCGCGCTCTACCAGATGAATCAGCTCGGCGCGCATGTACCAGCGCATGTCGAAGGAATGGACGAATAGGCGGGCGTCCTCACCGCCTTCCTTCACGATGTAGTAAGTGATCTCGACCTCGCTCACCTGATCGACGCGGCGGACGCGCTTTACGCGCGCGGTGCGACGGAACACCCGGCCATCGGGGAGTCTGGTTGGCGGAGTATCCTCTCGCTCGACGCCGTCCGCTCCCAGGAGTGCGGCGAAATTCGGATTGAAGACATCAAAGATCAGTTTGCCTCCTCGTTCGAGATGCCGCGCGGCACTCGTTAGGAACGCGAGCTGTTCATCGATCCTGATCAGGTGTTGGGCAACACGGAACGGCGCAGTCACCAATTGAAATTTCTTGCCGAGGTCGAAACTGCTGGCCGAACCGTTGTGCAAATGGACGAGATCCGCTGTCTCGCGGCGCTCCGCACTCAATCTTTCCTTGCATCGCTCCAGCATTGCTGGCGATGAGTCGAGGCCATCGATGCGGATTCCGGCGCGCGCAATCGGCAGCAGGATGCGTCCGGTGCCGCATCCTACCTCCAGAACGCTACCTCCACATTTCTTCGCTTCTTCCAGATAGAACTGGATGTCACGCCGCACTTCATAGAGCCGGACATGATCGTAAAGAAGGGGCAGCTCGTCGATGTATCCGTTTGCAGGACGTAACATGATTTAGCCCGTCAAAGTACGGTCAATTGTGTGACTGCCTACGCGCGAAATCAGTCTGATGAAGGTGAGATTGACAACCTTCTTTCGCGTTCTCCGTCGAGCAATCCCGATCGCCTGGGAGCAGCTCCCGCTGGCGCAGCCTACCAGAATCGCGGGCTGCGTTACCATAGCAGCGCTCAACATACTTTGGCAGGGACACGGCGTTCTGCGCTCGTCGCCGATGTTGATTCGTTTCACCGCTGTCGCCGTCTACTGCTACGTCGTCACTACCGTCGCCGAGTTCCTCTGGCTGCTGGTGACTGGACCGCGATTCACCGGCTTCGAGTCGCCAACCGCCGCTCACGGAGTCGGCAGAGTCGATGCAACGGATCCGTTGACTAACCAGCTCAGTTCGCTCGATACCGGCGAGCTGCGGATCGAGGCGCTGCAGCTTGCCGATGAAATGAAGCGATTCGAGGCGGGAAGCGACCGCGAATTCGTCAAGTCGCTCGCCGGCGAAACACTGCCCAGCGTTGCATCGGAAGCCGAGAAGGACGAAGTGCTCGACAAGCAGAGCGCGGAGCTCATGGAGCACAACCTGCGCACGTGGCGGACCTATCGCGAGCATTTCTACCGTCCAGCGCGCGCGTTTCGTAACGAGCTGCGACGCAGGCTGGGGATTCGAAACGTGAATGGAGAGCCACGCATTCCGGCCCTCGATAGGGCGGTACTGGCGGGCGCGAAACCGATCGCGCAGGCGGCCGACTATCTGGCGGGCCTTGCGCGGAGACTGCGCTAGTTAGCTGGCCAGCTTCTTCGGGTCGATCGGTTCGATGGGCTCGATCGGCTCTGGTTCGATCGGCTCGATAGGCTCGATTGGTACGATCTTGTCTTCCTTGTCTTCGTCCAACTCGAGCTGAATCTGCGACAGTGCATCGGGCGAGATACTGTGAGTAGCGCTGATGTTGAATTTGCGGCGCAGGTACTCCTCGAAACTGATCCACTCGCCTTCGTACTCGACCGACCGGCTCCAGGCGCAGAGAGTCACCAGATTGCGATAGTGTTCGGCGCCGCGCGCGATCACCAGCAGCGCGACGAACATGATCGCGAGTCCGCCGGTCAGCGCCAGCGACACCATGTCGCCCTCGCGCAGCTCGGTGACGAGATCCTTCTGACGTGAGCGCAGAATCTTGGCTTCCTCGTCCGTCATTGACCGCAGGCTCGATCGAATCGCCGTCATCACACTGTCGCTGTGCGGCGTGCGCACGACGGTCAGCGCTTCGTCACGCCTGCCGTTGCGGGCAAGCTTAACGGTCGAATCGAGTTCGGCGATCTTTCGGCGCGACAACGATTCGATGATAAGCAGCCGCCGTAACTGGGCGGAGTTATCAGCGAGCAGTTGTCTCAGATTGAAGAGACGGGCGCGGACGTCCGCAGACGCCTCGCCGAATTGCCTTAGGTAGCCCGCATCCTGGGTAAGCACATATCCGCGAGACCCTGATTCAGCCTCGCTCATGCGGGCTTCAACGGTGGTCAGCTCACGCTGGACTTCGAGGGTTTGGCTGACCCACTCGAACGACTCGACTGCGGCAGATCCGCCCTTCCACTCGAGAACGAGCAGGATGCAAAGCACGAGTGCCGTTGACGCCAGTCCGAAGGAAATGAGGATTGGGCGGCTATGTGGAATCTTCATATATGGGAGCTGGCAGCGCAGTAAATCGTGGCATTTATAGGACGATTCAGGGCAGTCCAGGATAGCCCGCGGATGGGCGGCAGACGATATTTTCCTGACGTGCCAAGCCCAGCCCCAACGAGACAAGAGGATCTACCCCTCCACGAGGACGTCCGCTGGCTTGCCGCGACCCTGGGGAGGGTAATCCGCCGTCTCGAAGGCGACGAAGCGTTTGCCATTGTGGAGCGATTGCGCGTCGCAACGCGAGCGCGGCGTCACAACGAAGTGGGCGCCCTCACCCTCGATGAAATCCTCCGCCAAATCGACGGACTGACAGTCGGCCAGTGCGCCGTGGCGGCGCGCGCGTTTACGCTGTTCTTCCTGCTTATCAACACCGCCGAGCAAACCCACCGCGTACGGCGGCGTAACGCGTATTTGGGGAAGACGAGCGTGGATCCGCAGCCCGCTTCCGCCCGCTGGACGATGAAACAGTTGCGAAGCGCCGGCGCCAGCGGCAACGACATCGAAAAGGCGATGATGCGGCTCGGCATCCGTCCGGTTTTAACGGCACACCCAACCGAATCGACGCGCAGAACGCTACTTGGCTTGCAGGCACGCGTTGCTTCCGGTTTACTGGCGCGGGAGGCGGCTGCCGCGGAGGAAGTGCGATTGATCGAGCAATCACTGGAGGGTGAGGTCGAGCTGCTTTGGCTGACCAGCGAAGTTCGACAGGACCGACCAACGGTGCTGGACGAAGTGAGCACAGCTCTCTGGTATCTCGAGACCCGTTTGTTGGAGGCCGGCGAATACATGCATTCGACGCTGGCACTCGCTTTCGAGGAGGAATTCGCACGGACCGCCGATTCCTTCAGACTGTCGGTCCCGCTGCGGTTCGGTACGTGGGTTGGCGGAGATCGGGACGGCAATCCTTATGTCACCCCGGAAATCACAATCGCCACGGCGCGGCGGGCAAGCTACGTGATACTTGCCCGATATGCCGCTGCAATCGACGACCTCACGCGAAGGCTGTCGTTGGCGTCGTCGATCGCGAAGCCGCCGGAAGCCCTGTTGAAATCGCTGCCAGGCGACCGGAAGCTGTTGCCACTGGTGTGGAAAAAGAATCGACGGCGCAATGAGGACGAGCCAATGCGCCTCAAACTCAGCTTCATCGAGGGTCGCCTTGAGGCAACGCGGCGATTGGTAGCATCGCGCGACGCGGGCAGGCCGCGCCGGGAGCCGGCTGCGTATCCGAATGTGGAAGCTTTCGAAGCGGATTTGCTGCTGATTCGCGACGCCTTGCTTAGCGCAGGGGCGGAGCAGGCGTGCAGAACTGCATTCGATCCCGTGCTGGCCGCTGTTCGCGCGCACGGATTCCACGGTCTGATGATGGACGTTCGCGATCACGCCGACGTGCACTCCGCTGCTATCGCCGAACTACTTCCCGGCGGGAAGCCGGGATCGGAATCCGCGAAGCTGCGCAAGGCATTGTCGGGCGCGACGAAATCACTCGTTCGCGGCCGGAAGTTGTCGGCGGACACCAAGCGTGTTGTGGATACCTTTCGCGCCATTCAAACCATTCAGGACGAGGCCGGGGAAGCAGCCGCTTGCACCTACATCGTTTCGATGACGCGTTCGGTCGAGGATCTGTTAAAGGTGCTCGTCCTGGCTCGCGAAGCGGGACTGGTCGATCTGGCGGGCAAGAAACCGAGGTCGCGTCTCAACGTGGTGCCGCTATTCGAGACGCTCGACGATCTCGAGCATGCCCCTGACATCATGCGCACGCTGCTGGCGGATCCGCTTTACGCAAAGCAGTTGGCGGCGCGCGGCGGCAAGCAGGAAGTGATGATCGGCTACTCCGATTCCAGTAAGGACGCTGGTATGATCGCGTCCTCGTGGGCGCTGTATCGCGCGCAGGAATCGCTCGCCGATGTCTTCGACGACGCCGGAGTTGAGCTCACACTCTTTCACGGTCGCGGCGGCAGCGTCGGGCGCGGTGGCGGCTCGCCGGTGTATCGCGCGTTGGCCGCTCTGCCTCCCGGAACAACGCGCGGGCGCATAAAAATCACGGAGCAGGGCGAGATCATCTCACAGCAATTCGGATTGCTGCCAGTCGCCGAGCGCACCCTGGAGGTAACGGTAGCCGGGGTGCTGCTGCACGAGTTCACTGACTGGCGCAAGACCGCCGGCATCAAGGAGGTCGAAGATTTTCGTCAGGTGATGGACCGAATTGCTGAGCGCTCGCGGGGGGTTTATCACGAGCTGGTTTATGAGAACGACGAGCTGTTTCAGCTCTTTCGGATGGCGACGCCGATCGACGAGTTGGCGAACGCGCGCTTCGGTTCTCGACCAGCATACCGGCCTGGCGCCAAAGCGGGGATAGAAGGTATTCGCGCCATTCCCTGGGGGTTTGGCTGGACTCAGATCCGTTTGATGCTCACCGGCTGGCTTGGCGTAGGTAGCGCGTTGGGCGAAGAGGTGTCGACGCGCGCCGGACTCCGGCGTCTGCAGCGCATGGCGTCGGCGTGGCCGTTCGTGGACGACATGCTGGGCAAGGTCGAGATGGTTTGTGCCAAGACCGACGTCGACATCGCTCGCGCGTACATCCGCCACCTCGGCGCCGATATGAAGCTCGCCGACAGGCTCATCGACGAGTACAAGCGCGCGGTCGAAGCACTGCTTCTGATTCGCGGCCATCGGCAGCTGCTCGACGACATTCCGGTGCTGCAGTCGGCAATCGCATTGCGAAATCCTTACGTAGATCCGCTGTCGCTGCTGCAGATCTCTTTGCTGCGACGCAAGCGCACGGGGGTTGCGGACAACAAAGTCGAGCGGGAAGCGATCGACAATGCACTGTCCACGACGTTGAGCGGGATTGCACAGGGACTGCGTAATACTGGGTGATTCGAGCTTTGTCTCGGTGCGTACGTTGTCTTATTCTGTACGCAGCCAGATACGCCGTCCTAAGCACCGTTTTCGTCTTGAGTAGTCGTGTACAAACAGCTATATGAATGCTGTGATGCGTAATCGCACATAGGGAGAAGCGTGGAGCATTCGCCCGAAGTGACGAGGGTGACGGCCGACACTCGTCCCACAAAATCGGCCGCTGATTCGTCAAGCGAAATCGCTCGCCTGCGTGACGAGCTCGATCGCGTAAGAACACGCGCGACGAAGCTGCTCGATCTTACCACCGCGCTCTCGGAGGCGCGTTCCGTCGACGACGTTGCGCGCGTTGTATTGAGCAAGGGGCTGGCCGTCGTTGAAGCCGCGCGCGGCGTGCTGCTCTCCGTCGACGGCGACAAGCTCAAGATTCTCGGCACCAGCGGTTTCAGTCCCGATCTGATCTCCTATCTGCAGACCATTACGCTCGAGACGGACATCCCACTCGTCGATGCGTTGCGCAAAGGCGAAATGATCTCGCTGGAATCAGGCGCCGAATTTGAGCGGCGCTACGGCGGGACCTATGCCGGCTTTGCGGAGCTCGCTGACATGGAAACCTATCTGGCGACACCGCTGCTGCACGCAGGCGAGGTCGTTGGCGCCATCACGTTGCACTTCAAGGAAGCCGGCGCCATCGGCGCCGCCGATCGCACCTTCACCCTGCTCGTGGCGCAGGTAGCTGCAACTGCGCTGCACCGCGCGCGAAGTTACGACAACGAGCAGGAAAAGCGGAGGCGCGCCGAGCTGATGTCGCAGGCGCGCGCGGAAGTACTCGGCATCGTCGCTCACGATCTCAGAAACCCGCTCAGCCTGATCGTGACGACCACAGAGCTGCTGGAAGAGGATCTCGAGCCGGAGCGCCGTCAGCAGATTCTCCAAATCGCCAAACGGGCCGGTAGGCAGATGAACCGGTTGATCGGCGATCTGCTGGATACCGCGCAGATGCAGTCCGGCAAGTTGTCGCTTGATGTCGAAGACATCTCCGCGGCGAGCATTCTGCGTCAGGCAGACGAGACGCTCCGGCCGCGCGCCGAAAGCCGTCACGTATTGCTCACCACAATCCTGCCCGACGAAGACCTGTTCGTGCGCGCGGATGCGCTGCGTGTCCAGCAGGTCCTCGGCAATCTCGTCGGCAACGCCCTCAAGTTCACACCGGCGGATGGCTACGTCACCGTTCGCGCTGTGGGCCTCGAAAACGACGTCGCCTTCCACGTCACCGATTCGGGACCGGGGATCGCGCCGGAGGAGATTCCCCATCTGTTCGAGCGGTTCTGGCAGGCACGCAGCGACAAGCGCGGAGTCGGCCTCGGTCTTCCGATCGCCAAGGGAATTGTCGAGGCACACGGCGGGCATATATGGTGCGAGAGTACCGTCGGCGCGGGCAGCACGTTTTCGTTCACGCTGCCGCGAGTTCAACCATCGACCGTAGGCTGACTACTCGATCTCGAGCTTCTTGAGCCTTGGATCGATTCGCGGATAGCGCAGCTTCAGTCGATCCATAGTGTCGGCGATTGTGCGCGCAACGAGCAGATTGCGGGCGTCTTCGTCGTCGGCCGGCACGATATGCCACCTTGCCCACCTCGTGCTGCAATTGGCGATCATGTCGTGATACGCGGCGGTGTATTCATCCCACAACGCGCGATCGTCCAGATCCCCCTCGCGAAACTTCCAGTTCTTCTTTGGGTTCTCCAGACGCTCGATGAGTCGTTTTTTCTGCTCATCGCGGGAGATGTGCAGAAAAAACTTGAGAATGATCACCGCATTCTCGGTCAACGTCTTCTCGAACGCATTGATTTCGTCGTAGCGCTTTCGCACCGCGCCGTCTGAGATCTCCTTGTGAACCCGGGGGACGATGACGTCCTCATAATGTGAGCGATTGAAGATGCCGATCATGCGCCGGGCGGGGACGCGCTGCTCGATGCGCCACAGAAAGTCGTGCTCGCGCTCTATGTCGGTGGGCGCCTTGAAGCTGGTCACCTCGCAACCCATCGGATTGACGCTCCGGAAGACGTGCTTGACGGTGCCGTCCTTGCCCGAGGCGTCGCGGCCCTGAAGTACCACCAGAAGGCCAAAGCGTGCGTCGGCATAGAAGACGCTCTGTAGCTCCTGGATGCGCTTGCGCTGATCTTTAACGGCCTTCTTAAGCCGCTTCCCCTTGGGCAGCGCCCGCGGGTGCTTCGCATCCCGATCGCGCAGCGCGATCTGCCGCTCCTGAATAACTGGTCGAAGGCTGGTTCTCTGGTCGGCCATTTTTGTTCGGATTTCTAGAGTGAACGCCTGTTTCGCAAACGACGCGCCGCTAATAGCTTATGGCGGCGCTCCGATCTTTCGCTACTATGGAATGACCACGATAACGAAGGAGTTTCCATGACTGCCACCGCCACTCCCACCACCACCGCCGCCGTCGCCGAGGAGCTCGTCTCCTTCTGCCGCGCCGGGCGCAACCTCGACGCCATCCGGACTCTTTATTCGCCTGACATCGTGAGCATCGAATCGATGGGAAACGAACAGATGCCGCGCGAAATGAAGGGAATTGACGCCATCACGCAAAAGAACCAATGGTGGACCGAGAACAACACCGTTCACTCGGCCGCCATTGAAGGCCCGTTCATCGGAGACGGAAACAAGTTTGCCGTCTATTACAACTA
>DASUZC010000096.1:0-5927 GCA_036377095.1 Gemmatimonadaceae bacterium
GACCCGAACGTCATAACGTCCATTTACCTGATCCTCCGCGCGCTGCTGCTCGAACGCAGGGGATATGACGACGGGCTTGCCGGTGACCGGGAGCAGGAACGCGAATAATCTTTCGCTGCGACCCCATTCGATCCCGGCGAAGTAGTTCATGTTGGCGCCCGGCTCGATCAGCATCGCTGAGAAACCCAGTTGGCCCATCAACTTCCGGGCTTTTTCGCGCCGCTCCTCTCGCTCGCTCTCGCTGATCGGCGCCGGAGCCGGAGCGCCTCTCGCTCCGGCGGGCGCGTTAGGGTCGCTAACGCTTGCCGACGTTTCCTGCGCACCAGCCGACCTGACGCTGCTTCCGACGGGCATGGCGGTTATGGCAGTCAATGCAGCGGTCGATCGCAGGAATTCTCGGCGTTTCATGCTCTCTCCAATCGCGTGGAATTGTCGTTACGCCACCTTAGAGGCGGTGGCGCCCTGAGTCAAGTTGATCGATTCGCTGGAGTGCGCGCCACGTCAACCAGTGACAGAGCCTCTCGCAGTTCATCGCTCGATACTTGGCAGGATCTCGTCGAAGAAATAATTGAACGACGGCCAGCTGCCACCACCGAGATCGCTCAGAAAAACCGCGACCAGATCATTGGCCGGGTCGACGAACAACCACTGACCGCCGGTGCCGCTCGCGGCAATGATGTAATCGCCATTGCTTCCCGAGCCGTTGATTCCATTCCTCGGGAAGAGCCACCACAGCAGACCGTAATCGGCGCTGCGCGGGAAATAGCCGCTGATGCTCTGGGACGTGCGCGCAGTTGAGCGGTCGATCCAATCCGCGGACACGACCTGATCTTCATTCCACCTCCCGTGACGCAGCACCAGGTATCCGATGCGGGCGAGATCATCCGCGGTGAGCAAGAGTCCGCCACCCATGTGTGGCAATCCGTTCGGCAGTCCTTTGTACCAGGAGTAGCGGGCGATACCCAGCTTCGCGAACAGGTTCTGCTGCGCGAATTCATCCGCCGGCACGCCACTCACCGCTCTCAGCACGCCGCCGAGGAGAATCACTCCGCCACTGTTGTAGGCCCATTGGTTACCTGGCTCTCCGGACATTGGAGTGTCGAGAACGAAGTGCAGCCAGTCACACCCGCAGTCATTGAGCTGCTGCAAAGGAGAGCCGGGATACGGACTCTCGAAGAACGCCATTCCGGTCTTCATCGAAAGCAGGTCGAGCAGCGTGAGTCTTTGCTTTCGATCATCCATGTTGCGAATGTCGGCGTACTCGGGAAAGAAAGAGACCGCTGTCTGATCGGGCGATTGAATCAATCGCTTATCGAGCGCGATACCGACGAGCAGCGACGTTACGCTCTTCGACACCGATTGAAGCGTGTGTAGATCGATGGCGGAGCTGTTGAAGTACCTGCCGATGACACGATAACCGTGCCGAACGACGACCACGCTGCGTAGGAGAGGGTTTGCCGCCCGTAGGTTTTGTAGGCTGATGAAGAGCTGAGTCTCATTCATCCCTGCATCGCTTGCGCTTGCCGACCGCCACGCATTTTCAGGCCAGTAGTGATCACCCATGTCAGTGACCGGAACGAGCGTCGCATCCTGGACAAGTTCCTCCGCGGGAGACGGACCAGAAGGATCGCCGCCACATGCCAACAGCAGGATTGTCGCGAGGCACAAATGAACCCGACGCCTCAGTCCAACTTTTAGCATCTTACCGCGTCACTGATCCCGCGCCGGCGCCTGCAGAATTGCGATGACCGGTCGTTTGTTTCGGCACTCTGCAAATAGGACACGGCCCCATCTTCGGTTCCTTTCCGTAGATCAAAGTGACTGGTCCGAGCACTTGCCCTGTATCGCTCAACGTGACGGTGAGAACCATCGTCTGTCCGGTGATGCGACCAGTGAACGCTGCCGGATGCGTGATGCCGCGATTCACCGGGTATGCATCGACGTTGTACGTACCTTCGACCTGAAACTGGCCGTTGGCGTCCGTCTGCATCGGCGCCTTTGCGTCGCCCAGGGTGCAACCGATGTGGACGTGGATGTCGTTGGCGCTGACGATCATACCGGCATTGTCACCACCCCATGTACCTACGAGATCGGCAGGCGGTGTCGATGTGGCGGCCGAGCAGGCGATGAACCCTGACATGCCGATGACAGCAGCGATCGCGGCGCGGGTCATGCCATTACGCTAGAATGCTCTCCCATGACTGGCAAGCTGCTTCGCCGTTCGGGCCGCCTGTTCTGCGCAAACCAGACTGGATGACTGCCTCTACACGCTCCGCGACTGAATCACAGACTCTCGTTGCTGCTGCCGAAGCGGCGATGCGCGAGCTCGGATTCGAGCCCGAGTTTTCGGCAGCGGTCATTCGCGAAGTGCGTTCACTCGACGATCCATCGGCAGAATCACAGCCGCGTGACGTGCAGGATATGCGCGCGCTGCTCTGGTCGTCCATAGATAATCGCGAATCGAAGGACCTCGACCAGATCGAAGTCGCCGAGCGTTTGACTGGTGATGCGATCCGCGTTCGCATCGGCGTTGCTGACGTCGATGTTCTCGTTCCGATCGGATCCGCCGCCGATGAACATGCCGAGACCAACACTACATCGGTGTATACGGGTGTCGTCACTTTCCCGATGTTGCCGGAGCGGCTGTCCACCAATCTCACTTCGCTCAACGAGGGCGAAGACAGATTGGCGATGATTGTTCAGTTCGACGTCGCGGTCAACGGAGACATCGGCAATGGCGCAATCTCGCGAGCGCTCGTCCATAACCATGCGAAGCTGACCTACGATGCAGTTGGGCAGTGGCTGGAGAACAAGGCGCCGGCACCCGCGGCAATTGCCAATTCGCCCGAGCTGGCGCAACAGGTCAGGCTGCAGGATGAAGCCGCGCAACGTTTGAGACGCGCACGGGCCGAAGCGGGTGCGCTCGACTTCGAGAGCGTCGAAGCGACACCTGTCGTCGTCCACGGCAAGGTCGTCGATCTGGCCGTTGCCCGGCGGAATCGAGCGCGCGACCTGATCGAGGATTTCATGGTCGCCGCCAATCGCTCGGTGGCGAGGTACCTGCTCGATCGCGGCACTGCGTCGCTGCGCAGAGTCGTGAAAGAGCCGCGACGCTGGGACCGCATTGTTGCGCTCGCCGCCGAAGTCGGTGAGGCGCTTCCCGATAAACCCGACAACGTTGCGCTCAGTCAATTCCTCGCCAAGCGTCGCGCCGCCGATCCCGAACATTTTCCCGATCTTTCGCTCAACATCGTCAAGCTGCTCGGTCCCGGTGTCTACGTGTACGAGCGTCGACTCGGCGATCGGCGTGATGCGGGTCACTTCGGGCTCGGCGTCGCCGAGTACGTGCATTCGACAGCGCCCAATCGCCGGTTCGCCGATCTGGTGACGCAGAGATTGCTGCGCGCGGTGGCGGTCGGCGATCCGTGTCCGTACACCGACGATCAGATGTTCGCCATCGCCCAGCGTTGCACCGAGCGTGGTGAAGCGGCGCGCAAAGTAGAACGGACCATGCGGAAGATCGCCGGCGCAACGATGTTGTCCGAGCGCGTTGGCGATGGTTTCACGGCGGTAGTGACGGCGGCGTCATCGAAGGGGATTTACGCGCGCGTGCTCAACCCACCGGTAGAAGGTCGGATCGTGCGGGGAGGGCAGGGACTCGACGTCGGCGATACTGTCAGGGTCGTGCTGGCGTCGGTGGATCCTCAACGCGGTTACATCGACTTCGCGTACGCGACTGACGGCGCCGCGCGACGCTTGGCCCGCAGTCGTCGCAAGAAGATCGCGGCTGACAAGCTGCGCTCGCGCATCGGCCAGACGTTCGATGCGGAGGTGACGGGCGTCACCGATCACGGCACTTTCGTGCGTCTGGTCGATGGAAGTGCCGAGGGTCGCGTAGTGCGCGGCTACAAGGATCTCAAGGTGGGAATGAAGGTTCCCTTCCGATTAATTGGTACTGACAGCGTGCACGGGTTCATCGACTTCGAGTACGCGGCGGGAATCGATCCCACCAAGGAGGAGCGGCAGGAGCGGAAGCGTGCCGCCGCGCTGCAGCTGCGCGACAGAATCGGCGACAACTTCAGCGCGGTGATCACGGGTGTGTCGCGCAAGGCGACGTGGCTCAAGCTGATGCCGGAGGACATTGAAGGCCGGCTCGTTCGTGGAAGGAAAGGATTGGCGCCCGGCAACGAAGTCGACGTCGTATTGCTGTCAACGGATCCTGAGCGCGGGTTCATTGATTTTGCCCGGGCGGACACCGTGCTGCCGGCTGCGCCCTACGGGGCACCGTCCGCATGAATCCCGGGAACGCAGCTGCAACCTCCAACCTGAGCGCCTCTGCAACCGGCCTACCTTTTGTCGCAGTTGCTCTGCTCGCACTAGTGCTAGCCTGCGCGAGTGCAAACCGGCCGACTACCCGTCTCGCACCGACCGCGACTCTCGTCCGCGCCGATCCCGCGAGCGTCGGGATGTCGCGCGATCTCAACTCGACGCTCGACTCGATTGTTAGAGTTGGAATGGCAGAAGGCGCCGCGCCCGGTGTCGCACTGGCGGTCGGGCGATGGGGCAGGCTCGTACATCTACGCAGTTACGGTCGGATCGATGTCGCACCGGATGCGCCCGTTGTCACCGACTCGACGCTGTTCGACATGGCATCGCTCACCAAAGTCGTAGCGACGACAACGGCGGCGATGATCCTCGAAGATGAGGGCAAACTCGATCTCGACGCGCCTGTTCACAACTACCTGCCCGAGCTGAACGACTCGACGAAAGCGAAAATCACTGTGCGGATGATCCTCACTCACCGTGGTGGTTTCGAAGCGTTCGCGGCGCTGTGGCGCGACAACCGTGGCCGGGCTGCGTATCTGGAACAGATCAACTCGCGTCCGCTCGCCTACGCGCCGGGCGACAGCGTCATCTATAGCGACTGGGATTTCATTCTGATGGGGCTCGTAATCGAGCGCATCACGGGGATGACGCTCGACCAGTTCGTGGCCAGTCGCGTCACTCAGCCGCTCAACATGCGCGACACTCGGTTTAATCCACTGGCGTCGTCAGCGTTGCCGGCGGACAGCACTTGCACCGCCGCATTCAATCCCGACAATCCGATGCTCTCCCGCATCGCCGTGACTGAGATCGATACTGCGTATCGCCACATGCACATCCACGGCATTGTTCACGATGAAAATGCGTGCGCGCTCGGTGGCGTTTCCGGACACGCGGGATTGTTCTCCTCGGTGCGCGATGCCGCGGCGTTCAGTCAGATGCTGCTCAATGACGGACAGTACGGCGGCGTGTGGTTGATTCAGCCCACTACTGTTGCGCGCTGGACGGCGCGCCAGGGTCGCAATTCCAGTCGCGCAATTGGTTGGGACACGCCGAGCGACCGGTCGAGCGGGGGCCATTACTTCTCGTTTCGATCATTTGGCCACACCGGATTCACCGGCACCAGCATCTGGATCGACCCCGAGCGCGGAGTGTTCGTGGTGTTGCTGACGAATCGAGTCAATCCGACGCGCGCCAACCTGCGGCACGAAGCACTGCGGCGCGATATCGCGGATGCGGTTCAGCGCGCTATTCTCGACGCGCCGTTGATCCAATGGCGCGTCGATCCAGCCCCAACTCATTAAGGCGAGCTTGACCGCCACGACTGCCACGACATACATTGCCATTCCATGCGCTCACGACTTTCCATTCCCGACCTTATTACGGCTCTTGCTGACAGGGGCGGTCTGACTGTGCGCGTCTAAGCTACTTCGCGAATAGAAACACACGGCCCCCCGATCGATTCGAGGGGCCGTTTTGTTTCCGTTACCCGTTACCCGTTACCCGTTACCCGTTACCCGCTTCCTGCTATCCGCTACCCTAGTAGACGAAAATGACATTTGCGGCTACTGTCGTCTGCTTGTCGCTGAGCGTGCCGCGATTAG
>DASUZC010000097.1:0-3197 GCA_036377095.1 Gemmatimonadaceae bacterium
CCGGCTGGTCTGGTCGGAACGCTCGCCGTGAGCGCGCTAATGGGGTGGACAGCGAACCTCGGTGGCCAGATTCGTCACACCGAAATCCAGGGCGCCGCCAGCCAGCCCGCCGTTGATCGCGACGTGGACGATTAGTTTCCCGTCCCGCGCAAGCGCCGGATGAAAAACTTGGACACCTCGCGCGCCCACAGCACCACGCTTGCCGCGACCAGACAACGAACCCAATCGATGGGCGCGAGCGCGGTAGTGCCGAACGCGTGCTGCATTGGGCGCACGTAGATCACCATGATCTGCAGTACAACTGACACTGCCAGCGCGCCCCACACCCAGTGGTTGGCAAATAAACCTCTGAAGGCGCTGCGTGTATCCGACCGCGAGTTGAACACGTTGAAGAACTGGGCGAGCGTCAGCGTCGTGAACGCCATCGTCTGGGCGTAGCGAAGGTTGCCGACTCCGGGGATGAACCCACCCGGCAGTGATGCATCGAGCACGAGCAGCGTGGCAATCGCCATCACGATTCCGTTGAAGAAGATTCCGCGCCACATCTCGCCGGTAATCACGGGCTCGCCATTCGGACGTGGCGGACGTCGCATCAGATCAGGCTCGGCGGGGTCGACGCCCAGCGCCAGTGCAGGAGCGCCATCGGTGACGAGATTGATCCAAAGGAGCTGAGTCGCGAGCAGCGGCAGGACAACCACGCCGTTTTCCGACGGCAGGCCGATGCGGCTCGCGAACAACACGCCGAAGAACATCGTCAGAACTTCGCCGATGTTGGACGAGAGGAGATAGCGGAGGAAAGTGCGGATGTTGGCAAAGATCGCGCGGCCCTCGTCAACAGCGGCGACGATGGAAGCGAAGTTGTCGTCGGCGAGCACGATGTCCGCTGCCTCGCGCGCCACATCGGTTCCCATGACTCCCATTGCCACGCCAATGTCGGCGGTTTTGAGAGCCGGCGCGTCGTTAACTCCATCGCCAGTCATCGCGACGATCGCTCGATCGCGCTGTAGCGCTTTGACAATGCGCAGCTTGTGATTTGGGTTGACGCGCGCGTAAACCGAGATTTCCATCACGGTTTTTGCGAGCGCATCTTCGCTCTGCTGGTCCAGTTCGCTGCCAGTCATCGTGCGCCCGTCGTCGGAGATGCCGAGTTCTCGCGCAATTACGCTGGCGGTACGAGGATGATCGCCCGTGATCATGATCGGTCTGATTCCGGCGCGTTTCGCTTGCGCGACTGCGTCCCGCGCCTCGGTGCGCGGGGGATCGATCATTCCGATCAATCCGGCGAACACGAGATCCTGCTCGATGGAACCTTCCGCCTCAGCGCCATTGACGCTGGCGACGTCGTCCTGCAGGCGACGAATGGCAACGCCAAGCGTGCGCAGGGCTTCGTCTGCCAGAGCGAGATTGATCTGCTCGATCTCGGCGCGGCGCTCGGGCGTGAGCGGGACAGCTTCACTTCCATGCAGCTCGCGCGAACAGCGTGCGAGCAGAATGTCGGGTGCTCCTTTGGAGAACACTGTTTGCTTGTCACCGCGCTCTCTATCCCGATGAAGTGTCGACATCAGCTTTCGCTCCGACGAGAACGGGATCTCTGCGACGCGCGAAAAGCGGGCGTCGAGCGCATCACTGCGCAGTCCGGCCTTGCGCGCGGCGACGACGAGCGCTCCCTCGGTCGGATCGCCTTCAACCAGCCAGCGCCCGTCCTGCTCGTGCACGGTTGCGTTGTTGGCACGATCAGCCGCCGCGAGTGCGCGCTCAAGCTCGGCGCGAAGCTCGCCATCTACGGTGCCACCGCCGTCCCTGCGCACCTCGCCTTCCGGGCCGTATCCCGAGCCGGTGAACGAGACGCGGCCACTGGCCGTCACCACTGTGCGCACCGTCATCTCATTTCTGGTCAGAGTGCCTGTTTTGTCGGAAGCGATCACACTGGCGGATCCAAGCGTCTCGACGGCGGCGAGATGTCGGACAATTGCATTGCGACGCGCCATGCGCTGCACGCCAATCGACAGCACTGCGGTGACGACGGCGGGCAAACCTTCCGGCACAGCAGCGACGGCGAGCGCGACTCCGAGGATCAGAACGTCGAGAATCCCGGAAAAGCCGTGCACATCTTCGACGAAAATGATCGTCACGATCATGACGACAGCGATCGCCAAAACGATGAGACCGAGAATCTTGCCGGTGCGATTGAGCTCGCGTTGCAGTGGAGTGACTTCAGTGACGGTTTCCCGCAGCAAGCCGGCGATTTGACCCATCTCGGTGGTCATGCCGGTGGAGGTGACGATGGCGGTTCCGCGCCCGTACGTCGCAGCGGTACCGCTAAAGAGCAGGTTCTCGCGGTCACCGATTGCCACGTCCCCGGACAGAGGCGCGCTATTCTTTGAGACGGGCAGACTCTCCCCTGTGAGCGCTGCCTCCGCTGTCATCAGTGCCGTTGATTCCACGATGCGGGCATCGGCGGGAATGGTGTCGCCCTGCTCGATGAGCACTACGTCACCAGGCACGAGCTCCGCGGCCGGAACCCGTCGTCGCTCGCCACTGCGAATTACCGATGCTTCGCTTGCCGACATCGCGCGCAGTGCCGCCACAGCCGCCTCGGCGCGCGTTTCCTGGACGAAACCCATTGCCGCGTTGAGGAGCACGACGGCAAAAATTGCGATCGCCTCGTATGGCAGCGCACTGTCACGCTCCACAAACCATAGTGCGACAGAGACAGCGGTAGCGACGAGCAGCAGAATCACCAGCACGTCGCGGAACTGCGCGAGGAAACGTCGCCACGCCGGTACTCCGTGCTCGGCGGTGAGCTCGTTGTGGCCGACTTCAGCGAGTCGCTTCGCCGCTTCCTCGTCAGTCAGCCCGCGATGGAGATCGGTGTCGAGACTCTTCGCGACCTCATCGGCGGTAAGCCGGTACGCATCCGCCACGGACTGCATCACTTGCTACCAGCCAGCAACTCGCGAACATGTCGCGCGATCATCGCTTCTTCCTGTGTCTTCATCGTGCGCACCGCAACGGCCCCCGTTGCCGTGGAAATCAACGTCTCGCCGGCAGCATTGCGCGCGGGGTCAATGTTGATTCCGAGGAACGCCAGTCCCTCGCAGATCTTGGCCCGGATCGTGTCCGAATGTTCGCCGATGCCGCCCGTGAAAACGAGGAGATCGAGACCGCCGAGCGCCGCGGCGTAGGCGCCAATGAAT
>DASUZC010000098.1:0-16537 GCA_036377095.1 Gemmatimonadaceae bacterium
AACGGAAGCGTGGTTCTTTCCGCTGTCGATTGCCGCCGGCGTGACGTCGGTCCGCGATATGGGCGGCTCGCTTTCACGCATCCGCGAGTGGAAGTCGCCGCCGAAACCCGGGGTGCTACGACCGACGATAATCGCGCCCGGCTTGATCGTGACTGGCCCGGTGGCGGATACAGATTCCCGACTCGCTCGTGTTTCGACGCCTGCCGAGGGTCAGCGCGTCGTCGACGCCTTGCTCGACCGAGGCGTCGACTTTATCAAGGTCCATGACTGGCTGAACCGAGACACATATCTCGCGGTCGCCGCACAAGCGCGGAGACGCGGCTCGTACATCGCTGGCCACCTGCCCATAGCAGTCGATCCGGCCGATGCAGTAAGAGCCCGACAGCGGAGTATCGAGCACATGGGCAGTGGTTGGGCGGGGCTGCTGCTCTTTGCATCTCAGGACCGGTCGGTCCTTGATTCGGTCAGCAAATGGGCGAGCAGTGCCACTGGTCCGAGTGATCTCATCAAGCACTTCACGCCGCGCTGGCAGCGACATCTCGCCGACTCATTCAGCCCCGGACGCGCCCGCGCTCTATGCGCGCAGCTTGCCAGAGGGGGAGTCTGGCTGACACCGACTACGTATTTTTCAGCTTACCTGACGCTGATGCCGCTGGATGCTGCGATCGTGAGGGACCCGCGATTGAACTATCTGCCGCGCGAGATACGCGATCTCACGCAGTACGTGGTTCCCTCCGGGCGCTTTTCACGCGCAGCCCGGAACAGCGCGAACGTACGCGTTTACGAGACCCGCGCGCTGTTGATCCGGATTTGTCGCAACGCAGGAGTGCAGTTTCTCGCGGGCACGGACACAGGGCCCTACGGCCCAATGATTCCTGGCTTCTCTCTGCACGATGAGCTGGAACGTCTGGTCGCAGATGGTTTCAAGCCCATTGAAGCTCTGCGTGCCGCAACCATAAACCCCGCCCGCTTCTTCAACGCCTCCGACACAACCGGCTCCGTCCGCGTCGGCAAGCGCGCCGATCTCGTATTGCTCGATGCCAATCCGCTAACGAGCATCCGCAACGTCCGCCGCATCAACGCAGTTGTAGTCGGCGGCGAGCTACTGACAGCCGACATCCGCCAACGAATGCTCGATTCCCTCACATACGCTTACCGCTAGCCCGCAATGAGAATCCACGGCGCAGTCGCAGTTCGAAATCGGCTTGGGAGGGAGGCCCGGGTCCTCTACGCGGCCGTTAAAGCGAACGCGAGGAGGAGACGCGCGACCGAGCAGAGCGAGGGAGCGTAGTTAGCGGCTCCGACCAAGTGAGCGTGGCCGCGTGAGGATCCGGGCCGACTGACCCGCGCCGTGATCCAGGAATGCCAAAGTGCGCGCGGCGGGATTCGAACCCACGACCTTCGGCTCCGGAGGCCGACGCTCTATCCAACTGAGCTACGCGCGCAAAAAAAACTTCCCCGGGGAATTAACTTCCCCTGATGACACCAGCAAAACGAAAGATAACTGTCCTACCAGGTGATGGAATCGGCCCGGAAGTCGTCGATTCCGCCCTCGCCATCATACAAGCTACCGGAGTCGTCGTCGAGTTCGAGAAGTGCGAAGCAGGCGCTCGCGTCTTCCAGAAAGGCATCGCCACTGGCATCCCGAGAGAGACGATCGATTCGATCGAACGCTCGCGCGTCGTCCTCAAAGGCCCGCTCGAGACGCCGATTGGCTACGGCAACCGCAGCGCCAACGTCACACTGCGCGCGTTGTTCGAGACTTACGGCAATATCAGGCCTGTCCGCGAGCTCCCCGGTGTGCGAACCGCTTTTACCGGTCGCAATCTCGACATCGTCATCGTGCGCGAGAACGTGGAAGATCTTTACGCCGGCATCGAGTACATGCAGACGCCGGGGGTCGCCGAGAGTCTGAAGCTCATTTCGCGTGAAGGGTGCGAGAAGATCGTGAAGCTTGCCTTCTCTTACGCGATCGCCGAAGGGCGCAAGGCGGTCCATTGCGCGACGAAATCGAACATTCTCAAGCTCACCGAAGGACTGCTCCAGCACACCTTCGAGGAGATCGCGCCGCAGTACCCGGAGATCACCTCCAAACACATCCTCATCGACAATGCGGCGCATCAACTGGCGATGCGTCCAGAACAGTTCGATGTCATCGTCACCACCAACATGAACGGTGACATCCTCAGCGATCTGACTTCCGGCCTCACTGGCGGACTCGGCTTCGCGCCATCGGCCAACATTGGCAACGATGTGTCGATCTTCGAAGCCGTCCACGGCTCTGCACCCGATATCGCCGGGAAGAACAAAGCCAACCCCACCGCACTCATACTCAGCGCAGCGATGATGCTGCGTCACATCGGCGAGGGCAAAGCTGCCAACGATGTCGAGCAGGCGGTGCTGGTAACGCTGGAAAGCGGAATCCGCACAAGTGACATGATGGGCACCGATAAACCGGCGGGGACGACCGAGTTCACTCAGGCAGTGATCTCCAACATCGGCAAAACCTCCAAGCTCAGCCCGCCGAAAAAGCCAAACCAAGTTGATTTGCCGCCCACGAGCGCCGGTGTGAACGCCGTACCCGCCAAAGGGCGGCGATTGACGGGTCTCGATGTCTACATCGAATCGACTCTCGAACCAAATGAGCTGGCGACAGGACTGGAGGAATCGATGTCTTCCTCACCGCTCAGACTCGAGATGATTACCAATCGGGGCGCGGTCGTCTTTCCGTCCAGCGGCCGCCGCGTGTCGCTGGTCGACCACTACCGCTGCCGATTCGTCCTGCGCGATGGCGTGACACGGCTGAGTGATGAGGAGATACTAGCTGTCCTCGGAACCGTCGGACGCTCGCATCGCTGGATGCACGTCGAGAAACTACAGGAGTTTGACGGGGAAGCTGCGTACTCGAAATCGCAGGTTTGACGAGGTCCCGATGCCAGCTACGCTCGATCGCCGCTCGTTCATGACTTATTTCTCCGGCCTCGGTCTCGGCTCGACGCTGTTTCCCGGAGTCCTCTGGGCAAAGCTGAAGGCTGGAGCCGAGATCACTGTCGATACAATCGCCAGCGCCGAAGAAGTAGCCGGCCTGCACTTCGATCCGCAGGAGCGCGAGCTGATGCTCGACGGGTTGAAGCAACAGGAGCAGCGCATCGAGGCGCTGCACAAAATCTCTCTCGACAATTCGGTGGCGCCCGCGATCAGATTCGATCCGCTGCCACCGGGGAAGAAAGTCGCGGCGCCATCGCGCCGGCCAATGGTGCGAAGCAAAGTCCCTTTGCGCTCGATCTCGTCCGACATCGACCAGCTCGCGTTTCTTCCCGTCACCGAATTATCCGAGCTGGTACGGCGCGGGCGGGTCAGCTCGACGCAGCTCACGCAAATGTACCTGGCGCGACTCAAGAAATACGATCCGGTGTTGCGTTGCGTGATCTCTCTCACTGAAGAACGTGCGCTGCGACAGGCAGCCGCGGCCGATGCGGAGATCAAACGCGGACGGTATCGCGGGCCGCTACACGGAATTCCGTGGGGCGCAAAAGACTTGCTGGCTGTGCGCGGTTACAAGACGACCTGGGGCGCCGGCCCGTTCAAGGATCAGGTGATCGACAGAGACGCCACCGTTGTACAGCGACTCGATGACGCGGGTGCGGTTCTCGTCGCGAAGCTGACGCTCGGTGAGCTGGCTCAGGGTGATATCTGGTTTGGCGCGACGACAAAGAATCCATGGAAAGTCGATCAGGGATCGAGCGGGTCATCCGCTGGGCCCGCATCCGCGACTGCGGCCGGACTCGTCGGCTTTTCCATCGGTAGCGAGACACTCGGCTCGATCTCCTCGCCGTCGACGCGCTGCGGGACAACGGGACTGCGGCCGACGTTTGGTCGCGTGCCTCGAACCGGCGCGATGGCGCTTTCGTGGACGATGGACAAACTCGGTCCGATCTGCCGCAGCGTTGAGGACTGCGCGATCGTGCTCGATGCGATCTACGGGCCCGACGGTAAAGACAACACTGTGATTGCCGCCGACTACCAATGGAACGCGGAGCTCTCGCCAAAGACTCTCCGGGTGGGGTACGTGAAGTCAGCGTTCGATCTGCCACAGACAGATCCGGCCGATCCCAAGCGCACTACACACGCGACCAAGAAGTTCGACGATGCGGCGCTCGATGTCTTCCAGCGCCTTGGGATCCGTCTCATTCCCGTCGACTTGCCCGACATCCCCTACGATGCAATGCGCATCATCCTCACCGCCGAGGCGGCCGCCGCATTTGACGAGCTCACGCGAACGGATCGCGACAAGGAGTTGGTGCAGCAAGGGAAGGGCGACTGGCCAAACACGTTCAGAACGTCCCGCTTCATTCCCGCGGTTGATTATGTGAACGCCAACCGTGTTCGCTCGATGGCTATTCAGAAGTGGGATGATCTGATGCGGACAGTTGACGTGATCGTCACCCCGACCGGTGCGGCCAATCTCAGTCAGCTCGTGGCGACAAATCTCACCGGCCATCCCGCGGTGATCCTTCCCAACGGATTTCGCGATGACGGTACGCCCGTCTCGCTCACGTTCCTCGGCGGACTATTCGAGGAGGGAAAGGTGCTGGCGGTAGCAAAGGCCTATCAGGACGCCACCGGATTTCATCTCAAGCATCCGGTGGTGCCGCTGACTCCACCACCGGCGCCGTCAGGGGGAGAGTGAAAACTCCAACTTGACGTAGCCGGCGTTGTCTCTTGTGGTGAACGCGGTTCCGCCAACGGTCTTCCAGCCGCCGGCGAGCGTGGTCCGGAAGTTTTGCGACCAACCATACTCGAGCGTCGGGCCCGCCGAGAACGTGTTGCTGGTGTTTCCCTCGAGGCCGCCGCCCTGGCCGACAACTTCAGCGCCGAGACGTATTGGATGCCGCGCCGACGAACGGAACGGGACCGAAGCGCGACCGCGCGCCCATGCGTAGTGGCTGCCAAAGTTGTAATTCGCCAGCAGTTGAGTGCGTAACGAGCGACGCCGACCACCTACAGAGTACGCACCAACGCTTGCGGTTGCGCCGGTCTTCCCGCCGCTCTCCGCTCCCGGCGCCGCAGGGTTTTCGTGGTTCACCCACGTGTACCCACCACCGAACGACACACCACCACTCCGGCCGGCGTAAGCCAGTCCGATAGTCGGCGACACAGCCGTGAGGTTGGAGGTCGCGTCAATGCCCGCGACGGGACGATAGTGCAGCGCATAACCGCTGACGTTCCCGTACGGAGACCAGCCAAGTCCGCCCATGCCCACATACAGGCCTAACAGGTAGAACTGACTGTGCCGGGTGTCGACTTCAGTCGATCCGTAAACCGTCGGATGAAACTCGCCAAGCTGAGCGACCGCGTTGCGCGGGAATGCTGTCAGTCCGGCAAGAGTCGCGGATGCAAGAATGGCGGTGCGATATCTGTTGAGCTGCATAAGTCTTCTCTCGGTTGCTAGTCCATACCTTATTACTCTGCTTCGTGCTATTCGGTGCTTCTGTGTAGACGAGGAGGAAGGCGCCGCAGCAACTCGTACCAATCGCACCGTTCAGGTGCAGATTTGTAAGCGCCTAACACTTCCATTGGTACTTTGATGCTGCGTCGTCTCGCTCATCTCGCACTTCCTGCGGCCGGCTGTCTGGTCTTTTTGAACATAGTTGCCTCAATGCCATCTCCGGCACCTGCATCGATTGTCATCGTGAATGGAGCTGTTTGGACGGCCGACTCAGCGAAACCGTCGGCAGAAGCAGTCGCAATCAGCGGTGACCGCATCGTCGCCGTTGGCCCAAACTCGGAGATTCGGCGCCTCATCTCTCCACAAACACGGGTCATTGATGCAGGGGGCGGCATGGTACTGCCCGGCTTCATTGACTCTCACGTTCACTTTCTCGCCGGCGGGCTCAACCTTGCTTCGGTACAGCTGCGCGATGCGCGCACGCCGGCCGAGTTCATCGCGCGGATCAGAGCATTTGCAGCAACTGTTCCTCCGGGAACGTGGATCACCGGGGGCGATTGGGATCACCAGAACTGGGGCGGCGAACTTCCGCAGCGATCGTGGATCGACTCGGTAACGCCCAACAATCCGGTGTGGATCAATCGACTTGACGGACACATGGCACTCGCCAACACTGCCGCCGTTCGCGCTGCGGGAGTGCCGATGACGGGTGGGGATGTGGCCGGCGGCACCATCACGCGAGATGCGGCTGGAGCTCCCACCGGGATCTTCAAGGACAACGCCCAGGAGCTGATCGACAAAGCGGTTCCTGATCCGGCGCCCGCGATGCTCGATCGCGCTCTCGACGCGGCAATGACCTACGCCAACGAGCGCGGTGTCACGTCCGTCGATCACATGGGCGGCTGGTCGGATCTCGCCGTTTTCGAGCGAGCCCATCACGCCGGCACGCTCCGCACGCGCATCTATGCTTCAGTTCCGCTCGCAACCTGGGCGCGGCTGCGCGATACAGTCGCTGCACGCGGACGTGGTGATTCGTGGCTCCGCATCGGTGGGCTTAAAGGCTTTGTCGACGGATCGCTGGGATCCCACACGGCAGCGATGATGCAGCCGTTCACCGACGCACCGAAAGACAGCGGCCTCCTCGTCAACACTCCGGAAGATCTTTACACCTGGACGTCCAGCGCCGACAAATCGGGATTGCACGTCATCGTTCACGCAATTGGTGATCGCGCGATCAATCTCCAGCTCAACATCTTCGAGCGCGTCGCGCGCGAGAACGGACCCCGCGATCGCCGATTCCGCATCGAGCACGCGCAGCACATTGCACCAGCCGATGTTCCCCGTTTCGGCCAGCTCGATGTGATCCCGAGCATGCAGCCTTACCACGCGATCGACGATGGTCGGTGGGCCGAGAAGGTGATCGGGCACGAGCGCGCAAAGACGACGTACGCTTTCCGAACACTTGGCGAGAAGGGAGCGCGGCTCGCATTCGGTAGCGACTGGCCCGTTGCACCGGCGACGCCATTGGAAGGCATTTACGCAGCAGCTACGCGGCGCACCCTCGACGACAAAAATCCCAATGGCTGGATTCCCGAGCAGAAGATCCCGGTAGAGGATGCGCTGCGCGCCTACACCTTGAATGCCGCGTACGCGACATTTGAGGAAAAGGACAAAGGCTCGATCACGGTCGGCAAGTTCGCGGACATCGTTATCGTCGATCGCAATCTCACCCGCATTCCAGCGGAGACCATTCGCGATGCAAAGATCGAATACACCATCGTCGGCGGACGCGTCGTCTACCAGCGAACCGCCACTCGGTGAACGAACGGAGACCCAAATGAAGAATCCTGCCGTCAGTTTTTTTCGCTGGGACGACATGGAGAAAGAAAAAGTGACCGACATGCTCTCCCGCCGCCTGATCACCGGCGAGCGGATGATGCTGGCTCACGTCTATCTCAAAAAAGGCTGCATCGTGCCCAAGCACTCGCACGAGAACGAGCAGCTGACCTACATCCTCGAGGGAGCGCTCAAGTTCTGGATCGGCGAGGATCAGAAGGAGGAAATCGTGGTGAGCGCGGGCGAAGTCCTGCTGATTCCGTCCAACATCCCGCACAAAGCCGAAGCGCTGGAGGAGACGCTCGATGTCGATGTGTTCAGCCCGCCCCGGCAGGATTGGTTGAAGAAGACCGACGACTACCTGAGGCGCTGAGTGGACCTCGGACTGCGCGGCAAGATTGCCGTCGTTGCTGCGAGTAGTAAGGGACTGGGTCGCGCGATCGCTGAAGAGCTGGCTGCAGAGGGCGCAGACCTCGTCATGTGTGCTCGGGGTGAGGATGCGTTGCGGGCCACCGCCGATGCGATTCGGAAATCGTCGGGGGTTAAGGTCGTCGAGGTTGGCGCCGACGTATCGCAACAGGCAGGCATCGATCTCGTCGCCAGGACCGCTCTCGACTCATTTGGGCGCGTCGACATCCTTGTCACTAACTCGGGCGGTCCGCCCAGCGGCGCTTTTGACAGCTTTACAGCGGAAACATGGGAGACTGCGACGCGGCTTCTGCTCTATAGCGCCGTCGGCCTCGCCCGCGCCGTGCTGCCCGGAATGAAGGAGCGGCGCTGGGGAAGAATCCTCAACGTCACGTCGATCGCCGTGAAACAGCCAATCGATGGCTTGATGCTATCGAACAGCTTGCGGGCAGCCGTGACGGGTTTCGCACGCACACTTGCCAACGAAGTCGCTCAGTTCAACGTCACCGTCAACAACATCATGCCCGGCTACACTCGCACTGATCGCGTCGATCAGTTGGCGCGTGCCACCAGCGAGAAGACCGGCGCGTCTCTGAAAGACTCCTACGCGCGCTGGGAGAAGGAAATACCGATGGGCCGACTGGGCGAGCCGCGCGAGTTTGCGGCCCTCGCTGCCTTTCTCGCGTCTGAGCGGGCGAGTTACATCACCGGTGGCTCGATTGCCGTGGATGGCGGCTGGATTCGGTCGCTGATCTAGACCGGGAGGCGAGTAAACGCTCTGGCGGCTCGTGACATCATGCTGTTAGACACGATAGGAGAAGATGGTGTCCGCCGGATCGGCCGCAGTGTTAGTGCAACCATATATTAGCCACCGCATGTTCAAACGACGGAAACGGAGACGCGCCGAGTCGCTGGAGAGAGCGGCGCCATTCCGCGACCGCGAGGCGTATGAATTGGATGCGCAGTTGGCATCGCTCGCCTCCGCTGGCGACGACACGGCCTTTACGGCGCTGGTGACCCGCTTTCAGCCGGCGGTCTTTCGTTGGTCGCTGATATTCGCGCGCGATCCGGATGAAGCCGAAGACATCACCCAGGAAGTTTTTGTCCGCGTTCACCGGCAGCTGGGCGGCTATCGCTCGGATGGGCCGTTGGAGGCGTGGCTGTACCGGATCACTCGCCGCACCGCGACGCAAATCCGCCGCAAACGTGGGCGTCGCGGGCGGCTAGCGTTGACCGCTGCCGCGCGACCGGAGCGGGATGTCTACACGACCGATCCCGGGGGGCGCGTCGATCGGCAACGCGCCGCGGACATCATTCGCCAGCTCTTCTCCGAATTGCCGCGCCGGCAGCGTGAGATCTTCGACCTCGTTGATCTGCAGGGTCTGTCACCCGTTGAAGTTGCCGAGCGCACCGGAATGAAGCCGGTGTCTGTCCGCGCGAATCTGTTCAAGGCGCGAAAGGCGATTCGTGACGGCATGCTCGCCACGCATCCCGCTTATGGTGAGTTGTCGAGATGAACTGTAACGAATGCCTCGAAGAGCTGGCGACTGGATCGTTGCGCGAGCTGACTCCGGAATCAGCAGTATCCCGGCATGCGGCGAACTGCCCCGATTGTGGTCCGCTGCTGACGCAGCTGCGTGATCGTGAGTACACTGCCGCGACCATTCTCAACAATCTGCCGCCGCTAAGTAATCCGATTTCCGTTGCGGAAACGGCCGGCCAACTCTCCCGCCGCCGGCGAATCGGTCGCGTCGTCGTCACGCTCACCTCGATTGCACTTGGTATCTCGATCTGGTTTGCCGCCGACACGCTGGTGCCGGATTTCGGCAGATTTGCGGGGGGGAACCCGGCATTGCGCACTGAGACAATTCCGCTGACGTGTTTGACGCCGCAGCAAGCCGGCGAGCTGATCAATCCGTACGTCCGGTCGAATGGCAGCACCTATTACATCGGGCCGACGGGAATCGCCGCAATCACCGTCCGCGCGTCGGCGGTCGAGCTGAGTCAGGTTCACGAAGTTCTTCGAAAATTTGACAGCCGTCGCAGCGGCACCTGCCATGTTAATCCAGCAACTACTTTCGACGAGTTGGACAAACAGCTGCGGGAGTTAACCAACAACCCTGAGTTGCAGAAACAGCTGGAGGATTTAAGGAACAAGCCCGTCCTCGCCCCCGAGAAACCCAGTTCCGCCAAATCCAAACGACCATAGAATCGCGGTGAGCAGCCACTTCTGCCGCCCGGCTGAGCCAACCTTTCAGGCCGGGACGCTGTCTCAACCATTACCGCGATTACCCCGTCTAAAACGACAGGTCCGGTCCTTCACCCCGTTCGAGTATGAATTCTTTCCGTCCTTCGCTCGGCGTCGCCGCGCTGTCCCTCACGATCGCCGCCGCTGCTCACGCACAATCCACGACATATCCGGCTAAACCGGGGTCCTCGTCGCAACCCACCGCTGGCAGCAATTCGCAAGTAACGCTGGCCGCTCAAAACATGCGGGCGAGTCGCGCGACCGGCTCAATCAACATTGACGGCAAGCTAGACGAGCCGGCCTGGCAGACCGCGGTGCCGTCCTCGAGCTTCACGCAGAGCTATCCCAAAGTCGGCGCGCAACCGACTGACTCCACCCAGGTGCGGGTGCTGTACGACGACGATGCACTCTACGTCGGCGTGCGCATGTTCGACGCGCACCCGGATTCAATCGCGGCGCAGCTGGCACGCCGTGACGCATTCGGCATCTACTCTGATTGGCTACACGTAATGGTTGATTCGTATCGCGACCGCCGCACGTCTTTCCGCTTCTCGGTAAATCCACGAGGCGTGCAGAAGGACGTACTCGAGTACGACGATAACAAGGGTGAAGATCTGAACTGGGATGCGGTCTGGCAGGTTGCCACCCGCGTCGACTCCCTCGGCTGGGTCGCCGAATACAGAATTCCGTTCTCGCAGCTGCGGTTCGGCAAAGCGCCGGTTGGCGTAGAGCGTGTTTGGGGCTTTCAGGTGATGCGCGACATCGCGCGCCGCAACGAGCGTGACAGCTGGTCGCCGTGGAAGACGACAGACCCGGGATTCGTCTCTCTCGAGGGTGATCTGGCCGGCATTGTGGACATCCCGACGCCGCGTCGCTTCGAGGTAATGCCATATGTGAGTGCCAAGCTGACGCGCGCGCCGGGTGATCCGACCAATCCATTCTATAAACTCAACGACGCCAAGCCTTCCGCGGGCGCCGATCTCAAATACGGTTTGCCGAGTGGTCTCACCCTCACCGCGACGGTCAATCCGGATTTCGGCCAGGTCGAAGTCGACCCCGCCGTCGTCAATCTCTCCGCGTACGAGACGTTCTTCCCCGAAAAACGCCCGTTCTTCGTCGAAGGCGGCAACATCTTCAACATCGGTGCGATTTCCGGCGGACCATCCTACGGAAATCAACAGATTTTCTACTCGCGACGGATCGGCCGACCTCCCCAACGTTTCGCCGGCGGCCAGTTCGTCGATGCCCCCGACGCTACCACAATCATCGGCGCCGGTAAGCTGACCGGGAAAGTCGGAGCGTGGACGATCGGCCTGCTGAACGCTCTGACTTCCGAAGAGCAGGCTAGAGTGATCGACGCTTCCGACGTCGAATCGAAAACACCGATCGAACCGCTATCTAATTACTTCGTGGGTCGCGTCCGGCGTGATTACCGTGGTGGATTGACGGTGCTCAGCGTTGGCGGAACGGCTGTCAATCGCGATCTGAGTGACACCGTTTTCAAGAATTTGCTGCGGTCGAGCGCTGACGTCGGCAGCATCGACTTTGAGCACCGCTGGGGAACGCAGACAATTACGGGAGCGTTCTCGCGTTCGTTGATTCAGGGTTCACGAGCGGTTATCAGAAATGCCCAGTTTTCCAGCGCTCGTTACTATCAGCGTCCGGACGCTGATTATCTGAACGTCGATAGCACCAGAAACTCTCTAACGGGCTACTCGGCAAAACTCGGTTTCAACAAGTCAGGTAACTGGTCGTACTCGCTCACCCTCAAGGACATTAGCCCGGGCTACGAGGTGAACGATCTCGGCTTCATGGGTCGCGTCGACTATCGCAATGTTGGCTCGGGCATCTCCTACAACAACCAGACTCCGGGAAAGCTGCTTCGCAGCTACAACCTTTTCGCGGGAACCAATCACGCCTGGAATCACGGCGGCGATAAGATATGGAGCAGCTTCTTCAATCAGGTCACGCTCAACTTCACCAACCTCTGGTCGTTCTACACCGGCGGTGAATACGACCCCAGCGCGATCGACGATCGCCTGACGCGTGGCGGTCCGCTCGGACGCCAGCCAACTCAGTGGGGAGGCTGGTTCGAGCTGGATAGCGATCAGCGTTCGTTCCTGTCGTACACGTTCCTCGGTAACTGGTATGCCGACGAGAATCACGGCTACAACAAAGACATCAGCGTCGGGTTCACTCTGCGACCGAGCTCCTCGGTGCGCGTGACATTCGCGCCCGACCTGACTCGTTATCACAACACCATCCAGTTCGTGCGCAGCGCTGGTGATGCGCTCGCCACTAACACCTTTGGCCGTCGCTACGTGTTGGCGGATTTGTTCCAGACCACATTGTCGGCGACGACGCGCGTTGAATGGACGTTGTCGCCGATGCTTTCCTTCCAGATGTACGCGCAGCCGTTCGCCTCGACCGGCAAGTTCAGAGGTTTCAAGGAGCTCGCCGAGCCGGCGACCCAGAACTACGCCGTGTACGGTCAGGACAATGGCAGCACTCTGACGGCATCGACGGATCCGGAGACCGGCAACATTACGACCTATACTGTGGACCCCGACGGCGCCGGCGCAGCAGCGTCCTTTACTGTCGACAATCCCGATTTTCGGACGCATTCGCTCCGCGGTAACGCCGTCATCCGCTGGGAATACCGGCCGGGCTCAGCGCTGTACTTCGTCTGGCAGCAGGAGCGGAGTGATTTTCTGCCGTTCGAAGGAGATTTCAGGCCGCGTCGTGAGACGATGGCGATCTTCGGCCGGCCCAGCAACGTGTTCCTGGTCAAGGCGAGCTACTGGTTTGCGCGGTAGCGTCTAGCGGCAGAGTTGCCAAAATGAAAACGGGGTGGAAATATATGTTCACCCCGTTTTTTTCTTTTATACCCGTGCCGAGTCGTCCTATGCGCGTCAGAATTCTCCCCGCTGTCATCCTCTGTGTCGCGATTGCCTGCACCGATCGCGCCGACCCGTCCGACGCGCTGAACGCGCCTGATGCAGTTCGGTTCGCTCCAATCACCTCCACTGGGCCCACCGTCAGCAACGTCGTCAACGTCACCAACGACACGACCTCCCAGAACGAGACGCCCCTCGCCGTCAACCCGCTCAATTCGCAAAACATTCTTACGGGGAACAATGACTGGAACTACAACGACGGCTGCGGTGTGAACGCCTCGTTCGACGGCGGTAAAACCTGGACCAGAACATTGCCGAGCGGATTCATTCCCGGTATCACGCGCTTCACGAACGATCCTGATGTACCGGGGACCGGTGACGGTGATTTTGGCGGCGATCCGGCAGCGGCATTCGCTCCCGACGGTACGGCGTACTTCGCCTGCTTCAGCTACGACGGCAAGAGCACGATGTTGTTTCTAAGCCGCTCAACGGATGGTGGGAGAACATGGCTGGCCGGTGCCCACGCGATTCCCAGCGAGCCGCTGGCATTGGTGAGCGCGTTCAACGGTCAGGGCATCTCCAAGGGATCGAACGGACAGTTCCCCGATCACGAAGCGATGAGCGTCGGTGCCGACGGAACCATTTACATCACCTGGGCGCAATTCCACGGCTTTGGCTCAAATTCGCCGGTGTGGATCTCCACTTCGCGCGACGGCGGACTTTCGTTCTCGCGACCGGTGAAAGTCTCAAGCGGAAATGTTCGCGCTGATCAGGATCAGCGGATAGTTACAAATGGAGACGGCAGCGTCGCGTACGTCGTATTCGATAACTCGATCCAGGGCGGAAAAGGGAGTGCGATGTACGTCGCCAAGTCCACCGACCATGGGGCCACATGGGGCACGCCGATTCAGTTCGCTGTTTTCACCAACCCGGTTTGCCTCTTTCCTCCTTACTGCTTCAACATCAGCGGCGGCCAATTCCGCGGACCGGGATCGTATCCGGCTCCCGCGTATAACGTCGCCAACGACAGGCTGTACGTCGCATACGCCGACATCGACCTCGATGGCGTAGCCAAGGTTTTCATCACCTCCGCGTCGGCCAACGATTTGACGACTTGGACACCCCGCACGGTTGTCGCCGCCGTTCCTCGCGGAGATCGCTTCGCTGCCGAGCTCGGCGCGGCGCCAAATGGACGCCTCGATGTCGCATTCTATGATCGGAGCTACAGCGGAAATACATTGGTGGATCTCACCTACGCGACGTCGAGCGATTTCGGCGCGACGTGGCAGTCGGCGCGGGTTACCAGGTCCGGCTTTGATCCCTCGGCTTACGGTGTGCCCAGTGGCGATGGCATCAGACCTTTCATCGGCGACTACAACGGAATCGTCTCGCTGTCGTCGAGCGCGGGGATGACGTGGACGGGACCCGGCAAGACCTTCGGCGCACTGCCAACGAATCTGGAGATTTACTTCGCCAGGGCGACGCCCTGAGCTGGGGCATTTCTTTGCGATTCCTTCGCCAATCACGGCTCAAATCGCTCGTATATTTCAGGCGATAAGAGTCGAGGCGAACTATGGCGACTGATGAAAAGCCGAGCAGGAACGAAGACGAATATTTCGGCAAGCGCAATCTCGAGATGATTCATGAGATGCGCATGAAGCTCGACGCCGAGCGTAAGCAGGCGGAGCGCAAAGCGCATCACAACAAGTGTCCGCGCTGCGGCGGCGATTTGAAGGAACAGCAGGCCGAGCAGGTTAAGATCGACGAGTGTTCGGATTGCGGCGGCATCTGGCTCGATAAGGGTGAGCTCGATCAGCTGCGCCGTGTCAACCGCGCGCGCGGTGTTTCGGGCGGTGTATTAGGCACTTTATTCAGGCGCGGGTAGGCAAATCGGTCTGCCCGACATTTCCGACACGGCCCGCAGCCCCGCTCAACCATCGAACGGGGCTTTTTTCCGGCAACCCGTCGCAGATCATATTTCTGCGATGGACCGAATCATCACGTTCACGATCCAGCTCGCCGTAATCGCCGCGGTCGTCGTCGCTCTTCCCTACAAACTGTTCGAGCTCGATCGATACTTCGTGCCGAAGGAGCTGGTACTGAACGTCGCGGCACTGATCGTTGCGACGCTTCTCGTGATCAAGCGTCGATCCATGCGCTTCGATCTGGTCGATGGTCTGATCGCGCTGTTTCTGCTCTGGAGCATGGCGTCGGCGATCTTTGCCACCAATCACTGGGTCGCCCAACGATCCCTCGCCATCAGCGTTTCCGGAGCGATCATTTTCTGGGGCGCGCGGTCTGTTGCGCCGGGCAGTTACAGATCGATCCTCGTTGCATGCGCGATTGCCACTGTTTGTGCGGCGGCTTTCTCTCTCGCGCAGGCGTATGGACTCGACACCGAGTACTTCAGCACGAACCGCGCGCCGGGCGGCACTTTCGGAAATCGAAATTTCGTGGCGCACATCGCCGCGATCGGGCTGCCGACACTCGCGTGGTGCACCGTCACTGCGCGTCGCCCGTTTGGAGCGCTACTCGGCTCACTGGGCTGCGCGTTGGTCGGAGGCGCGCTGGTCTTATCCCGCTCGCGTGGCGCGTGGCTGGCGGTGGCAGCTTCGGCGGCTGTCCTGCTCATCCCGTTGATCGCAACCCGAAAGTATTGGGGAGGCCGCCAGGTCGGCGGCCGTTTCGCGCGCCTGACGCTGGCAACAGTGATCGGGGGGATGGTGGCAATCGTGCTGCCCAACTCCCTGAACTGGAATAGTGAATCGCCGTACCTCGACTCTGCGCGCGGCGTGATCGACTACCGGAAGGGAAGCGGACGCGGACGAGTTGCGCAGTACCAGAATTCATTACGGATGGCGGCGTCGAATCCGGTGTTTGGAGTCGGACCGGGGAACTGGCCAGTTGAATATGTGCGCTTCGCGCCGGAGGGTGATCGGTCTTTGACAGACGAGGGAATGACGGCGAATCCATGGCCCAGCAGTGACTGGGTGGCGTTCATCTCCGAGCGCGGATTCATTCCGACGGCCGCGTTGCTCTCAGCGTTCGTGATTCTTTTTTTCACCTCGTTGCGCCGCTGGACAGAGCTCGAGAACGGCGACGCTGTTCTCGCCCAGTGCGTGCTCGCTGGAACGATCGTCGCAACCATCGTAGTCAGCGCGTTCGACGTCGTGCTGCTTCTTGCCGCGCCGTCGGTATTGGTGTGGAGCATACTCGGCGCGACGAGCGGTATTCGTCGCAGTGTGAAAGACGTCGAGGTATCGTCACGCACACTCGGCGTTGCAGCGGCGGCGCTGCTCGTCGCATCACTGCTCGCGGTCGCGCGAAGCGTGACACAGACGATGGCAATGTCTGCCGTTGGTCGCGGCGGCATGACTGCAGGGTGGGTGACGGGCGCATTATGGGATCCCGGCAGCTACCGAATCAACTATCGAGTGGCGGAGCTCTACTCCCGGCGCGGTCGCTGCTCATTCGCGCGTCCGTACGCGCGCCAGGCCCTGTCGTTGTTTCCTCACTCGCCTCAGGCGAGGCGCATCGCGCGCAACTGCGACTGAGGCTCAAAAAAAAACGGAGCGTCGTTTCCGACGCTCCGTTTTCCCTTTCCTGGTGACTATGATCAGGTGCAGGTAATTACACCGTTGGTCATGTCGCAGGTCTTCGCCGACTGCGAGTGCGTCGCGGTCGCGCTCCATGACGGAG
>DASUZC010000099.1:0-3792 GCA_036377095.1 Gemmatimonadaceae bacterium
GCGGTGTTCCCGTGGCGTGGACGGTTATTTTGGGGGGCGGTAGCGTTTCGCAGCACACAACGTTGACCGATTCGAGGGGTCGGACCTCGGTCGTGTGGACACTCGGGCCCCAGTCAGAAACTCAATCGGTGCTCGCGGGCACAGGGGCAACATCCGAGGCCGCGGAATTTTCGGCGTTCGCGTGGCCTGCTCCGATCCGCGCCGTCTTACAGCAGTAGCGCTACGCTCCGATCGTTTTTCTGGCGAGATAGTACAGTGCGCAGCCCACAAAGAAGCTGATTGGCAGTCGCCACTCCCGCTTTCCCTGAAATTCGGGAACGAGGTTCGATGCGCCGACGTAGAGCGAGACCCCGGCTGCGATCGGCAGTCCATACTGGCCGAGTAGCGGGACCTGTTGCGTGAGCAGCGCGCCGATCATGGTAGAAATGGCGAGCGCGACACTCGCACCGAATGCCGCTCGCCGGCTCTCGCCCGACGCGAGAAACAGACTCGAGATCGCCAATCCCTCCGGCAGTTTGTGCAAAAGTATCGCGAAGAAGACGAGCAACCCCAGCGCTTCGCTCACCCCAAATCCGCTCGCGATCGCTACGCCATCCACAAAAGTGTGCAGCATCAATCCGGCAAGCGCCGAGAAGCTGACAACCTTTGTCACCTGGTGATGCTCCTCACCAAAGTGGAAATGCGGCGCCAGAGTGTGCTGTGTTAAATGAACCAGCAGATACCCAAGCAGGATGATCAGCGCTGCCGATTCGCCGTGGACCTTGATCGAGTCGGGAATCAGATCGAGCAGCGCCACCGACACCATGAATCCCGCCGACAGCGCCACCATGTTCTCGAGCGCGCGCACGCTCCAGCGGGAATGGGCGACAACGGCGGCCGCGCCAATCAGGTTGGCGGCGGCAGCGATGGTTGTGTAGAGAAGTGCGGTGCCGTTCATCTAATGAGATGGCTCGCGCTCGATATCAGGCACTGTTGGGGGCTGGAATTGCTTTGTATGCGTACGCGAGCTAATGATAAGTGAGTAGAGGCAGCGCGGAGACATCATGTCTGACGTGGGATTGTTTCGGATAACGATTGGTGTTGAACTCCTAAGTCGCGGCGAGGTGCTCGATGTACCTGATGCCCTCGTCGACACGGGCAGTGACCTCACGTGGATTCCACGACCAGTGCTCGATTCACTGGGCGTGGCCGTGGAACGTCGGCGAACGTTTATCGTCGCCGACGGGCGACGTGTGGAGCGAGAGATTGGTTACGTCATCGTCCACGCTGCCGGGACTTCCACCGTCGACGAAGTCGTATTTGCGGAAGAAACGGACTTCCCGATCCTTGGAGCCCGGTCTCTCGAGGGACTCAACCTGCGCGTCGATCCTGTCAAAAAACAACTTGTAGACGCGGGGCCGACACTAGCGGTCGCGGCCGCTTAGCTCGCTTTGATTGCCAGTCGGTCCGCCGCGGCCGCAACTGCATCACTCAGCGCCGGCGCCGGTGCCCGCTCCCACGACTGCAGGCCCCACAACCGATCCTCGAGCGACGCGCGCTCCTCGAGATTCATGCTGCTCAGCAAATACATCCACCGATCCGACCGCGAGAAGATATAGAGCTCGAGCTGAGGGCTGAGCGTGATCTGATCTTCAGACGTGAAGATCGTGATCTCGACGCCGCCGTAAGTCGAGAGCGGCATTTTGAGACGCGCCACTGCGTCGCGCACATCGGGCAGCGCCAGCGTCTGACCAGTCCACGATGTCTTCGTGCGGGCGTCGTTGATGTAGACGTCGACCGCCGGCGCCATCAGCTCGCTCAGCGTATAGAACAAATCCACCACCCGCTCGGCGTTCGCAACTACTTTTGCCTCGTAGATGTCGCCGGTGCGCGTGAAGGTGAAGCCGTCCTGTCCCGAGCGGAATCTCTTCCACACCGTTGAATCTGGAGTCTTCGTTCGAAAGAGCATCAGACTAGTCCCTTGGCCATCGTCAAAAGCTGATCGTACGTGTTCTTGCGCGGATCGTTGATCACTGCCTCAAGCAACTTACGCAGAATATTTCCTACTGCAGGTCCCTTTGCACCAAGCTTCTCCAGGTCAGTGCCATCGATCGCCAGATCGGAGAGCGCGATTGGATCCTTGTAAGCGATCTTGATCGCGCGCTTGTAAACCTGGCCAATCGTCTGCTTGTACGGCGCCGGCTCGCCGGCCTGACGGGCCGCCCACCAGAACGCGTCCGCCAGGCGCAGCAGTGGCGCAAGACGCGTGCTGCCGGTGGTGGCCGCCCACATCCGCAACACCGCAGACGGCGGATACTGTTCGCCCCATGGATCGTTGGCGTAAATCTCCTCGGCCTTGAGTAGCTCCGCAGTCATGCCCGGTCCAAGCTGTTGCCAACGCTCCACAAGATTGGTGATCCAGTCGACATCGCTGTTGGAGAAGCGAAGATCCTTGAGCGTCTTGCGCACCGTCGCCGCCGGGACCGACGCGAAAAGACCGGCGATGCGTGTCGATCGACGAGCCGGGCGACGGGGCAGCAGCGGGCGACGGAGATGATCCAGCGGCGCCAGCTGCTGATTGGTGACGCCCGCCAGTGCCGGAATCAGCGTCTGAAACGCGCCCGTGTCGCGCCACATCGCGAATGCTTTGCTGGGAAATCTCACCTGGTCCATCGTCTTCTCTATTTCCTGCTTCACGCGCTCAGCGGAGAGCAGCCCCAGCTCCGGCCCGCTTTCCACGATTGCATCCCACGTATCGCGCTCGATGTCGAACCCAAAGCGTGACGCGAAGCGAATCGCGCGCAACCCGCGCAGACGATCCTCGCGCATGCGCTCGCGCGGATCACCGACCGCGCGAATGAGCTTCCCTTCAATGTCCTTCTGACCGCCGAACGGATCACGGATCTCGTCCCTGCTTGGCGAATACGCAATGGCATTGATGGTGTAATCCCGCCGCGCCAGATCGTCGTCGAGCGAAGCGCCGAACTCGACGACCGCGTGCCGGCCGTCGGTCTGCACGTCGCGACGGAAAGTCGTGACCTCGTGCATGACGTTGCTGTCGTCGAGAACTCCGACCGTACCAAACTCGACGCCGACCGGCACCGTCCGCTTGAATAGTTTTCTGACCTGTTCCGGTTTGGCGGCGGTGGCGAGATCCCAATCGAGGTGCGGATGACCAAGCAACGCGTCCCGCACCGCGCCACCGACCGCCCACGTCTCAAAACCCGCGTCCTCGAGACGTTTGGCGATGTCGCGGACGCTGGGCGGCGGATTGAGCGCCGGGGTTTCCCGTTTATCGGTGCCCGCTTCCCGCTTCCCGCTTCCCGGTTGCCGTTCCCCGCTCATGACTCGAACATCCCGCGCAGCTGCGCGTCGTCCATGCCGCAGCCGAGTCCGAGCATCAGATCGATGCGCGCCTGCTGCGCGCGGCGTGATCCACCAAAGATTGCTCCCATTTCCTCGAGCCGACGTCCTCCGCCCGGATATCCGTAAGTGTGACCCACTCGCCCGCCCTGGGTGCGCGATGTGATGACGACGGGCTTTCCTTCCGACACCCACCGCTGAATCCCCGGCACCATCGCCGGCGGCACGTTACCCCGCCCCATCGCTGCCAGCACCACCCCTCTCGCCGACTCGCGCGCCGCATCGAGGAGGCGAGTATCCGATCCAGCGGCGACGAAAATGATGTCGACCGGCGTCGCGAGACCATTAGGCTTTAGGGTGGGGGGCGACGGTGGCATCTCACGCCGCAGAATCAATTCCCCTTCATCCAGGACACCCAACGGTCCCAACCCGGGGCTTTCGAACGCATCG
>DASUZC010000100.1:0-21376 GCA_036377095.1 Gemmatimonadaceae bacterium
GGAGTGCAAGCCGGCTTTTGCCGACCGATCCCGCACAGGGGCCATCACTAAGCTCGAGGACAAGCCATGGGGCATGCGCGAGTTCGCGATCAGTGATCCAAACGGCAACCTGATCCGTGTTGGCAAAGAGCTATGAACGACACGCAAAACTGAACTTTGTCCTGGTCAGTGATTTCTGAGATACCCCTCGGCGCGACTTCGATAATCGGCTTTGCTGGATTCGCTCAAGGATTTGTCCCCGTCGAGCAGTGCGAGCACGTGTTGGTACGCGCGACGAGCGCCAACCACGTCTCCCTTCGCGATGTAACCATCGGCAAGGCTGTCGTACGCATCCGCTAGCGATTGGTGCGCCTCGGCGTTCAGGCTGAATACGGCAATGGCTAGATCTGTCTTCCCCTGATCTCGAAGCGCGTAGCCCTGTCTGTTGAACTGCCCATATCGAATGATTTCCAGCGATGGATAGGTGCGCTGCAGCTGGCGGAGACGATCGACCGTAGCAGCGAAGCCTAGCGATGCCAGCATGGCAGTCCACTCGCTTTCGTCGGGAACGTTCGCTGCGCTCACTCGTGCGAGCCGGATCAGTGAGTCACGCGGCGCTGGCTGATCTACCATGATCGACAGTGCTGTCGAACGCCCTTTGAGGGTCGCATCCAGAAATGCGAGTACGGTCCGCGCTACTGCGACATGTCCCTCGCTCGCGTCTGTCGCAGATCTGTCCTCGAGGTGAACGGGAAAGAGCCGAGCGACCATTGCGAAATCGGAGAAGTCGCCGTGGGTTATTCGACCCACGCGCGCGGTATAGCGCTCTGCGAAGTGGAGCGAATCGATAACACCCGGATCCTGGCCGGATGTAAAACGCGAATTGCCGCTCTGGAGGGTGAGCAACGGTGCGCGAATTTGCCAGATGTCAAAGTACGGCGAGACGAGCACGAGCGACTTCCACTGTGCGGCGGCGAAGGATGGATCGAGCCCAATGACGGCATCTATGTTCGGATTCCTTGCAGCCAACCACAACGAAACCACGCCGCCCATGCTCCAGCCCATCGCTGCCAGCTTTCGCCGATCTACAAACCGTTGGGATTGAGCGGTGACCATCGCCAGCTCGACATCACGCATTTGCGTCTCGAGATCCACCGGGTTGATGCCGAGAGCTAGCGCTGATGCCGACGTTCCGACCTGTGGTACTGACGCCACCACGTAACCATTGCTCGCAAGAAACTCAGCTAGCACCGAGTTGTCGTTTTGCGAGCTGCTGTTCCAGCCTTCGGAGTAAACGACAAGTGGAAACGCTCCCGTTGCCGGCGCGGCATCGCGGCGCGCAAAAACCGCCTGAGCAAGTAGCTCAGGGTAAAGGTTCTCGGCGCCCTTGAACGCGTTCTTCCACGAGGTCGTATCCCGGCTTTCCAGTGCGGTGTTTAGCCTGGCGAAATACTTATTCGGCGCGGAAAAGCGAACGTAGTCGCGATACCGCATTGATTGCCCGCTGGTGCGGTTCGCCGCCGGGTACCAGATGCTTACTCGTACCGGTCGCACAAACTCTCCGATTGCTGAATCGGGGTGCGGCAACCATGTGCGGGACGAGTCCAGTCGGTAGGTGACACGGAATCCAACCGCGTACGGGCCCGGCTGCAGATCTCCCCATAGGGGCGGAGATTGCGCCTGGGAAGCATGAGCCGCTAGACAAATAGTGAGGGCAGCTAGACAGGACAAACGGGCGATGCCGGGTGCTAACATTTCGATCCGCTGAATGGGTGTTGAAAAATCAGCATAATTGCTCACATGTCAAGCCGTGATGCGATCTCCGTCCCGCAGTCCAGACTAAACGCCTTTTGACGAACATTCACTTTGCGGCCTAATTTTGCGGCATGAGATATGTCCTGATCGCCGTTGGCGTACTCGCCGCGCTTATATTGGCGATTGTTCTCGTCGGAATGGTGCTGCCGACCAAACATCGCGCTGGCAGGGAAGCGACGTACAATCGTCCGGCGGCGGAAGTCTTTCGCGTCATCAATACGCCGGCTGACTTCCCCAATTGGCGAACGGGCGTCAACAAAATCGACGTTCTGCCGGCCAAAGACGGCAAACCGACTTACCGCGAATTCGGGAAAGACGGGACCATCCTGTTCGAGGTTGAACAAATTACTCCCGACTCCACATTGGTGACTCGCATCGCCGACAAATCCTTGCCATTCGGTGGAGCGTGGACCTACACGCTGACGCCCAAGGCAGATTCAACCACGCTGCGCATTGTGGAAGACGGTGAGGTGTACAATCCCGTCTTTCGTTTCGTCTCCCGGTTCGTGATCGGCCACACCAGCACCATCGATCGCTTCATGCGCGACCTCGGCAAACGGCTCGGCCAGCAAGAGGTCGTGATTACCGACGCTTGACTCGGTCTACGGTCAGACTCACGTTCAACGGCGAATTCCGCTGAGAGAATCGACTGTCGTTCCTGGATAAGCCGAGGGATCGCGCCGGGCTGCTCATACTCGTCCTTGCGGCGGCCATTTTCGTTTTGGTGTCGCCGTTTGCCAGCGGATTGCTCGGCGCGGCAGTTCTCTACGTCGTCTTCGTCAATCTTTACCAGCGACTCGAGCGGGTGATGAACTCGGGTATCGCGGCGACTCTGACGCTCATTATCGCGATCCTGCTCGTCGCACTGCCACTCGGTTGGCTGGTGGGGATCGTCATATCGGAGGCGCCCGACGCGCTGCGCCGGTTGCAGAGCAGCAGTGTCGTCGAGAGAATCAGCGAGTTACGTGTGGCGGGGATCGATGTCGGCAGCGAGTTCGCGAAGGCGACTGGTACGATTGCTTCCTGGGTGTCGACGAAACTCTTCGCGTTTCTTGGCAGCGCGACGTCGGCGATCCTGAATCTGGTGATAGCCTTCTTCGGTCTCTATTACATGCTGCGCTCCGAAGGCAATTCGTGGCCGACAATCCGGAGCTACATCCCGTTTTCAGAGAAGACGGCTGACGCGCTGCGCGATCGATTCTACAATGTCACGCGGGCCACTCTGTTCGGCACGTTTGTCATTGCGATAATTCAGGGGACGCTGGTCGGCACCGGTTTTTATTTTGTCGGTCTGCCAAATCCATTCTTCTGGGGAACCGCTACCGCTTTCGCGTCGATCCTCCCGGTGTTGGGCACTTCGCTCGTTTGGGGGCCCGCGACACTGGTGCTAGTCCTTCAAAACCGGTACGGCGCTGCCATCACGATGCTGGTGATCGGAGCCGGCATCGCCAGCAACGTCGACAACGTGATTCGACCACTCATTTACCGGCGGGTGTCCCACATTCATCCGATGATCACTCTCGTCGGCGCGTTTGCGGGCGTGCAATACTTCGGGCTGCTCGGCGTGCTGCTGGGCCCACTGGCGATTGCTTATCTGTTCGAGCTGCTCCGATTTTACCGGGAAGAGTACGGCGCGGACGCGAACACCACACGACCGGCAACGGCGGGTTGATCTAATGCGATATCGAGCTCTTGGTGTGTGTTTCCTTGCCGCCTGCGCAATGAACGGGGGTGTAAATCGCAGCGCCCCGGTGAGCGGAACCGAGCTCCTGCAGCGCATGCACGACATGTACGACGGGAAGTGGTACAAGACGCTCACTTTCGTCCAGAAGACGACGCTCACGCGACCAACCGGCGTCGTCGACACGTCGACGTGGTATGAAGCGCTGAAATCGCCGGACCGTTTGCGCATCGACTTCGGCGACCCGTCGAAGGGGAATGGCGCGCTGTACACGGCCGATTCGCTCTACGTGGTGCGCGGCGGCAAGATCACGCGCACCCTGGGATCGGGGAATCCATTTCTGCCGTTCGTCGCTGGTGTCTACGATCAACCGATGGCGACGACACTGCGGCAGCTGGCGCCCTATAACTTCGATCTCTCGAGGATTCGGCCCGATACGTGGCAGGGGAAGCCGGTGTACGTGGTCGGTGCGAAATCACCCGATGATCTGGAGTCACCGCAATTCTGGATCGATCGCGAGCGTCTGATCGCGGTGCGCTTCCTGGTGAAGCTCTCTCCGGCCCCCGATGCCAAGCCGAACGACATTCGACTCGAATCGTACGTGCCTGTCGGCGGCGGCTGGCTGGCGACGCACGTCGCAATTATGGAAGGAGATGTCGTGCGGCAGGCCGAGGACTACAGTGATTGGCGGGGCAATCCACCACTGCCGAATGATTTCTTTGTCGCCGAGAGGTGGAGCGAGGTCACGCACTGGTTCGGCGGTAGGTGATAGCACTCCGCCCCTCAGTTCTTACGCTCGAGACTTAGCTTCTGCGCGATTTGATTCCGGCCAGGGCGTTGTGCTGTGTATCGACTACTGTTGATGAATTGTCGACCTTCGAGCAGCAGAACGGGCACTGACTGAATTCCTCGCGGCGCGCATCCTCGAGCGATCGAAACGGTTTGTCCTGCCTGGATCGAATGATCTCGTCAATCACGCAATTTCGGTTTTCGTTATCAAGGTCGTGGACTTCACGCTTGTACGGGCTCGTGTTGGCGACGTAACGCTCCCCGTTCAGATTCCCCTTGTATTTGCGCGACACCAGGCTTGCCCCTCAGAAATGGTTGTGCCGGTAGCAACACCGGAAAAGTCGGTGGGCCGGACGCATGAAAAATATTCGTCCGTTTTTGATCGATTCGTGAAATGTCCATGACGCGAAAGTCATGATCGCGATCCGTGGTTTTCACTGAGGGCAAAAAAAACGGGGCGCCATTCCTGGCGCCCCGTTTCGCTTGATCGGAATCAAATCAGGTGCAGACGATCGTTCCGGTCGAGTTGTCGCAGGTCTTGGCCGACTGCGAGTGCGTTGCACTCGCCGACCATGTCTGCGGCGGGCCGGCAACGGTTACTGCGGTGATCGTCACGTTCTGCGACGGCGTGAAGCCGTTGAGCGGCGTGGCCATCGTCGCCGTACCAGCGAAGTACGCACCGTTGTTGTCGGCAGCGTACTGCTCTTCATACGTCGCCAGGTTGCGCAGATCCGACTTCATCGCCGCCACGTAGGCCTTGTCCTTCGTGTTAGCGAATTTTGGAATCGCAATCGCGGCAAGAATACCGATGATGACGACGACGATCAGGAGCTCGATGAGTGTGAAACCTTTTTGTCTATTCTTCACGATGAGTGTCCTCAGGTGGAGCGAGAATGGCTGCCGAAACGCATCAGCCGGAGAACAGCGATGATTTTGTGAGCTGTCTCGATGCGCGCAGCGGCATGCTCACGCGCTCAATTTCCTTCAAAGAGAAGACGAGGTCGCGAGAGACAGCGCAACGTTTCGCGCGTACCACCCGCTGAATCGACCACAACGATTCGGGTTTGTGACGGACTAGTGGAAACCCTATGACGGACTCGTCACGCCGTCTCGACCGATCACGTGCCGAAGCCGAATCGTCACGCCGGCGGCCCGGCCTATCCCCTCGGCATTGAGTGATCGGTCAGGTTACCAAATCGTTAAAGTGATCTGAACGCGAACGACATTTCGTGTGTCAGAGAAGCGTCGGCTCTTAGATCTTGTCAGCGGGGACAAAATGTCTGTTCGATGCCTTTCCGTCATCGCGATTCTTGCATCCGCTCTTTCCAGCGCAGCGCAAGGCCAGGTCGGTACCGTTGACGAGCTGGCCGGTCTCTGGAAGGCCCAGCGCCTGTTTGGTCCTGTCGCGCGCGGACCGCTGGTGATCAGACGTGCAGGCGCCTCGTACACCGCCGATATGCTCGGGACGAGCATTCCCGTTCGTGTAGCCAACGGCGAGCTCTCGTTCGAGCTTCCGAACAACCAGGGGAAGTTCAGAGGGAAATTTCAGGAGGGTCGCGGCATCTTCGGTTTCTGGTTCCCGTCCAGTTCGCCTACCGGATTGGTGCGGCTGCTCCCGGTCACGCTGCACGCCGTCAGATCGAACTACTGGAGCGGCGAGATCGATCCACCGGAGGACACGTTCACTTTCTACCTGCTGGCGCGAAAGCGGCCCGATGGAACGATGGGCGCCTTCCTGCGCAATCCCGATCGCGACCTGGGCGCATTGTGGGCAATCGACCGCATCGTACGCGACGGCAACGCGGTCAAGCTGATTGCCAGACGGGGAGACAGGGAGAGCGATGCCTTTACAGGTACATACAATCCGGAAGACTCGGTTCTCACCATCGACTTCCAGGGTCGCGGCGGGAAGTACGAATTCACGCGCGAACCAGGTGACGAGACCGAGTTTTATCCGCGCGGCAAAAATCCGGCGGCGTACAAGTATGGTGGTGCTCCGCTGACGCGCGACGATGGCTGGCCCACCGGTACTCTCGAGGAAGTCAACATCGACCGCGCCGCGATCGAGAAGATGGTGCAGCGGATCATCAACACGCCGATGGAGTCCGTTCATAATCAGCAGATCGACGGCGTGCTGATCGCGCGCCACGGCAAACTGGTGCTCGAGGAGTACTTTCACGGCCAGCATCGCGACAAGCCTCACGACACGCGATCGGCGTCCAAGTCAATGACGGCGACTCTCGTCGGCGCCGCGATTTACGCCGGCGCGCCGCTCAGTCTCTCGACACCTGTCTACCAGATCATGAACAGCGGGGTGTTCCCCGCCAGTCTCGATCCGCGCAAGCGCGAGATGACACTCGCGCATTTGCTTTCCATGTCCTCCGGCTTCAACTGCAACGACTCGGACGAGAATGCGCCCGGCCGCGAAGACACGATGTGGCAGCAGGACAAGGAGCCGAATTTTTACCAGTACGCGCTGCGATTGCCGATGGCCTTTCGGCCCGGCGATACCGCCATCTATTGCAGCACCAATCCCAACCTCGCGCTCGGCGTGTTGCAGCAGGCGACCGGGGAGTCTCCGCTATGGACGTTCGACCGTTTGATCGCTGGCCCGCTCAAGATGCGCAATTACGGGTGGGGAACCGATCGGGCCGGAAATCCTTACGGTGGGGGCGGAGCGATGTTCCTGCCACGAGACTTCATGAAGTTCGGTCAGCTAATGCTCAACGGCGGCACGTGGAACGGGAAGCGGATAATGGCAAAGGATTTTGTCACCCGCGCATCCTCCCCGGTGGTGAAGATTGGAACGCGGCCGTACGGGCTCGGCTGGTGGATCTACGATCTGCCATATGGGAACAGGAGGCTGCACGCGTTCGCTGCCCTGGGCAATGGCGGACAGAACGTGTTCGTCGTCCCTGATCTCGATCTCGTCGTCGCTGTCTACGCCAGCAACTACGGCGACAGGGTTCTGTTCGAGATTCAAAATGAGCTCGTTCCGAACCAGATTCTCCCGGCGGTTAAATGAACGGGAGACGATGGACCTGCGCATCGCAACGATGGAGGACGTACCCTCGCTCAACGCGCTCATCGCTGCGTCGGCGCGCGCGTTGAGCGAGGGATTCTATTCCTCACCACAAATCGACGCGCTGCTGACGCACGTGTTCGGCGTCGATACGCAGCTGATCGCCGACGGCACGTATTATCTGATTAGTGCGGATGACGAATCACCGGTGGCGGCCGGGGGATGGAGCGCACGTCGCACGCTGTATGGTGGAGACCAGGCAAAGGCCGGAGAGGATTCTCGCCTCGATCCACGCATCGACGCTGCGCGAATCCGTGCATTCTTCGTTCATCCCCGCTTTGCCCGGCGCGGACTCGGCCGGCAACTGTACGCCGAGTGCGAGCGCGCGGCACGTGCCGCTGGTTTCCGGCGTTTCGAGCTGATGGCGACGATGCCGGGTGAGCCACTGTACGCGGCGCTAGGTTTTAGCGTCACCGAGCGCGTTGATGCCCAGCTGCCGGGCGATGTGATCGTTCCGCTCGCAAAAATGGAGAAGCGCATTTGACGAACCGATTCCGCTGGTTGGCGCTGGCGTGGTGTCTGCTGGTTGCCGCGCCGTTTCCTGCGGCAGCGCAGAAATCGACAGCGCCAGTCTGTAGCGATCGAACCAATGAGCTGCGCGCGGCGATTGCCGACGTTCACCGTCGCCAGCGCAATGTCGGCCTCGCCGCGGTTGTCATGCACCACGGCCAGACGGTGCTCACCGAGAATCTCGGCTACGCCGATCTGGAGAATCGAGTTGCGGTAACCAGCGCCACACGGTTTGGCGTCGCCAGCATCAACAAGGCGTTCACAGGTCTGGCGCTGCTCAAGCTCCATGAAAAAGGGCGGATTGATCTCGATGCTCCAATTCAGCGCTACGTGCCCGCGTTTCCGGTCAAGCCGGCTGGCATCATCACACCGCGACTGCTCGCCGCACATCTCGCCGGCATTCGCCATTGGGGCAGGGAACGCGACGCAACGCTTTATGCACGGCACTTCAACGACATCAACGAAGTCCTCAGCCTGTTCAAGGACGACACGCTGATTGCTGTGCCCGGTACTGGTTATAACTATTCCAGCTATGGCTACAACCTGATTGGCGCGGCCATTCAGTCGGCGTCGGGAACGAAGTACGAGGATTTCGTCAGGCGCGAGATCATCGCGCCACTCGGACTGAAGGACACCGGCTTCGACGATGTCAGGCGCGTGCTGCCCAATCGCGCTCGCAGGTACTCGTACTACGATCCGTGGACGTTTGCGGTCGATTCGGTGAACGTGTATCGCGTACCCGACTGGGACTACAGCCACAACCCGGCGGGTGGCAACATGTATTCGACCGCCGCCGATCTGGCGCGCTTTGGGCGGGCAATCGAGAAGCCCGGCCTGATATCGCGCGAATCACTCGCACTGCTAACCAAGCGGCCGCGCGTGGGCAGCGTCGAGTCGAGCATGAGCTTTGGGTTCTTCGTCAGCCCCGATTCTGCCGCTCACCGCCGACTCAACATCGGCGGCTCCAACGCCGGGACTGCAATCCGGGCTTGTCGTTTATCCCGACGACGATCTGGTCATCTCGCTTGTCGTTAATACGTGGGGCATCGGGTCCAACTCGGGAGAAATGACGGGCGCGCTGCTCGCACGATTGGCAGCGATTTGTATGGGCTGGAAGCCTGTCCCTTAGCCATTGAAGAACTCCTCGAGAATCGCGTCCGCGTCGCCGACCGTCGCGTACTCACGAACGATCACCTGCGGACATCCGGATATCATAGCCGACAGATTGCGTCCCGCGCCGCGACGAAAAAGACAGAGCACGGGCTTCCCCCACTCCGTCGCCCGCGCGATCTCGTAACCAACACCGAGACTCGGCGTCGTCACTTCGGCGACGACAACGTCCGCGGACTTGAGCCAGCTCAGATCGCGATCGTGGATCACACGCGCGGAACCGCTCTCACCTTCCCCGGTCAGTGATGCGCCGCCGACGTGCTCGGTGAGAACGCGGCCGAACCTCCTGAGTCGCGCGATTATCTCCGCGTACAGCGCCGAGTCGTCGCGGCCGCCCCGGATGGATCCTGCGAAATAGATAATGCGCTCAGTACTTTCCATGACAAACCAGAGGTTCGACGGCCACGCAATACATGGGGAATCGATCCAAAATCGACTAACTGAAATGAAATCGACAGTACAGTGATATAAAAACGACATTCACTGTACCAAAGCGTTGCTCTGCTCACGCCATGGCGTCTGATCTAAGAGCACTCTTACAGAGCGAAAACGCCTGCTAAGTGTTTTCCCTGATACGTGGTTTGGTTTTCGAACGAACGAGTACGTGAGCGAAACGACCCTTAGTTCCACGGCGCTTGTACAGGCGCCGCAGAATCAAATAAAAGCTGCACCTGGCGTCGCGCATGTTGCGACGTTCCAATCAATTCAGATGCGGCTGCCGCTGTCGATGACAGCGTTGCTCGCTGCTGCCGTCATCGCGGCAATGGCGTTCGCATATGTACAAGTCCGTCGCTCCGCCGTCGGCGTCGCCCAGGAGCGACTGAAGCGCGTCACCGAACAGGTGGCCGACTTGCTCCAGACAAGCGCCACCAACATGGGCGGTGCGATGCGACGTGAAGCGCAGAAGCCGGAGATTGTTTCTTTTTTCGCATCTCCATCTGCAACCGTGAGCGGGCGTGCCGCTGCAGCTGTCGACTCGATGCGCAAGAAGTCAACGCAGATCATCGACATCCAGCTCTGGGACACACGCGGCGAGACGGTTCTTTCTTCGCCAGCAAACAGATCAGCCGTTCCAGCGGCAATTAGAAGTGAGCTGTTGCGCATCAATCCGGCGCGCGATTCAGGTATCGTTGGCCGCATCCACCTCGTCGCCGACACACCTGTCTTTGTTGTCGCCGCGCCGGTGATGCGGGGTGACAAAGTGATCGGCTACCTCGTCGAGCGTGGCCGTCTGTCAGCGTCGCCTAAGGGAGCGAAGGCGGTCGCTGGACTCATCGGCGAGGGATCCGCTGTCTACATCGGCAATAACACGCACGACGTCTGGTCCGATTTCTGGTTGCCCGCGGAACCGCCCCCGTCGACATCAACGCAAGGCATCATTTCGCAGTATTATCGCGAAGGACCCGGCGGCGGGGAGAAGTATGCGCTCGAACAATCCGTCAAAGGCACGCCGTGGGTGCTGCTCGTCGAGCTTCCACGCCGGCAAGTGCTGGCATCGGCCGACGCGTTTCTGCGCAACGCCACCATCTTCGCCGCATTACTTCTCGCTGTCGGCGCGGTCGGTCTCTGGCGCTTGAGCCGCAACATCACGCGTCCGCTCAGCGATCTGCGCGAGGCGGCCATCGCTATCACCGAAGGCGATTACTCGCGGCACGTCGAGCTGCCGCGCACTGACGAGCTCGGTCAGCTCGGTCGCGCTTTCGAGACGATGGCGAACAGAGTGGCTCTCGCGCAGCACGCGATGCAGCAACAGCTCGCAACCATCGAAGAAAGTGAAGCGCGCTATCGCAAGATCACCGAGGCATCGTTCGATGGTATCGACGTCGTCGTTGACGACATAGTGCGGGAGGCCAACCGCGGCTTCGCCCAGATCTTTGGCTACTCCGTCGACGAAGTAATCGGACGGCCGGTCAGCGATTTCGTCGCCGAGGAGTCACTGGCGATGATGCAGGGGCGCATCACAAGCGGGCATGAAGGGATGTACGAATTCGTCGGTAAACACAAAAGCGGGCGGAAGCTGATTCTCGAGGGGATGACCAAGATCCACAACTTCGATGGACGCCCCGGCCGCATCAGTGCGTTCCGCGACGTGACCGAGAAACGCGCACTCGAAACCCAGTTCCGCCAGGCGCAGAAGATGGATGCGGTTGGGCGTCTTGCCGGCGGCGTCGCCCACGATTTCAACAATCTCCTCACCGTGATCATGAGCTGCACCGACCTCCTGCTCGGCGAAATCACCGACGACGGATCACAGCGTGATGATCTGGAGCAGATCAAGCAGGCTTCGTTGGCCGCGGCATCGCTGACACACCAGCTGCTGGCGTTCAGCCGTCAGGAAGTAATTCAGCCTCGACTTGTCGAAGTGAACGCCAGCGTCTCCGCCGCGCAGGGCATTTTGAAGCGCCTGATTGGCGAGGACATCGAGCTGACGACTGTGCTCACGCTGGAGAATCCGATCGTAAAGATCGACCGGTCGCAGCTGGAGCAGGTAATCGTCAACCTGGCGGTGAACGCACGCGACGCGATGCCGGCTGGCGGCAAGCTTACCATCGAGACGCAGACCGCCGACGTTGACGATGCTTACGCAACTACTCACTGGTCGGTGACGGCCGGCCGCTACGCCGTCCTATCGGTAGCCGATACCGGATGCGGCATGGACGAGCAGACCCAGGCGCGCATCTTCGAGCCGTTCTACACCACCAAGGAAGTGGGCAAGGGCACCGGGCTTGGTCTGGCGATGGTATACGGAACGGTGAAACAGGCCGGCGGCTTCGTCTGGGTTTACAGCGAGGTCGGCAACGGCTCCACTTTCAAGATCTACTTGCCGTTGGCCGAGGAGAGCGTGGCGATGAGGGAGCTTCAGCTGCTGCCGGAAGTGCGACGCGGCACCGAGGTGATCGTGCTGGCCGAGGATTCGCCGGCGGTGCGCTCGACAGCGCGAAACATTCTGGAGAGAGCGGGCTACACAGTTCTCGAAGCACCAAACGGACGCACAGCGCTCGAGATCGCGCGCAAGCGAGCGACGCGCATTCATCTACTGCTGACCGATGTCGTGATGCCGGAGATGAGCGGCCGCAAGCTCAGTGAAGAATTCTCCGCCATCCGATCGGACTCGAAGGTGCTCTTCATGTCTGGCTACACCGACGACGCGATCGTTCGCCACGGTGTAATGTCGGCAGGCGTCGACTATCTACAGAAGCCGTTCTCCGGCGACGCTCTGCTGCGGAAAGTGCGCGAAGTTCTCGACCGAAAGAACGGCGCAAGGTAGTCGGAACAGCGAGTATTCTCGCTCGCACATCGCAACGATTGTTGCGCGGGTGCCCCCAAAACCCCCCGAACGCCGGGCGAAACGGCCCTGCGTTAGTCAGCCAACGTAGCGGCAGTCTTATTGCTCAGCTAGGTTCTCCAAAAACCGGGCGGGGGAGCTATGCGGCGGGCTTTGGGGCGGGTGAACCTGGGTACCTATATGGTAGTCGCAGTAATCGTGTCGGCGTGCGCGAGCCTCCGACCCTACGATCCCGGCCCCGGTAAGCGCGTTGCCGCATTTTTCCCCAAAGACATTTACCGCCTCGGCGAGCCGGTGAACATCACCATCGCCAATCTCAGCGAGGTCTCGCTGTTCTACCCGAACAATTTCTGCCAGGCGAAGCTGCAGAAGATGAGTGGCGCATCGTGGACGACTGTCAGCGAGCCGAAAGGTGGCTGCCCGATCGCGCTCGGGTTCCTCGATCCCGGTCAGACAGTCGTGCACTCTTTCGAATTGCCGCGAACAGCGGGAAGCGGTGTCTATCGTTTCGCGATGCCGATGCCGGTCCCCGACGATTCCGCTGCCAAAGAACCGGAATTCGTGACGCCAACGTTCAAAGTTGAGGATTTGCCTCACTTCTAGAGCCGGGCGCTACTGGCCATTTGTTTGCAGTCTCTTATAGCGATGGCATACCGTGAATTTGTGGATTCCGCCGAGGTTCTCTGGCGGGTGTGGGCGACTTACCCCTCAGTAGGGAAAGTTCTGTCGAAGGGCTTCGAGAACGGCTGGCTGACGTTTGAGTCGCGAACGGAGTGCAGGCGTGTCGCTCCAGTGCCGAAGGGCTGGGAAGATCTTCCCGATGCAAGCCTGCACGCGCTGCTCAAAGAGGCAACGGCCTCCAGGAAACCACCGATCCTGAAGACGGGATAACGCGGCGCGCGATCAGAAGTCGCGAGCGTTCACGCGCACGATCGACAACACAATAAGAGCGATTGCGACAATTAAACTGGCCGTGATTGGCGCGACCGGAAACTCGCTACCGAGATAAAACGTGTATCCGACGAGAACTTTCTTGCCGTCCATCGCATCGAATACGTTGAGAAACTCGAACCGCGGCAGCTTGGTGAACAGGTAGAACGCAGCGATTACTCCCAGCGCTACTCCGGGTGCCGCATACTCGCCGCGCAGGATGTGAGAAAGAAAAAATCCGAGCGCGTAGAAGATCAGACCTGCGAGCACGAACATAGTTGCGAACATCAGCGCCTGCGACAGCGGATAAGAGCGCTGGATCAATGGCGACAGAATCACCACGATCAACCCGGGAATAAACGCCAGCGCAGTCGCTTCTGTCGCTCCGACGGCTGCACGCGTGAGAACGTGCCGGCGTCTGCTCACCGGCAGGGACAGGCTGTATCCGCTCGAGCCCAATGCATCTTCGCGCAGCAGTCCGCCGAGTCCGAGCACGACTGCAGCGATCACCCACTGGAATTGCAGAAAGCCGTGCGGGAGCGAAAGCCAGATGTAAAGCGGATAGGACATCTGCTCGCCGCGATGGATTCGCTCCCAGCCGGCAATCGTCGCTGGCGCACGCAGGACAGTGGAGACGCCAAGTATGGCGAGCACGACCGCGGCCGCGGTGAAGCGGGCCTTGCTTTCCCGCCACGATTTCCTGAGCAACATCCCCGTGCTCTTCGACATCAGTAATCGCTCCTTTGAGTGCGAACGACGCCAACGGCGGCAAGCAAGGCGGCCGCCGCCAGGCTGGCGAGGAGTCCGAGCCAGGCGACGTCGGCGACACTCGTGATGTCTGGCAGGCCTGCCATCAACTTCGGGACTGCAAACGGAACGGCAAACCAGTCGAGGGGCGCTCCGTCGACATACGGCTGCATCACGAAATAGAGGAGCCCGACTCCACCAAGCGCGACCACCACTGGCGTGTTCTCGCCTTCGATGAATTCTGTCAGACAAAGCGAGGCTGCGAGGAAGACGAGTCCGGCCGCGAACAGAATCGCGAGATGCGTAACACCGTGATCGATGGGGTAGGGCAGCCGCATTGCCCTGGACCCGAGCACGATTGCGATCAGCGCTATCAACGCCAGCGCGAAGAGCTCGCCCACCGCGACAAGCGCGCGTGTCGCAAACAATCTCGATCGGCTGACCGGAAGTGACAGCGTGAAGCCGGCGCTACCATGCGCCGCTTCGCGCGTCAGTCCGCCCACGCCGAGCAGCACAGCCAGGAAAACCCAAATCTTCTGGAAGAAGTCGGCGTAGACGAAATGGTAGAGAAAGAACGGATAATCACGCATCGCGCGCAGAAACCAGGCGGCATAGTCGTACTCCGGATGCTCGATCAGATCCCGCTGCCAGTTGTTCTCGATCCAGGTGTGGGCGAGCGTGAAGAAAGCACACACGGCGATGGTGACGACGACGGCGGTATAAAATCTCGTCCGCGTCTCCAACCACGCCTTGTAGTAAAGCTTGCCTGTCACGCTTCCCCCCTCCCGCTTCCCGCTTCCCGCCTCAAGCTCTCCAGCACGATCTCCTTCAGCGTCATCGGCAACACTTCCACTGCGCTCGCCGATTGCGCTCTCATTCGCTCGGCGATGCTTACCGAATTGCGCGTCGCGATCACCGAGACAGTGCGCCCGTCAACGGTGACGCGCTGCACCCCATCGAGCGCGAGCGTCGCCGGTTTTGGCGCGCTGTCGTAGACCCCGCGAATGCGACGGAAATCAGTCGCGATCGATTCGAGCGTCGTGTCGAGGACGAGCTGCCCACGATCGATGAGCAGAATCCGGTCAGCGATTTGTTCGACTTCGGCGATCTGGTGCGACGAAAAGAAAATCGTGGCGCCATCGGCGGCTGCTCCGACGACCAACTCTAGCAGCTTCTCCGCCATCACCGGATCGAGTCCTTCCGTCGGCTCATCGAGTACCAGCAGCTCGGCGCCGCGCGCGAATGCGAGAAGAAGCGCCAGCTGAGTGCGCATGCCCTTGGACAGTTTCTTTGTCGGCCGATCGAGCGGCAGCCGAAACTCCTCGAGCAGCTTTTGCTCGATCTCGGTTCGCCAACCCGGGTAAAACGCTTTGGTGAAGCCGATCATTTGACCGACGCTCATGTAATCGTAGAGGCGCTTGTCCTCAGCGACGTAGGCGACGCGCTTGCGCATCTCGATGCTCTGCTTCTCATCGGCGATGTCGAAGTCGAGCACGCGTCCGTTGCCGCGCGTGGGCCGGCTCATGCCCAGCAGCATGCGGATTGTGGAGCTCTTGCCAGCTCCGTTCTGGCCGAGGAATCCGGTGATGGTGCCTTTGGGCACCCGCATGGTAAGTCCGCGCACGGCCTCGAAGTCACCGTAGTACTTCGTGAGTCCTTCCGTCTCGATTGCGTATGCCTGCTTCACGCTGCTGATCTCCATGTTGATGCGTAGTTCCGTTAGCCGACGAGCGGCACGCGGCCGTCGTGGGTGGCGAGCTCCGCTTCGACGAGCCGGCGAATCTCGTCAGAGCTGATGCCGCGTCGCTTCAGCTCCTGGACGAAGGTCCGGGCGGCTTTCTGCGCGGCCTTCATCTGGCCGCTGCGCGCCGCTGTCCATCGACTCGTACCGGCCCTGGTGGCGACGAAAGCACCGACGCCGTGTCGCAGCTCGAGGAGGCCTTCCTGCTCCAGCTCGCGGTAGACGCGGGCGACGGTGTTGGGATTGATGACCATCGATTCGGCGAGCGCTCTGATGCCGGGGAGGCTGTCGCCGGGGCGCAGGGCGCCTGTCTCGCAGGCGTGCCTGATCTGCTCCTTGAGCTGGAGGTAGATGGGGACGCCGGAGGCGGGGTTCGGCTTTAGAAAGAGTGTCACAGTGCTAGTGGATTAGTACAGCACTACACTAAGCTTGCCGCCAACCACCGTCAATAGCCAGTTTTTGGGGATGATCAGGACCCCCGCCATTTCCTGTTTGTGCTTAGCGATACTCACCGGATGCTCGGCTCGGCCGAAGGCTTCACGGAGTGGCCCGATTACGATCTACCCCGCCGCTCAGTCGGTTGAATGGAGCGCGTATGGGCGCGACGCTGCCGGAACCAGGTTCTCCCCGGCGAATCAGATCACGCGCGATAACGTGAAAGAGCTGGTTCCTGTCTGGACATACCGTACCGGTGATTTCGGGCGTGGTGGCGCGACGGTTCGCGACGAGACGACGCCGCTGTTCGTCGAGGGCATCCTCTACGCGTCGACGCCATTCGGTGGTGTGCGCGCTCTGAACCCGAGCACCGGCCAGGAGATCTGGTCATTCGATTCCGAGCTCGATCTCTCCGGCGGCTACGGCGATCCGACCAATCGCGGAGTCTCGACGTGGCTCGATAACACTCGCGGGTTGGATGCGCCCTGTCGGCGCCGAATCTACGTGGCGACACTCGACGCGCGTCTGATCTCACTCGACGCGCGGGACGGTAAGCCCTGCACGGACTTCGGCAGCAACGGGCAAGTCGACGTCAGCGCCGGAGTGCGGAACGCGCCCGAATTCAGAGGCGAGTTCGGCATCACCTCCGCACCGGCTGTCGTCAGCGATCTGGTGATCGTCGGTTCCACCGTTGCCGACAACCGTCGGGCGAATGCGCCGGCGGGTGTGGTGCAGGCGTTCGACGCGCGCACAGGAATCAGGCGATGGTCCTGGGATCCGGTGCCGAGTGATCCGAACGATCCGGGTTATGCAACGTGGCTTGGGCCAAAAGCGCACCGCACAGGAGCTGCGAACGCCTGGTCTACTATCAGCGCTGACTCTGCACGCGATCTGATTTTCGTTCCAACCGGAAGCCCGAGCCCCGATTTCTATGGAGGCGAGCGACTCGGCCGCAACGATTACGCGAATTCGGTCGTCGCTTTGCGCGCATCGACCGGAAAAGTCGTCTGGCACTATCAGGTCGTTCACCACGATCTCTGGGATTACGATGTGCCTGCGCAGCCTGTGCTAATCACCCTACAGCGCGGCGGTGCGAGGATCCCTGCCGTCGTACAGACTACGAAGATGGGATATGTGTTCGTTCTCAACCGCCTGACCGGCGCGCCGCTCTTCCCGGTCGAAGAGCGAGCCGTCCCGCGCAGCGATGTTGAGGGCGAGGAGGCATGGCAAACGCAACCGGTGCCAACGGTGCCGCGCCCACTCGGCCCGACGCAGCCAGATACGCCGATCTTCGCGTTGAGCGACAGCGGACGTGCATGGTGTCAGCGCCATCTCGAGGGCGCACGATCGGAAGGAATCTTCACGCCGCCGTCGGTGCGAGGAACGGTCATTTTTCCCGGCAACATCGGCGGCTCCAACTGGAGCGGGATTGCCGTCGACCCGGTTCGACAGGTCGCGGTGATTCCATCCAATCGGCTGATAACCGTAATCAGACTAGTCCCGCGCGATCAGCTTAGTAAACCGAGCGCAGCGGGGACGCGGTTCGATGAATTCGCCGCACAAGTGGGGACGCCGTATGCCGTGCGGCGTCAACATCTGATCGGCCCCGATGGAGTGCCTTGCAACGCGCCGCCGTGGGGAGTGCTGACGGCGATCGATCTCCGAAATGGCGCTACGGTCTGGGAGCGGCCATTTGGCAGGATGGGCCACCTTCGGAATGTTGCGGAAAGTGAGAAGTGGGGCTCGCTCAACCTGGGCGGCGCAATGATTACCCGAGGCGGGTTGGTGTTCGCCGCCGGCGCGATCGATCACCGGCTGCGCGCATTCGACATTCAGACGGGAGCGGAGTTGTGGTCGGCTGAACTGCCGGCAGGCGTGCATGCGACGCCGATGACCTACATCACGCCGTCCGGCGAGCAGTTTGTCGTTGTTGCTGCCGGCGGACACCGCGAAGTTCGCGACAAACCTGGCGACTACATCGTCGCTTTCGCGCTGCGCGATCGTGTAAAGCCCGTAGCGCGCGTGCGCGCGATAACCCCCGGTCACTATCGCGGTCACATCATTCTCGACCGAAACCGGTGGCAGCTGGAGATGGACCTGGGCGTCAACGGCAGTGTCGCAAACTTGTCCTTCGCAACGCTCGATCCTCGCGTGGAAGGACAAGGCAGTGGACGCGCCACGTCTGACAGCGTTGTCGTCGATATCAAGTGGACCTTCGCTGCGCGGAATTGCGGCGGCACAATGAACCTGCGCGGCACACCGGCGAACGATGGCCGGGACTTGATCGGTGAGCTCGAGTACTTCGACGGCTGCGCTGACAATAACACAAAGCAGGGCACGTTTGCCGTGCGTCGACAGAACCCTTGAGGAATTACTTCTTCACGCTGAACACCGCAGTCACGGTGTCGTGTACCGGCGTCGGGATATCCGCCGCTTCAGCGTAGCGCGAGACCGCGCCGCTCAGCACGTCCAGCTCGGTCTGTCCCCCGGCTTCGACGTCCAGCAGAAAACTTGGTTTCGTCCCCGGCGGCAGCGCGTCGATCGCGCCGAGGACCCGCGCGGCTTCTTCGGCCGGCAACGCAATCCCGCGCGCGTTCGCGACGTCGATCACCTCCTGTACCGCCCGCTGCAACAAACGCCGCCCCAACGGTGCTTCGCGCACCGCTCCAATCGGACTGCGCGCAAGCCCACACGTTGCTGCCATTGAAGCGATAAAGACGAATTTCTCCCACAGGTCAATCGTGATCTGCCCCGACGTGCGCGCCTCGATCCCGGCGTCACGGAACGCCGACGCGATATGACTCGTGCGTTCGCTCCCGCCACCATTAAGCTCGCCGACGATCACGTTCTGAAACGTGCCGCGTCGCTCGACCACGCCCGGTGCGACGCGCGCGACACTGATCCGGGTAACCCCGCCAACCAGCGCCTGCCGTGGGATACCAAGCTGGACGAGCCGATCCGTCGTCTCGACGCCGTTGAGGAAGGGAACGATCGTAGCGCCCGACTCCGCGACGTGCTTAACGGCGGGTGCGATGGTGGCCAGCGAATAGCTCTTCACGCCGAGGATGGCGAAGTCGGGAGAACCCAGCTCCTCGATCTTGTCCGTCGCGGCGATGTGGACCATCGACGATGCCTCGGCCGTTCTGATCTCCAGTCCGCGTGAGAGGATCGCGGCGAGGTTATCTCCGCGTGCATAGAGGGTGACGTCGTGTCCAGCACGTGACAGCTGGCCGCCGTAGTACGCACCGATCGCCCCGGCGCCAAGCACGCAGATTTTCATTGCGCACGATTCTGCCAGTTAATGGGTGGGCCGTCAACTGCGCGCCTCGATTGTAAAGAGACTCAATCCCGCTCAACCGCTTTGCTACCTTTATGAAGAATGCGGCAGCGAGCTATCACCATCGCCGAGCGGCGTTTCGCCGAGCACGCTGAGGAGCTTTCCAAACTGGGACTCCGCGAGCGATTCGAGCGGATCTATTCGACCAATTTGTGGTCGGACCCCGAGACGCGCTCCGGCACCGGATCCAGTCTGGACTCGACCCGAGTGTTGCGTGAGAAGCTGCCGGCGGCGTTGCGCCAACTGGGGGCGCGCGTGCTGCTCGATGCGCCGTGCGGTGATTTCACCTGGATGGACCGCGTAGATCTGAGCGGCGTCAGCTATATCGGCGCTGACATCGTGCCTTCCATCATCGCCGAGAACGAGCGGAGATTTGCGAGCGAATCACGTCGCTTTCTCGCGCTGGATCTGACGCGTGATCTATTGCCCGATGCCGACGTGCTGTTGTGTCGTGACTGCCTCGTGCATCTCTCATATGCAAACATCGTTCACGTGCTGGAAAACCTCAGGCGATCCAGGATTCGCTTCATCCTGATGACGAGTTTTCCGGGTCGCGGCGATAACAAGGACGTCGAGGATGGCGACTGGCGTCCGCTGGATTTCCAGGCGCCGCCGTTTGACTTTCCGCCACCACGGTTGACGATCGTAGAGGAGTGTGAGGAAGAGGGAGGCTCATATGCCGATAAAGCGCTCTGCGCGTGGGCAGTGACGGACACTGCCGCGCCCGAAACGTGAACTGCGCGTCCCCGTGATACCTTAAATCGTGCCCGACGCTCATTCATTCCTGTTATTTCTCGCCGCCGGACTGGCGCTGAACTTTACGCCAGGGCCGGATATGCTTTATGTAGCTGCGCGCAGTGCCAGCGAGGGGCGGCCTGCGGGAGTCGCATCTGCACTCGGCATTGGTGCCGGCACCCTCTTCCACATCACAGTCGTCGCGCTCGGTCTTGCCGCGTTGCTGCGTGCGGTTCCCGTCGCTTATCTCGTGCTAAGAATCGGCGGCGCGATCTACCTCATTTACCTGGGAGTGCGCGCGTTTCGGTCCGGCAATGCACTCAGTCTTCAGCACGTTGAGCCTGCGCCGCTGTCGGTAGTGTTCAGACAAGGCGTGATCACCAACGTCCTCAACCCGAAAGTCGCGCTGTTTTTTCTGGCTTTCCTGCCGCAGTTCGTCGATCCCGGTCGCGGCAATCCCGTCGTGCAAATCGTTGTACTCGGTTTGGTGTTCGACTTTACAGGAACGCTTGTAAACCTGGGTGTCGCGTTTGGCGCCAGCGGCGCTGCATCGAGATTGCGCGAAGCCGATCGTGCGCGGGCGGTGCTGCAGAAAGTGACTGGTGCGCTCTTCATCGGACTTGGACTGCGCCTCGCCTTCGCCGGACGGAAATAGACGCACGATGGCGAGACTTGGCGGCGATTCGCAGGACGGTCTGCATCAGCGCATTCACCGAGTCGTCTCGCGGATTCCGCTGGGGCGTGTCGCGACTTACGGGCAGATCGCCAGGCTTGCCGGATTGCCGGGTCAGGCGCGTCTAGTGGGCTACGCCATGCACGCAGTGCCGGCTGGATCGAACATCCCGTGGCAACGCGTCGTCAACGCCAAGGGCGAGATCAGCATTCCCGGTGAGAACGGCAAGCGTCAGCGAGCATTACTCGAGCGCGAAGGCGTTCGCTTCGATGCTCGTGGTCGAATTCCGCTCGCCACCTACCAGTGGCGGCCGTCGACATCGCGCACGCCGGAATGATCCCGCATTCGCCAGCCAACTCTCCACGCAACAGAATCAGGAAATGAAGCTGGATGATGTAGTGCGAACATCTGCGGCAGTGGCCGCGACATCGGGTCGACTGGAGAAGATCGCGCGCCTCGCCGAGCT
>DASUZC010000101.1:0-2529 GCA_036377095.1 Gemmatimonadaceae bacterium
AGCCAAACCGACCGCTCTGCTTAATCAGCGCGTAAGTGCCGCTGCTATCGGTATTCCAGGTTACTCCGACCTCCGGAAAGCCTGGACGTCGCAGCCACTGATCGAAGAAGTGTCGCAGATCTGTTCCCGACGCTTGCTCGAGTGAGCTCCGTACATCATCGGTAAGGGCGGCGCCGTTCTTGTGCTTACTATAGTAGTCACGTAGTCCACGGAAGAACGCGAAGTCGCCCAGCTCGGAGCGGAGCATGTGTAACACCCACGCTCCCTTTTGATAGCTGTTGACGTTGAGCAGCGCGAACAAGCTCGTCTCGATCGTGTCGATCACGGGGCGCTTGGGGACCGCGACGGTGTCGCCAATGATCTCCGAACGCAGGCGGCGAATCTCCGCGCGGAAGGCGCTGTCGCCCTGCGCGTGTTGAGTGTAGAGCGCTGCGAAATACGTTGCAAATCCTTCCGACAGCCAGACGTGCGGCCACTCGCGCTCGGTCACCGCATCACCGAACCATTGATGCGCCGTCTCGTGCGTGATCAAAAACTCCGGCACGCCTCCACGATGGAAATATTCCGCGGCGTAGAAAATCGCAGTTGCGTTCTCCATTCCGCCGTAACGAGTCTCGGATTGCAGATGGTCCAGTTTCTCGTACGGAAACGGCGCAATCACACTGGCGTAGAACTGCACGATGTCGCCGGCACGACTGAACGCGCCCGGCAGCACACTCCGATTCTCGGGCGCCGCGTACACGGCCTGGGGAACACAGCGCGCGACCTCGGCGAATCCGCAGGCGGTCTGTCCGAGATCGAGTCTGACGAGCGGCGCAGCGGCGATCACCATTAGATACGGCGAAATCGGCTTCGATTCACGCCATCTCGACAGCACTTTGCGTCGCTCGGCCATCGGTAAAATTCTGCTTTCGAGCTCGGTGCCGTTGGCGACGACAGTGTATCCCGCCGGCGCCGTGACGGTCCAGGAGACCGTGGCCTTCTCGCCGGGGCGATCGATGCTTGGAATCCAGTGGCGCGCGCGAGTCGGCCAGTTGTCGCCGAAGTAGGTCCACCTGCCAAGTGAGTCGCGCCGCGCAATCAATCCGTCGGTGACAGCGCCCGTGTAGACGACGCGCACCTTGAAACTTCTCGGTGTACTCCGTGGAATGACTACTCGAATCGAAGAATCGGTGCGCACGAATTGAGTCGGTCGGGCATCAACCGAAACGGCGGTGACCCGCAGCTTGATGAGATCCAGGCTGAGAGTGTCGACAGCGCCGGCGCGGGTGAAAGTCAGCGTCGCATCGCCGTTGATCGTAGATCCCGAATCCGGCAAGTCGATGCGCATGTCGTAATCTGTCGGGTGAAAACCGGCAGCATCCGTGACCGGGATCTGCGCGCCGGTGGGGCTCGCCACAGAGATGAGCGCAATGAGCACGAGGCCTTTCATCTGCGGCCCTCTTCCCTCTTCCCTCATCCCCCTTCCCCTTCCCGCCTCAATATCCCGCCGCTCCAGCATCCGTGTCGCGTGGATCTCCTATGCCTCGTCTCGCTCCCGTCTGCGGATCGATTTGAATTGAATGTGCAGTCCCCTGCACCCCGCGCATCCTCACGCGATACCCCATCGCCTCAAGTGCTGACACAGTCGACGTCGGAAAGCCGTTGTCCTCGACCGAGAGAATGTCCGGCAGCCACTGATGATGGAATCGCGGTGCGGTAACCGCGTCCTGAATTCCCATCTTGAAGTCGATCTGGTTCAGGATCACCTGCAGCACCGTATTAATGATTGTGCGTCCGCCGGGACTGCCGACCACCGCCACCACCTGACCGCTCCTGGCGACGATACTGGGCGTCATGCTCGACAGCATTCGTTTGCCCGGCAGCGCCAGATTCGCGGGGGTGCCGATCAAACCAGTTGAATCAGTAAGGCCTGATCGCGCGTTGAAATCCCCCATCTCGTTGTTAAGAAGAAATCCGGCACCGGGCACGACTGCGCCGAGTCCGTATCCGAATTCAAGGGTGTAGGTCACGGAGACAGCCATCCCGTTTGCATCTACAACTGAATAGTGCGTCGTCTCGCTGCTCTCGAATCCCTGGGCGATCTGCGCTGGCGTTGATACCGTTGCGCGCGCGTCGTTGATCGTCCGCCTCAACTCCGCAGCGTAAGACTTGGACGTAAGACGATCCACCGGCGTCTCGACGAAGTCAGGATCGCCAACGTACCGCGCGCGATCCACAAATGCGCGTCGCATCGCTTCGGCGACTAAATGGACATACTTCGGCGAGTTGTGACCATCGGCGGCGAGATCATACCCCTCGAGGATGTTGAGCATCTCCACCAGCGCGATCCCACCCGAGCTCGGCGGCCCCCTCGAGATGATTTCGTAGCCGCGATAATTGCCGCGGATCGGGGCGCGCTCCTTTGCCTGATAGCGCGCGAGATCTTCCATCGTGATGAGTCCGCCATTCCGCTTCATGTCATCTGCCAGCAAGCGCGCGGTCTCGCCGAGGTAGAATCCATCGCGTCCGTTGTCGCGGATGCGGGCG